>NZ_JNXR01000002.1:0-421643 GCF_000725475.1 Streptomyces durhamensis
GCCGATGGTACTGCAGGGGGGACCCTGTGGGAGAGTAGGACGCCGCCGAACAATTTTTGAGAAAGGCCCACGCCGTATGGCGTGGGCCTTTCTGCGTTTGGGGCACGCGTTCCCCGGAGGGCGGCGGAGCCGAAACGGATCAGAAATCAGAGCCGACCCGCCGCCTTCAGTGCCAGATACGCGTCCGCCAGTGCCGGCGCCAGATCCTCCGGTGTCGCGTCGACGACGGTCACCCCATGTCGTCGTAGCTGCTCGGCAGTGCGCTGGCGCTCGCTCTGGGCCTGAGCCGCTGCCGCGGCCTCGTACACCGCTTCCGCGTCTCCTCGGGCCTCGGCCATGCGAGCGATGTGCGGATCCGCCACCGAGGCGACCAGAAGAGTGTGCCGCTGAGTGAGCTGAGGCAGTACGGGCAGCAGCCCCTCTTCCACCGGGGCCGCGTCGAGCGTCGTGAGCAGCACGATCAGGGAACGGCGGGGAGCGGTTCGCAGGGCAGCCGCGGTGAGTCCGCGAGCGTCGGTCTCGACCAGCTCCGGTTCCAGCGTGGCCATCGCGTTGACCAGGCCCGGCAGCACGTCACCCGCCGAGCGGCCCTGGACAAGGGCCCGTGCCCGGCGGTCGTACGCCAGGAGGGCCACGCGGTCGCCGGCCCGGGAGGCCAGTGCCGCGAGGAGAAGTGCCGCGTCCATGGAGGCGTCGAGGCGTGGTGCGTCGCCCACGCGGCCGGCCGAGGTGCGGCCGGTGTCCAGGACGAGCAGGATGTGCCGGTCGCGTTCGGGGCGCCACGTGCGGACGGCGACAGCGGACTGGCGGGCTGTGGCTCGCCAGTCGATCGAACGGGTGTCGTCGCCGGGGACGTACTCGCGCAGGCTGTCGAACTCCGTTCCCTCACCGCGTGTCAGCACGCTGGTGCGGCCGTCGAGTTCGCGCAGCCGGGCGAGTTTCGACGGGAGATGCTTTCGGCTGGTGAACGGGGGCAGGACGCGTACCGACCACGGCAGCTTGTGGGCGCCTTGGCGGGAGAACAGGCCGAGGGGGCCGTACGAGCGGATCGTCACGCGGTCGGCCTGGCGGTCGCCGCGGCGGGTCGGGCGCAGTCGCGTGGTCACGCGTCTGCGTTCGCCCGGGGGGACGGTCAGACGGTGGCGGGAGGCCTCTGTCTCGGTGCCCGGCTGCCAGCTGCTGGGTGGCCAGGCGTCCCGCAGCTGTGCCCGCAGGGGGCGGCGGGACGGGTTCGTGACCGTGAGCGTGACGTCGGCGGTCTCGCCCAGACGGGTGGAGGTGTCCCCGGATCGGGACAGGACGAGCCGGCGTACCGGGGCGGCGAGCGCGTAGTCGCAGGCGCAGGCGAGGGCCAGCGGGCCGTTGACCGCGAGGATTCCGGTCCAGCCGGGTTCCAGGACGCCGATGGGAATCGAGCCGAGGGCCGCGAGGAGGGCGGCGCGTCCGGTGAGCGCCATCAGCGGGGGACCGGGACGTGGGCGAGGATGGCGTTGATGACGGAGTCCGCCGTCACGCCTTCCATCTCCGCCTCCGGCCGCAGTTGGACGCGGTGGCGCAGGGTGGGCAGGGCGAGGGCTTTGACGTCGTCGGGGATGACGTAGTCGCGGCCCGTCAGCCAGGCCCAGGCGCGTGAGGTGGCCAGGAGGGCGGTGGCACCGCGCGGGGAGACGCCGAGCGTGAGGGAGGGCGACTCGCGGGTGGCGCGGCAGATGTCCACGACGTAGGCGGTGATCTCGGGAGACACGGTCGTCTTCGCGACGGCGGCGCGGGCCGCTTCCAGGTCGGCGGGTCCGGCGACGGGGCGTACGCCGGCGGCGCGCAGGTCGCGCGGGTTGAAGCCGGCGGCATGGCGGGTCAGGACGTCGATCTCGTCCTGCCGGGACGGCAGAGGGATCGTCAGTTTGACCAGGAAGCGGTCCAGTTGGGCTTCCGGGAGGGGGTAGGTGCCTTCGTACTCGACCGGGTTCTGGGTCGCCGCGACGAGGAACGGTTCCGGGAGCGGGCGCGGGGTGCCGTCGACCGTGACCTGGCGCTCCTCCATGGCTTCCAGGAGGGAGGACTGGGTCTTGGGCGGGGTGCGGTTGATCTCGTCGGCGAGGAGGAGGTTGGTGAACACCGGGCCTTCCTGGAAGGAGAAGGCGGCGGTGCGGGTGTCGTAGACGAGGGAGCCGGTGACGTCGCTCGGCATCAGGTCCGGTGTGAACTGGACGCGCTTGGTGTCGAGTTCGAGTGCGGATGCCAGGGCGCGGACGAGCAGCGTCTTGGCGACTCCGGGGACTCCTTCGAGGAGAACGTGTCCGCGGCACAGGAGGGCGACGACGAGGCCGGTCACGGCGGGATCCTGGCCGACCACGGCTTTGGCGATCTCGGCGCGCAGGGCTTCCAGGGATGCGCGGGCGGTGGCCGCGTCCCCGGCGGTCCCGGCGTTGTCAGTGGTCGGGTCCATCATGAACGGCGTACCTCTCTTTCGAGGGCGTCGAGTTGGTCGGTCAGTGCGATGAGGGCCGCGTCGTCGCCGGGCGGCGGTCCGAAGAGCAGGGAGCGCAGGGCCTGTCCGTCGCCGGAGAGGTGGGCGGACAGGGCGGGGAGCAGGGCCTCGGGCGTGTGCGCCTGAGTGACGGGGACGCCGACGAGGGGGGCGAGGCGGGTGCGGGTGGTGGAGCGAAGAGCGGCGGCTGCGCGGTCGCGGGCGTTGGCCTTGCGGTAGAGGCGGGCGCGGCCTTCGGCGGTCTCGGAGGCGCGGATCGCGACGGGGAGTTTTTCGGGCACGAGAGGGCCGAAGCGGCGTGCCCGCCAGAAGGCGGCGAGGACCGCTGCGACGAACAGCTGCAGGGTGCCCCAGAGCCAGCCCGAGGGGAGCAGGTCGAGGAAGTCCTTCCGGTCGCCGGTGTCGGTGGCCGCGGCGTCGGAGAGCGAGGGGAGGTACCAGACCAGATGAGGGCGGGAGCCGAGGAGTTGGAGGGCCAGCGAGGCGTTGCCCTGCTGGTCGAGGCGGTCGTTGTAGAGGATGTCGGGCGCGCCGAGCACGACGGTGTCGCCGTGCCCGGATGCCGCGGGGATGCGCAGCAGGGTGGCGAGGCGCGCGCTGAAGTAGCAGGAGTCGGCGTCGAGACGGCTGGTGGTGTAGCGGATCCCGCCGGTGTCGGCGCTGCCCGCGCGCCGGGCTTCGGGCAGGGCGCAGTCGGGGGCGAGTGTGGTGCCGGCGCTGGTGGCCGGGTCCGCGGTCACTCCCGGGGCCAGTCGTTGCACGGACGAGCTTCCGGCCGCGACGAGGACGGTGCGCCCGCCGGACGCCGCGGTGGCCGTGTGCAGTTCCGTCTGTTGTCGGCTCGTCAGCAGGTCGGGCACCGCGACCAGAAGCGTGGTGTCCGGCCCGGCGGCGGAGCGTGCCGCGCCGAGCGTGGTGACCACCCGTGTGGAAACGCCCCGGTCGGACAGGAGTCGGGCGATGGCGTGGCTGCCGTAGGGGTCGGCGGAGCGCGGGTCCAGCTCTCCGTGCCGGGCGGTGGAGCGTACGGCCGCCATGGCGACGGCCGCCACCAGGATCAGCACGACGGCGAGCGTGATGCCTCGTGTGCGCGTCCACACCTGGCGGGCGGTGGGCGCGGTGGAGGTCGTCGGCAGTGTGGCCTGGGCGGTCACTCGGCGGTCCCCTGGTGGGTGCTGTGGGCCGTGCTGGTGGTGCTGTGGGGGAGGGCGGGCCTGGTGCGTTGCAGGTCGCGGTCGAGTTCGGCGATGCGGCGGTACGACTGCTCGGTCGCCTTGCGTCCGCCGTATGTCACGTCGTCGAAGTCGCGGGCCGCGGTGCGCAGCCGGTCCGTGTGCGCGGGGAGCGTCCGGCCGGCCTCGGCGGCTGCTTCGTCGGCGGTGCGGCCCGGGCGCTCGTCGAGCAGGGTGCGCTCCTCCAGGGAGCGGACGATGGCCCGCATGCGTTCCTGGACGGCCTGGTTCCAGTGTCCCTGGGCCGCGTGTGCCTCGCCGGCCGCGCGGTGTTCGGCGGCGCTGCGGGGGCGGTCGTCGAACAGGACGGTGGCGGAGGAGGGCTGTCGGCGGGGGGTGCCGAGGCGCCACCACAGGGCGGCCAGGACGGCGACGACGAACAGGACCACGACGACCAGGCCGAGGGTGCCGCCGGGTGTCGCCGAGGCGGCCGACCTGAACAGCCGGTCGAGCCAGTCCCAGAACGCGTTCAGTGCGCGCTGGAGCAGCCCGGGGTCGTTCTCGTGGTACATCCGCTTGGACAGCTCGCGGCGGGCCGCCTCCCGCGCGGGATCGCGGGGCGTGGTCAGGGGTGGCTCGTCTCCCGAGCCGTCGGCTGCGCGCAGGGCGGTGTCCGCGACGCGCAGCAGGCCTCGTACGACCGTTTCGCGGGCGCCGGACGAGGCCGCCGCCGTGAGCGCTCCCCCCGTGAGACTCACCGCATCAGCTCCCGGGGACGGGACCGGGGGTGCCGGTGCCGGAGGTCTGGACACCGGCGGCGCGGGCCAGTTCGAGGTCGAGGGCCTCCCGGCGGATGCGCTGGTCGATGTAGAGCAGCACGGTGACGCCCGCGCTGATCGGCAGGGTGAGTGTGCTGCCGATCAGGGCGCCGACGCCCTGGATGATCAGCGACATCCAGCTGGGGTGTCCGCCGCCGGTGCCGAGGAGGTCGTTGATGCCGTCGCCGCTCACGGCGGCTCCGATGACGGTGAAGGGGATGGAGACGAGTGCCTGGACGATCCTGACGATGAGCCCGGTGAGGAGCAGGATGCCGAACGTGCGCCACCAGGAGCCGCGCACCAGCTTCGCGGAGCGGCTCATGGCCTTGACGATGCTCTGCCGTTCCAGCATCAGGGCGGGCGTGGCCAGGCAGAAGCGGATCACCAGCCATGTCGCGAGGACGCCGGATCCGAGGAGGCCCAGGGCCAGCAGGCCCGCTCCCGCGGCGGCGCTGCCGCCGGCGAGGACGACGAGGATGCCGGGCAGTGCCCCGGCGGCCATCACGCCGACGACGATCAGTCCCAGCAGGAGGATCAGGCCGAACAGCCTCGGGAGTTGCGGGCGGGCGTCGCGCCAGGCCTCGCCGATGTTGACGGGCCTGCCGAGGACCGCGCGGCTGGTGATGGTGGTGAGCAGGGCGGTTGCGATGACCACGGCGACCGCGGCGATCACGGCGACGACACCGGTGCCGATCATGATGTCGGGCAGGGCGCGGTAGACGTCGTCGGGGTTGGCGTCGCGGCTGCCGAGCTGTACCTGGGCGAGGGCGTTGTTCAGGACGTAACCCTGTACGACGACGAGGGTGGTTGTCGTGAACAGAGCGACCGCGAGGGAGACTCCGAGCACCGTGCGCCAGTAGGTGCGCATGGTGGAGACGGCGCCGTCGAGGATCTCGCCGACGCCGAGCGGGCGCAGCGGGATGACGCCGGGCTTGGCGGCGGGCGGGGGACCGCCCCAGCCACCGCTCCAGGCTCCGTAGCCGCCGGGGGTGCCGTGGCCGGCGGGCGGGCCCGCGTAGCCGCCGTGGCCGGGGCCCATGGGCGGCCGGCCGCCCCAGCCCGGGCCGGGCGGAGGGGGCTGGTTCGGGCTGGGGGCACCGGTGGGCGCGGACCACTGGCCGGGTGGCGGCTGCTCCTTGGACCACTTCACGCCGGGGCCCTGCGCGTTGGCGCCCGGCTGCGGCGCGGGTGCGGTGTCGCCGGGGCGGTCCGCAGGCTCGACGGGATCGGACGCGCCGGGTTCCCGCCCCTCGGAGGACGGGGCGGATCCGGGCGAGGCCCAGCCCGGAGTGTCTGTCATCGAAGCTCCTTCTCGGTGCCCGTCCGCGGTCGCGGCGGCAGGTTGGCAGCCATCGTGCCATGGGGTGGTCGCCGGGTGACCGGCCACGGTAGGGGCTGGATCCCTTCAATTGTCCGCCGGATACGGGGCAGACTGACCGCATGGCTGATCAGCAGGCGCGAACCGACAGGGACAAGCGGCCGACCGAGATACCTGTGATCCGGTGGGAGGAACCACCCGAAGGCCCTGTACTGGTCCTTCTCGATCAGACGCGGCTGCCGGCCGAGGAGGTCGAGCTGGTGTGCACGGACGCGTCGGCGCTGGTGGAGGCGATCCGTTCGCTGGCCGTGCGCGGGGCGCCGCTGCTGGGCATCGCGGGCGCGTACGGTGTCGCGCTCGCCGCCGCTCGCGGCTTCGACGTGGCGGAGGCGGCAGGGGCGCTGGAGAGCGCACGGCCCACCGCGGTGAACCTGTCCGCCGGCGTGCGCCGGGCCCGGGCCGCGCACCAGGCAGCGCTGGTGAAGACCGGCGATCCGACCGCGGCGGCCACCGCCGCGCTCGCCGCCGCGCGGGCGCTGCACCGGGAGGACGCCGAGGCCAGCAGGCGGATGGCGGCTCACGGTCTGGCGCTTCTGGACGAGTTGCTGCCCGGTGGCGGGCACCGGGTTCTCACCCACTGCAACTCCGGTTCGCTGGTGTCGGGCGGCGAGGGCACGGCCTTCGCGGTGGCTCTGGCGGCGCACCGAGAGGGGCGGCTGCGGCGGCTGTGGGTGGACGAAACGCGTCCGTTGCTGCAAGGCGCTCGCCTGACGGCGTACGAGGCGGCCCGCAGCGGCATGGCGTACACCCTGCTCACCGACAACGCGGCGGGTTCGCTGTTCGCGGCGGGTGAGGTGGACGCGGTACTGATCGGGGCGGACCGGATCGCGGCCGACGGCTCGGTGGCGAACAAGGTGGGGAGCTATCCGCTCGCGGTGCTGGCGCGGTACCACCATGTGCCGTTCATCGTGGTGGCGCCGGTCACGACGGTCGATCCGGACACTCCCGACGGTGCGTCCATCGAGGTCGAGCAGCGAGCCGGGTTCGAAGTGACCGAGGTCACAGCACCTCAGGTGTCGGCGACGGGAGTGGGCGGCGGGATACCGGTGGCGCCCCTGGGGACCCAGGCGTACAACCCGGCGTTCGACGTGACGCCGCCCGAGCTGGTGACGGCCATCGTCACCGAGGAGGGAGCCGTTTCACCCGTGACGGCCGAGGCTCTCGCGGAGCTGTGTGCCAGGTCGCGCCAGGTGACGGCGAGCTGATCGGACGATGTCGCGCTGACCGTCGGCAACGGCCCCTCCGCCTGCGGTGATCGGCAGGCCGAGGGGCCGTGTTCAGGTCTCTCGAAATCCCGCGCCATGAACTGGGGCATGGCGCAGCGCCTCCCTCCGGCTGTCGCGTCCCGGCGCACTGGCGCGTGACTCGCCAGGTCCGTCATGTCCGTCCTGTGCCTGTACGAGGGTGATGGCGACCGGCGGAACCCGGTCAGCGGCCGGGCGGCGTCAAGCCGGCATCCGTGACGGACATCGACGTCGGCGGACAGGGGCAGACAGTGACGGCCCGGTACGACTAAGGTCACCGGCCAGTGACCTCCCTCACCAGGGCACCTGTCGCTGTTATGAGAATGGGATGATGTCGTTTATGAAGGGACGAGTCCTTGTCGTCGACGACGACACCGCACTGGCCGAGATGCTCGGGATCGTGCTGCGTGGTGAAGGTTTTGAGCCGTCTTTCGTAGCCGACGGCGACAAGGCGCTGGCCGCTTTCCGGGAGACCAAGCCGGATCTGGTGCTGCTGGACCTGATGCTGCCCGGACGGGACGGCATCGAGGTGTGCCGGCTGATCCGGGCGGAGTCCGGGGTGCCGATCGTGATGCTCACGGCGAAGAGCGACACCGTCGACGTGGTCGTGGGCCTGGAGTCGGGCGCCGACGACTACATCGTCAAGCCGTTCAAGCCGAAGGAGCTGGTCGCCCGGATCCGGGCGCGGCTGCGGCGGTCGGAGGAGCCGGCGCCGGAGCAGCTGACCATCGGTGACCTGGTCATCGACGTGGCCGGGCACTCGGTGAAGCGGGACGGGCAGTCGATCGCGCTGACCCCGCTGGAGTTCGACCTGCTGGTCGCGCTCGCCCGCAAGCCGTGGCAGGTGTTCACCCGTGAGGTGCTGCTCGAGCAGGTGTGGGGTTACCGGCACGCGGCCGACACGCGGCTCGTCAACGTGCACGTCCAGCGGCTGCGTTCCAAGGTCGAGAAGGACCCGGAACGGCCGGAGATCGTGGTGACCGTCCGTGGTGTCGGTTACAAGGCTGGACCGAGCTGACATGTCCGGGGACAGCGCCGCTTCGGCTCCCGGCCGGTCCGGGGCCCGTCCGGGGCGGCCTGTCGGCCGGATGGCTGGTGCGCGGCTGAGGAATCTCTTCGAGGGCGGGCTGCTGGAGGGCGGGGTCCAGGGCAGCCCGGTCATCAGGCTGCTCCTGCGCTGGGTGCGCCGACCGCTGCTGCCGGTGATGCGGCTGTGGCGGCGCAACATCCAGCTGCGGGTCGTCGCCACGACGCTGGTGATGTCGCTGGGCGTCGTCCTGCTGCTCGGCTTCGTCGTGATCGGGCAGGTGCGCAACGGCCTGCTCGACGCGAAGGTGAAGGCCTCGCAGAGCCAGGCCACGGGCGGCTTCGCGGTGGCCAAGCAGAAGGCGGACGAGGCGGCCAGCGGCGCCGGCACCGGTGCGGCCGCAGGGGCCGGCACCGCCGACGGCACGGCGACCGTGGACGGCCGGCAGTCGCAGAACGTCATCCAGTGGATGAGTGACCTCGTGGAGTCGCTGTCCAGCGGCGGCGCGGGCGCCTTCGACGTCGTCACGCTGCCGGTCGGCGACGACAGCGGCGGCGGTCGCAGCCCGCGCGGCTCCGGGAACGTCAACCCGACCTCCAGCGTGCCCGCCGACCTGCGCGAGCGGGTCAACAACGGGATGACCGCCGCCCAGAGCTACACCCAGATCGTCTACTCGAACGGCAAGGACCCGCAGCCGGCGCTGGTCATCGGCAAGCAGGTCAACGACCCCAACGGGCGGCCGTACGAGCTGTACTACCTCTTCCCGCTCACGCAGGAGGAGAAGTCCCTGAGCCTGGTCAAGGGCACGCTGGCCACCGCCGGGCTGTTCGTCGTCGTGCTGCTCGGTGCCATCGCCTGGCTGGTGGTGCGCCAGGTCGTCACGCCGGTGCGGATGGCGGCCGGGATCGCGGAGCGGCTGTCCGCCGGGCGGCTGCAGGAGCGGATGAAGGTCACCGGCGAGGACGACATCGCGCGCCTGGGCGAGGCCTTCAACAAGATGGCGCAGAACCTCCAGGTGAAGATCCAGCAGCTGGAGGACCTCTCGCGGATGCAGCGCCGGTTCGTCTCGGACGTGTCGCACGAGCTGCGCACCCCGCTGACGACCGTGCGCATGGCCGCCGACGTCATCCATGAGGCGCGCGAGGACTTCGACCCGGTGACCGCGCGGTCGGCCGAGCTGCTCGCCGACCAGCTGGACCGGTTCGAGTCACTGCTCGCGGACCTGTTGGAGATCAGCCGCTTCGACGCGGGCGCGGCGGCGCTGGAGGCCGAGCCGATAGACCTCAGGGAGGTCGTCCGGCGCGTGGTCAGCGGCGCCGAGCCGCTCGCCGAGCGCAAGGGAACGCACATACGCGTGATCGGCGATCAGCAGCCCGTCGTCGCCGAGGCCGACGCCCGCCGTGTGGAGCGCGTGCTGCGCAACCTCGTGGTCAACGCCGTCGAGCACGGCGAAGGCCGGGATGTCGTCGTCAAGCTCGCCGCGGCGGGCGGCGCGGTCGCGGTCGCGGTGCGCGACTACGGCGTGGGGCTCAAGCCGGGCGAGGCGACGCGTGTCTTCAGCCGCTTCTGGCGTGCGGACCCGGCACGCGCGCGTACCACCGGCGGTACGGGCCTCGGGCTGTCGATCGCCCTGGAGGACGCACGGCTGCACGGCGGCTGGCTGCAGGCCTGGGGTGAGCCGGGCGGCGGCTCCCAGTTCCGGCTGACGCTGCCCCGGACCGCGGACGAGCCGCTGCGGGGTTCACCGATACCGCTGGAGCCCAAGGACTCGCGCCGCAACCGCGGTCTCGACGAGGCCGGTCTGCCCGGCGGGGGCGAGGAGAAGCGGGCGACCGTACCGGTCCAGCACGGTGGCGTCCAGGCGCCCGCGCTGCCGCCGCGCGCCCCGATCGCGCCACGGTCGGGCACCGCGGACCCGGCCGCGCTGCCCGGCAACGGCAACGGCGCGCGTGTGGTGCCCCGGCCTACCGGTGGCACGCAGCGCACGGACGACAAGCCCGTCACACCTCCGGCACCCGACGCGGGCGCGGCCCGGCCGGATGCGGCCCAAGCGGAGGACTCGACCGAGCCAGGGGAGGCATTTCGTGGGCGCTGACCGCAAGGGGGGCGCCCGGCCCGGGTCGGGACGCGCGGTGGCGTACGCCGCCCTGGGGGCCGTACTGCTGGCCGGGTGCGCCTCGATGCCCGACAGCGGGGATCTGCGGAATGTGGAGTCCACACCGCGGCAGGACACCCGGGTCCGGGTGTTCGCCATGCCGCCCGCCGAGGGCGCCGGGCCCGCCGAGATCATGCAGGGCTTCCTGGAGGCGCTGACCAGCGACGACCCGGACTACGACACGGCACGCAAGTATCTGGCGTCGGATGCGGCGAGCCACTGGCGGCCGGAGCGGTCGACCACGGTCCTCGCCAACGGGCCGAGCATCGAGCCGGACTGCCGGGCGGGCGGCGGTACGGAGCCGAGCAGCAGCGTCACCTGCGTGCTGGCGGGCAGCCGGGTCGCGACCGTGGACGCGCAGCTGGCGTACCAGCCGGCCGGCGGCGCCTTCCGCAAGAAGGTCCACCTGACGCGGAACCCCAAGAACGGCCAGTGGCGCATCGACGGGCTGCCCAACGGTGTCGTCATGGGCAAGTCGGACTTCCAGCGCAACTACACGGCCGTCGACAAGTACTACTTCGCCTCCGACGCGGCGGTCGGGGCGGCGGGACAGCCGGTGGCGGTCGCCGACCCGGTGTTCGTGCGCAGCAAGGTGGATCCGATGACGCAGATGGTCCGCTCGCTGGTCGGCGGTCCCACCCGTTGGCTCAGGCCGGTCGTCAGATCCAGCTTCCCCACCGGTACGACACTGCAGAAGGACGCATCGGGGCTGGCACCGGACGACCAGAACAAGCTGACCGTGCCGCTGAACCTCAAGGCGTCCCAGGTCACGGGGCCCAAGTGCACCGAGATGGCGACGCAGGTGCTGTTCACGCTGCGGAACCTGGCGCCGACGCTGGAGTCGGTGGAGCTGCAGGGCGTCGGCGGCCACCGGCTGTGCGACCTGAGCGAGGAGCGCGCCGAGTCCATCGCCTGGCGGGGATCGGCCAAGAGCCCGGACAACCTGTACTTCCTCGACGGCAAGCACCGGCTGGTGCGGATACCGACGGGCAGCACCGGCACCAGTGCCGTCCCGGTGCCGGGTCCGCTGGGTGAGGGGGACAAGGCGCTCGAGTCGGTGGCGGTGTCGCGGGACGAGCACACCGCGGCGGGCGTCGGCGACCAGGGCAGGTCGTTGTTCGTGACGTCGCTGGCGTCGGGCGGCTCGCTCGGGGACGCCGTGGTGACCAGCCAGGGCCCGACCCCCGCCGACCGGCTGACGACACCGAGCTGGGACGCCCGCGGCGACCTGTGGGTGGCCGACCGGGACCCGGACCATCGGCGGCTGTACGTCATGGAGCAGGACACCGCCAAACCGCGGGAGGTCGCGGTTCCGGACCTGTCCGGCCAGATCAAGGACGCGCGGGTCGCCGCCGACGGGGTGCGGATCGCGCTCGTGGTGGAGAAGGACGGCAAGCAGTCCCTGCTCATCGGACGGATCCAGCGCGACGACGGGACCGGACAGGGCACCTCGGTGGTGGAACTGCGTTCGGCGGCTCCCGACCTGGAGCAGGTCAGCGCCCTGTCGTGGGCCGGGGACAGCAGACTGCTGGTCGTCGGCCGGGAGCAGGGCGGCGTGCTGCAGATGCGGTACGTCCAGGTCGACGGCGCCACGCTCGACGGCCCGGCGCCCGGCGCGCTCCCCGGGGTGCGGGCGATCGCCGCGTCCGAGGACGAGCGGGTGCCGCTGGTGGCCTACTCGGACGACGGGATCGTGCGGCTGCCGTCCGGAGCGCAGTGGCAGAAGGTGGACAAGGACGGGTCGGCACCGGTCTATCCGGGCTGAGCGTGGTGCTGCGCCCCGCCTGTTCCCCCATGTGGGTGGTGGGCGGTGCGCGGGCCCCGGGGCTGTCCACAGGCGGTTTTCCACAGGGGTGGCAGGGCGGCTGCGTCGTTGGCACAGTGGTGGACATGCGGGGGTGGTGGCGGGACCTCACCGACCTGGTGCTGCCGGCCGAGTGCGCGGGCTGCGGGGCACCTCGTACGGTGCTCTGCCCGCGTTGCCGGGCCGCGCTGTGCGGTCGCGAGCCGCGCCGGGTGCGGCCGGTGCCGGAGCCGGCCGGGCTGCCGGTGGTGCATGCGGCGGCTCCCTACGCCGAGGAGGTGCGCTCACTGCTTCTCGCCCACAAGGAGCGGGGCGTGCTGGCCCTCGCGGGAGAGCTGGGCGCGGCTCTGGCGGGGGCTGTGCGGGCCGGTCTCGGCCGGTACGGCGCCGGGACCGGCGCCGAAGGCTCCGGGACCGTGCTGCTCGTCCCCGTGCCCTCCGCCCGGTGGGCCGTTCGGGCGCGCGGGCACGATCCGGTGCGGCGGATGGCGCTCGCGGCGGCCGGGGAGCTGCGGCGCACCGGGACGTCGGCCAGGGTGGCGGCCGTGCTGCGCCAGCGTCGGCCGGTGCTGGACCAGGCAGGGCTCGACGCGCGGCGGCGCCTGGCGAATCTCGAGGGTGCGCTGGAGGTGACGGCGGGCGGCGGCCGGCTGCTCGACGCGGGGCGGGTCGTGCTCGTCGACGACCTGATCACGACGGGCGCCAGCCTCGCGGAGGCGGCGCGGGCCCTTCGGGAGGCGGCAGGGGAGCGAAGTCGGGTGAGAACGGCCGTGTACGGGGCCGTAACTCGGGAAGGAAGGGATGAACAACGGATCGCGGCGCGGACGGAGAGCGAGAAGTGGGTGCATGGTGCACCGGAAAGGGCATCGCTGAAGACCCTCCGGCATGCGCTCCTTGCAGCTGTGATCGCCGCTCCGCGGGATTCTTTCGAAATAAACAGGAACTGACCGCCTACCCTGCATCGTTGCAGGTGGTGGGAGGGGTAATTCACCTGAACGGAGGTACGCCGGAGTAGAGGGTGACGACATCCGTCCGAGCGAGATATGTTCGGTTGTGAGGAAAGCCGCAGGCCGTCCCTCTCATATCGGAATGCCGTGCACGGGTTTTCGGCTATCACCCGGGCCGGTGGGGTGGAGATCTCGCCCACGGGGGAGGAGGAGGTGGAAGTCACCGAGTCCGAGGTCCGGTGCTCACCGGACCTGGTGCGAAAGGGAGATGCTCCGCCGAGCGGGCGGAGCGATCCGGGAACGGAGTTCTGCGTGGACATCGTCGTCAAGGGCCGCAAGACCGAGGTGCCCGAGCGGTTCCGCAAGCACGTGGCCGAGAAGCTGAAGCTGGAGAAGATCCAGAGGCTCGATGCCAAGGTGATCAGCCTCGACGTCGAGGTGTCCAAGGAGCCGAACCCCCGACAGGCCGACCGTTGCGATCGAGTGGAGATCACGCTCCGCTCCCGCGGTCCGGTGATCCGGGCGGAGGCGGCGGCCAGCGATCCGTACGCGGCACTCGACCTTGCGGCGGAGAAGCTGGACGCGCGGCTGCGCAAGCAGCACGACAAGCGTTTCTCGCGGCGAGGCGCACGCCGGATCTCGGCGGCGGAGGTGGCCGACCACGTCCCGGGCGCGGCGACGCTGAACGGCAACGGCCTTCCCGTCCACGAGGAAGAGACGGAGGGGGTGCCGACGAAGAAGATCGGCTCGCTGGAGGTCAAGGGTGACGGACCCCTCGTCGTCCGCGAGAAGACCCACGTCGCCTCCCCGATGAGCCTCGACCAGGCCCTCTACGAGATGGAGCTGGTCGGCCACGACTTCTACTTGTTCGTCGATGCGGAGACGAAGGAACCGAGTGTCGTCTACCGGCGGCACGCCTACGACTACGGCGTGATCCACCTCAGCACGGACCCGATGGTCGCCGAGGCGCAGACCCCCGCGGCGGGTGGCACGCTGGGCGGCTGACATCCCGGCCCAAGCCGAACCGGTGCCCCTGGAAGCGCGTGTGCGCCCCCAGGGGCACCTGTGTGCGACCACTTCACGCCCCGCACGTCACCCCTGTGCCGCCCGGGCATGAAATCATGGCCGGACCGGCCCAACCGGTGGGCCGCTGCCTTGGGTTGGCGATGGCACAGGACCACAGGCCACAGCCTCAGGGGGAGGAACGATGGCGGACACCTTCGGACCGATGCGGGACGAGGATGGCGACGACGGAGTCATCGGCATGCGGCCGGACACGGGCTCCGTACGCGCGGAGCCGATCAGAGTCCTGGTCGTGGACGACCACGCCCTCTTCCGGCGCGGCCTGGAGATCGTGCTCGCGGCCGAGGAGGACATCCAGGTCGTCGGCGAGGCCGGTGACGGCGCCGAGGCCGTGGACAAGGCCGCAGATCTGCTGCCCGACATCGTGCTGATGGACGTCCGCATGCCCAAGCGCGGCGGGATCGAGGCCTGCACCTCCATCAAGGAGGTCGCCCCCAGCGCGAAGATCATCATGCTGACGATCAGCGACGAGGAGGCCGACCTCTACGACGCGATCAAGGCGGGCGCGACCGGATACCTGCTCAAGGAGATCTCGACGGACGAGGTGGCGACCGCCATCCGCGCGGTGGCCGACGGACAGTCGCAGATCAGCCCGTCCATGGCGTCCAAGCTCCTGACCGAGTTCAAGTCGATGATCCAGCGCACCGACGAGCGGCGGCTCGTGCCCGCGCCGCGGCTCACCGACCGGGAACTGGAGGTCCTCAAGCTCGTCGCCACCGGGATGAACAACCGGGACATCGCCAAGGAGCTGTTCATCTCGGAGAACACCGTGAAGAACCACGTCCGCAACATCCTGGAGAAGCTCCAGCTGCACTCCAGGATGGAAGCCGTGGTCTACGCGATGCGGGAGAAGATCCTGGAGATCCGGTAGCGCTCGTGGCCTAGGCGAGAGCGCGGGCGAGCTCCCGCGTCAGCGGCTCGCGCAGCCCGGGTGCGTCCACCCGCTCCACCCGGACGTCCGTGCAGTTGACCCACGTGGCCGCCTCGACCAGGGCCTGGGCGAGGGCCGGGACCGCCTTCGGGCCCTCCAGGGTGACCTGCTTGGCCACCAGTGTGCGGCCCTCGCGGGCCGGGTCGACCCGCCCGACCAGCCGGCCGCCCGCCAGCACCGGCATCGCGAAGTAGCCGTAGACCCGCTTCGGCTTGGGGACGTACGCCTCCAGGCGGTGGGTGAAGCCGAAGATGCGCTCCGTGCGCGCCCGTTCCCAGACCAGCGAGTCGAACGGCGACAGCAGCGTGGTCCGGTGACGGCCGCGCGGTGGCGTCGCCAGGGCCGCCGGGTCCGCCCAGGCAGGCTTCCCCCAGCCCTCGACCTCGACCGGCACCAGGCCCGAGTCGGCGATGACCGCGTCGACCTGTTCGCCCTTGAGGCGGTGGTAGTCGGCGATGTCCGCGCGTGTGCCGACCCCGAGCGACTCGCCGGCCAGCCGGACGAGGCGGCGCAGGCACTCGCCGTCGTCCAGCTCGTCGTGCAGCAGCGCGTCCGGGACGGCGCGCTCGGCGAGGTCGTACACCCGCTTCCAGCCGCGCCGCTCGACGCACACGACCTCGCCGTACATCAGCGCGCGCTCCACGGCGACCTTGGTGCCGGACCAGTCCCACCACTCGTTCGTCTTCTTCGCGCCGCCCAGCTCCGTGGACGTCAGCGGGCCCTCCGCACGCAGCTGCTTGATGACCTGGTCGTAGGCGCCCTCGGGCAGCTCGTGGTTCCAGTGCGGGCGGTCGCGGTAGGCGCGGCGGCGGAAGGCGAAGCGCGGCCACTCCTCGATGGGCAGGATGCACGCCGCGTGCGACCAGTACTCGAAGGCGTGCGGGCGCGAGGGCGACACGCCCGTGGACGCGGACTTCCAGTAGGCGGCCTCGACCGCGGTGCGGCCCACCGCGCCGAGCCGGGCATAGGGGATGAGCTCATGCGAGCGGGCGAGGACCGAGATGGTGTCGAGCTGGACCGCGCCGAGGTGGCGCAGCACCCCGCGGACTCCACCCCGCCGGTCGGGCGCGCCGAGGAGGCCCTGGGCCCGCAGGGCGATACGGCGGGCGTCGTCCGCGGTGAGGGAGGTGGTGGGGCGCGGCAGGGTCGTCATGCCACGGACGATAGAGGGTGCCACTGACAGTCCGTGCTGAGCTGCGGTTTCACTGGGCGCGGGCGGGCAGGTACGGCGCCGTGGACGCCAGCCCCAGGTCCGAGGGGAGCAGGGAGCCGACCCAGCAGTCCCGGCGTACCCCCTTGTTGTTGATCGCCGAGCGCAGGGTGCCCTCGATGGTGAAGCCCGCGCGTTCGGCCACCGTGCGGGACGCGTGGTTGCCGACCTCGGCGCGCCATTCGACCCGGTCGACGCCGACCTCGGTGAAGATCCACCGGCACGCGGCGAGCGTGGCCTCCGTGACGTAGCCGCGGCCGCGATGCTCCTTGGCCGCCCAGAAACCGATCTCCGCCGTGCCGAGCGAGCGCATGGTGAGGGCGAGCATGCCCGTGAGTTCCCCGCCGGTGAGGAAGACGCCGAAGGTGAACATCGAACCGTCCGCCCAGCCGTCGGGGACCAGCTGCTCGGTGAAGCCGCTCGCGTGCTCGGGCAGATACGGCGACGGCACCGTGGTCCAGCGCTGGATGTCGGGGTCCTGCACGGCGTCGTACACCGCCTGTGTGTCATGCGGTCCGACCGGGCGCAGGACCAGGCGGTCCGTGGGGAGCGTGAGGGGTTCCATCGGCCGATTGTGCTCGGCCGCCCGCCGACAGGCCAAAGGTTTTCGCTGTACGTGAGCACGCGATCACAGTTCGCGCAATTCGTCGCGCCGATGCGGCACTATCGCCGTGCCCCGTCCGTTGTCCTGGGTGAAGCAGCCGTCGGGCCGCCAGGCCTCCCGGCCCAGCCGGGTCCTCGCATACGATGGCCGTTGCTCAGTACGTGAAATGGAAACCGACCGTCCCAGGCCCGACCGGCAAGGAGACAAACCCCCGTGTCCGTCCTCTCGAAGATCATGCGTGCAGGCGAAGGCAAGATCCTGCGCAAGCTGCACCGCATCGCGGACCAGGTCAACTCCATCGAAGAGGACTTCGTCGACCTCTCCGACGCCGAGCTGCGGGCTCTCACCGAGGAGTACAAGCAGCGTTACGCCGATGGTGAGAGCCTGGACGACCTGCTCCCCGAGGCGTTCGCCACCGTCCGTGAGGCCGCCAAGCGCGTGCTCGGCCAGCGGCACTACGACGTGCAGCTGATGGGCGGCGCCGCGCTCCACCTCGGCTACGTCGCCGAGATGAAGACCGGTGAGGGCAAGACCCTCGTCGGCACGCTGCCCGCGTATCTGAACGCCCTGTCCGGCGACGGCGTCCACATCGTCACGGTCAACGACTACCTGGCCGAGCGCGACTCCGAGATGATGGGCCGCGTCCACAAGTTCCTGGGCCTGGACGTCGGCTGCATCCTGGCCAACATGACGCCGGCCCAGCGCCGCGAGCAGTACGCGTGCGACATCACCTACGGCACGAACAACGAGTTCGGCTTCGACTACCTGCGCGACAACATGGCGTGGTCGAAGGACGAGCTGGTGCAGCGCGGCCACAACTTCGCGATCGTGGACGAGGTCGACTCCATCCTGGTCGACGAGGCCCGTACGCCGCTGATCATCTCCGGCCCGGCCGACCAGGCCACCAAGTGGTACGGCGACTTCGCCAAGCTGGTCACGCGCCTGAAGAAGGGCGAGGCGGGCAACCCGCTCAAGGGCGTCGAGGAGACCGGCGACTACGACGTCGACGAGAAGAAGCGCACGGTAGCCATCCACGAGAACGGTGTCTCCAAGGTCGAGGACTGGCTGGGCATCGACAACCTCTACGAGTCGGTGAACACCCCGCTCGTGGGCTACCTGAACAACGCCATCAAGGCCAAGGAGCTCTTCAAGAAGGACAAGGACTACGTCGTCATCGACGGCGAGGTCATGATCGTCGACGAGCACACCGGCCGTATCCTCGCCGGCCGCCGCTACAACGAGGGCATGCACCAGGCGATCGAGGCGAAGGAAGGGGTGGACATCAAGGACGAGAACCAGACGCTCGCCACGATCACCCTGCAGAACTTCTTCCGCCTCTACAACAAGCTCTCCGGCATGACCGGTACGGCGATGACCGAGGCCGCCGAGTTCCACCAGATCTACAAGCTCGGCGTGGTCCCGATCCCGACGAACAGGCCGATGGTCCGCAAGGACCAGTCGGACCTGATCTACCGCACCGAGGTCGCCAAGTTCGAGGCGGTCGTCGACGACATCGCCGAGAAGCACGAGAAGGGCCAGCCGATCCTCGTCGGCACCACGTCCGTCGAGAAGTCGGAGTACCTCTCGCAGCAGCTCAGCAAGCGCGGCATCCAGCACGAGGTGCTCAACGCCAAGCACCACGAGCGCGAGGCGTCGATCGTCGCCCAGGCCGGCCGCAAGGGCGCGGTGACCGTGGCCACCAACATGGCCGGCCGTGGTACGGACATCAAGCTCGGCGGCAACCCCGACGACCTCGCCGAGGCGGAGCTGCGTCAGCGCGGCCTCGACCCCGAGGAGCACATCGAGGAGTGGGCCGCGGCGCTGCCCGCCGCGCTGGAGAAGGCCGAGCAGGCGGTCAAGGCCGAGTTCGAAGAGGTCAAGGACCTCGGCGGCCTCTACGTCCTCGGCACCGAGCGGCACGAGTCGCGGCGCATCGACAACCAGCTGCGCGGTCGTTCCGGCCGTCAGGGAGACCCCGGCGAGTCCCGGTTCTACCTCTCGCTGGGCGACGACCTGATGCGTCTGTTCAAGGCCCAGATGGTCGAGCGCGTGATGTCCATGGCCAACGTGCCGGACGACGTCCCGATCGAGAACAAGATGGTCACGCGCGCGATCGCGTCCGCGCAGTCGCAGGTCGAGCAGCAGAACTTCGAGACCCGTAAGAACGTTCTGAAGTACGACGAGGTCCTCAACCGCCAGCGCGAGGTCATCTACGGCGAACGCCGGCGCGTGCTGGAGGGCGAGGATCTGCACGAGCAGGTCCAGCACTTCATGGACGACACGATCGACGCGTACGTCGGCGCCGAGACCGCCGAGGGCTTCCCGGAGGACTGGGACCTGGACCGGCTGTGGGGCGCCTTCCGGCAGCTGTACCCGGTGAAGGTCACCGTGGAGGAGCTGGAGGAGGCCGCGGGCGACCGGGCGGGCCTCACCGCGGAGTTCATCTCCGAGTCCATCAAGGAGGACATCCACGAGCAGTACGAGGCCCGTGAGTCCCAGCTCGGCTCCGAGATCATGCGGGAGCTGGAGCGCCGGGTCGTGCTGTCGGTCCTCGACCGCAAGTGGCGTGAGCACCTCTACGAGATGGACTACCTCCAGGAGGGCATCGGCCTGCGCGCGATGGCGCAGAAGGACCCGCTGGTCGAGTACCAGCGTGAGGGCTTCGACATGTTCACCGCGATGATGGACGGCATCAAGGAGGAGTCCGTCGGCTACCTGTTCAACCTGGAGGTCCAGGTCGAGCAGCAGGTCGAGGAGGTCCCGGTCGAAGAGGCGGAGCCGGTCGGCGAGGGCGTCCACGACACGGTTCCGGCGCAGGCCGGGGCGCGTCCGGAGATCCGCGCGAAGGGGCTGGACGTTCCGCAGCGGCGGGATCTGCACTTCTCGGCGCCGACCGTGGACGGTGAGGGCGGCATCGTGGAGCGTGATCTGGAGGACGACGAGCCGGTGCGGTCCGAGTCGGACGGGCTGACGCGGGCGGAGCGGCGGCGGCAGGCCAAGGGCGGACGGCGCCGTAAGAAGTAGCGGCCGGTCCGCGGCGCTCCAGCCGTTTTCGCAAGGGCCGGGTTCCTTTTTCGGGACCCGGCCCTTCGCCGTGCTCGGGCCGGGACGGGTTTGCCCGGGCCGTCCGCGGCTACGGCTGCTGCGGGCCGGTTTCCACCGCTGTGCAGCGCCAGCGGAGGTCCTGGCCGAGTTCCAGGCGGAAGGCCAGGGCGCGGAGCCGTTCGCCGGCGGCGATGCGGGCGAAGACCTCCAGCGCGCCGTCGCGGGGGACGTAGTAGCCGATGTCGTGGACGCGGGGGCGGGAGCCTCGCGTGCGCAGGGGGCTGCGTTCGGCGAGGCGGATCAGGTCGTCGTAGGCGCGGCCCGCCGTGTGGCGGAGCATCCAGTGGACGGGCCGCTGACCGCTCAGGACGGCCAGCAGGCGGTCCGCGAAGAGGTCGGTGGGGCGAGGCTGTGGTACGGCCGTCCGGGGCGCCGTGGGGGCCGTTTCCGGCGCGGCGTCCGGCGCAGCGGACGCGCGAGCGCGGGTCGGCTCCGGGTCTGTGGGCGCGGGAGGGGGCGTGAGCGGGGTGGCCGCCGGCCGTGGGGCCGCCGCACGGCGGGGCGGGATCCTCGGTGGGGCTCCTGCCGGGCGGCGGGTGTCGTGGCGGGTCGGGGGGCTCGGCGGGGGCGGAGAGGTTCACCTATCCGAGGGATGCGGGATCGGTCGGACGCTGCGAT
Source organism: Streptomyces durhamensis (assembly GCF_000725475.1). Classification (NCBI taxonomy): domain Bacteria; kingdom Bacillati; phylum Actinomycetota; class Actinomycetes; order Kitasatosporales; family Streptomycetaceae; genus Streptomyces; species Streptomyces durhamensis. The sequence continues at coordinate 20,585 of NZ_JNXR01000002.1, forward strand.
GTGGCGGGTGGCCCGGGTGAATGAGCGGCCCGCGGTGGACGGCTCCCCGGGGGCGGGCACAGACCCGAAAGGGGACGGGCGCACGTATCCTGAAGGCCCTCCGGGAGACGCGGCAGCCGGCCCTCCCGGGGCCCAGCGGAGCCTTTGAGCAGGAAAGAGCGGCCAGCATGCGCGTCTACGTCCCCCTGACCCTCCCCGGGCTCGCCGAGGCGCACAAGACGGGTGAGCTGGGGAGCGGCCCCTTCGCCGCGTATGCCGTCACGCCCGCGTTGCGCGAGTGGTACGCCTCGGAGGACATCGAGGAGCTGGAGTACGCGGCCCTGAGCCGGGCCGCGCTGGCCTCGCTGCGGCTGCTCGCGGCGGATCCGGGTGCGGTACGGCGCAGGGTCGTGGTCGCCGTGGACGTGGCCGACGGCGCGGCGGGCGTCGACCCGGACCGTGGGCCGGACCCGACCGCTCTCGGCGAGGTGAGCGTGACGGTGACCGTGCCGCTCGCCAAGGCGGCCGCGGTGCATGTCGACGCGGGTGACGCGGAGCAGGACGTGGCCGCGGCGGCGCAGGCGCTGGAGGCGGCCGACGGCGGGGACGACGACGCGCAGTCCGTCGTGGACGGGGCGGACGATCACGAGCTGCTGTGGTACGCCACGCAGGAGATTCCCAACCTGGTCGGACTGGCCTGACCCGGCCGGACCGGCGCCGACCTGGTCGCGCGGGCTGGTCGCGTGGTCTGGCCGAGCGCGCTGGTCGAGCGCGCTGGTCGAGCGCGCTGGTCGATGCGGTCTGGTCGACGCGGGCGGCAGCCGTCATTGTCGGTGGTGGCGGGTACGGTCTTCGGCATGGGGATGCAGCAGAGCGCGCACATCGTCTGGGACTGGAACGGCACGCTGTTCCACGACAACGACGCGATCATCGGGGCGACGAACGCGGCCTTCGCCGAGCTGGGGATCGCGCCGATCACGCTGGAGCAGTACCGGTCGCTGTACTGCGTGCCGGTGCCGAAGTTCTACGAGCGGCTGATCGGCCGGCTGCCGACCGGTGCCGAGTGGGAGCTGATGGACGGGGTCTTCCACCGGTACTACGCCGAGCACCGGGTGCGGTGTGGGCTGACCGAGGGCGCGGCCGAGCTGCTCGCGGGGTGGCGGTCGGCGGGGCACAGCCAGTCGCTGCTGAGCATGTACGTGCACGAGGAACTGGTGCCGCTGGTGCGGGGGTTCGGCATCGAGGCGCATTTCCTGCGGGTCGACGGGCGTACGGGGCCCTCCGGGGGCAGCAAGGCCGCGCACATGGTGCGGCATCTGGAGGCGCTGAGCGGGTCTGTGGAGCCCGCGCGGACCGTGGTGATCGGGGACGCGGCGGATGACGCGGTCGCGGCGCGGGGCGTGGGGGCGCGGGCCGTGCTGTACACCGGGGGGTCGCACAGCCGGGCCAGCCTGGAGGGGGTGGGGGCGCCGGTGGTGGACACGTTGGCCGAGGCGGTGGAGGAAGCGCAGCGAATAGCGGCTTAGCAGGGTTTGTCGGGTGCCCTGTGCTGCAGCTGAGCTGGGGGCCGTTTCGCTTGCCGGTGTTCGAAGGGGTGGGGCGCTGTAGCTGACCACCGGGTCGGTCCGCTTGCCCGCGTCGGAGAGGTGCCGCTGCGCCCACCCGTGCCGCCCCAGCGGCACGACTGACCGCAGCGGCGGGGGCTTCTGCCTGGTGGAAGCGGCCCGGGCGGCGAGGCTGCCCGTAGCGGCGGGGGCTTCCGCCCGGTGGAGGTGGCCGGGCGGCGAGGCTGCCCGTAGCGGCGGGCTGTGGGGGCGTCTGCCGGGTGGAATCCCCCCTGAGCGCACCGACGCGGTGAACGCGCTCGACGTCGCCGCCGAACTGTCCGCCGCCGCCGAACTGTCCGCCGCCCACGACTATGACTGCCCGTAGCGGCGTCGGGGCCCTGCCCTCCGGGGCGGGGGTCGCCTGAGCGCTACGACTGCCCGTAGCGGCGCCGGAAGGGCACCCCTTCGGGGTGGGGGTCGCCTGAGCGGCGCGGCGGCCGCGGAGGCCGGGGGCGGTGTGGCTGCCTCAGGTCGCCGGTGCCTTGGTACGGAGGATCCTGAGGAACTCGCGCATCCAGGCCGGGTGGTCCGGCCAGGCCCGGGAGGAGACGAGGGTGCCGTCGACCACGGCCTCGCTGTCCTGGAAGCCCGCTCCGGCCGCCTGCATGTCCGGCTCCAGCGCGGGGTACGCCGTGACCCGGCGACCGCGCAGGCTGTCGATCGCCGCGGTGAGCAGCGGACCGTGGCAGATCTGGGCGACCGGCTTGTCGGAGTCGAAGAACGCCTTGAGGATCTTGCGGAGTTCGGGGTCGTTGCGCAGATACTCGGGGGCCCGGCCGCCGGGGATGACGACCGCCGCGTACTCGCCGGGGTCCACGTCGGAGAAGGCCAGGTCGGCGGGCCAGGTGTAGCCGGGCTTCTCGGTGTAGGTGTCGTAACCGGATTCGAAGTCGTGGACGACGAAGCGGAGTGTCTTGCGGGCGGGGGCCGCGATATGGACCTCGTAGCCTTCCTCGCGCAGGCGCTGGTACGGGTAGAGGACTTCCAGGGACTCCGCCGCGTCGCCGGTGACGATCAGGATCTTCGCGGGCATGTCGGCTCCTCGGGTGCTCCGGTGTTCCGGTACTCCTGGGCGGGACGCACTGCCCCAGGGCAAGGTGCCAAGACCGGGCGTGCTTGCCAAGGGGGCCGTGGCGGTTCCGGCGACGGCCTCGGCGCCTCACCGGTGGTCGGAGCGCCCTGTTCCCAGAGTGCGGTCGGGACTCTGCCCCCGCGACTGGACGCGACCGGGCACCGCCGCCCGGCTCCGCCGCCCCCGGCAACCCCATCGGCCCCATGCGACCGGATACGTCACCACCCCCCGCCCGGCCCCTGTGCAGAACGTCAAACTTCACCCCTCGGTTTTGTACACATACGGCTCATGACGGGTCCGGGGTGAGGAGCGATAGCCTTGTGGCGTGATCAGCGCGATATCTCGCGGGGGCGATCCTGCCCCTGCCCTGCGCCCGGGTTGCACGGAACACCTCCGTGACCGGGCGGCGGTCGCTGGTCTTCGCGGGCGGGACGGGGCCGCAGGAGCCCCCGGGACGCCGAGGACAACCCTGGACACGGCGACGCCGAGAGCAGCGTCACACCCCACGGGCGTGTCGAGAATGGCTGAATTTCCCCCGCGCATCTCACCTCGCGGCATAGCGTCGATGCGGACCGGACACCCCGGGCCGTGGCGTCGAGCCGGAGGGAAAGAGACCGTACTTCCTTCTACGTCACGCAACGGCGCGCGACAGGAGTCAGAGGACAATGCAGACCAAGCTGGACGAAGCCAAGGCCGAGCTGCTCGAGAGGGCTGCCCGGGTAGCTGAGAACAGCCCGGTCGGGGGGCACCTACCGACCGGGACCACGGGCGAGGGCTCCCCGGACACCCCGGACAGCGAGTCCGTGCTCGCGTTCCTCCAGCGCTACTACCTGCACACCGCCCCGGAAGACCTCACCGGCCGTGACCCGGTCGACGTGTTCGGCGCCGCGGTCTCGCACTACCGGCTCGCCGAGAACCGCCCCCAGGGCACGGCGAACGTGCGGGTCCACACCCCGACCGTGGAGGAGAACGGGTGGACCTGCAGTCACTCGGTCGTGGAGGTCGTCACCGACGACATGCCCTTCCTCGTCGACTCGGTGACCAATGAGCTGACCCGGCGCGGGCGCGGCATCCACGTCGTCGTCCACCCGCAGTTCGTCGTCCGCCGCGACCTCACCGGCAAGCTGATCGAGGTCCTGCCGACCCCGCCCGGCGGTGAGCTCCCGCACGACGCGCACTTCGAGTCCTGGATCCACGTCGAGATCGACCGGGAGACCGACCGCGCCGACCTGAAGCAGATCACCGCCGACCTGCTGCGCGTACTGTCCGACGTCCGCGAGGCCGTCGAGGACTGGGAGAAGATGCGGGACGCGGCGACCCGGATCGCCGACGGGATGCAGAGCGAGCCCCTTCCCGCCGACCTGCCCGCGCCCGAGGCCGAGGAGGCCCGCGAGCTGCTGCGCTGGCTGGCCGACGACCACTTCACCTTCCTCGGCTACCGCGAGTACCAGCTGCGCGAGGACGACACGCTCGCCGCCGTGGCCGGCACCGGCCTCGGCATCCTGCGCTCCGACCCGCACCACGCCGAGGACGAGCAGCACCCGGTCAGCCCGTCCTTCGAGCGGCTGCCGGCCGACGCCCGCGCCAAGGCCCGTGAGCACAAGCTGCTCGTGCTGACCAAGGCCAACAGCCGGGCCACCGTGCACCGGCCGTCGTACCTGGACTACATCGGCGTCAAGAAGTTCGACGCGGACGGCAACGTCGTCGGTGAGCGGCGGTTCCTCGGGCTGTTCTCCTCGGCCGCGTACACCGAGTCCGTGCGTCGCGTGCCCGTCATCCGCCGCAAGGTCGACGAGGTGCTGGAGCGCGCCGGGTTCTCGCCCCACAGCCACGACGGCCGCGACCTGCTGCAGATCCTGGAGACGTACCCGCGCGACGAGCTGTTCCAGACGCCCGTCGCCGAACTGCAGTCCATCGTCACGTCCGTGCTGTACCTGCAGGAGCGGCGACGCCTCAGGCTCTACCTGCGCCAGGACGAGTACGGCCGCTACTACTCGGCACTCGTCTACCTGCCGCGCGACCGCTACACCACCGGTGTCCGCCTCAGGATCATCGACATCCTGAAGGAGGAGCTCGGCGGCGTCAGCGTCGACTTCACCGCCTGGAACACCGAGTCGATCCTGTCCCGGCTGCACTTCGTCGTGCGTGTCCCGCCGGGCACGGAGCTGCCCGAGCTGTCGGATGCCGACAAGGACCGCATCGAGGCCCGCCTGGTCGAAGCCGCCCGTTCCTGGGCCGACGCGTTCGCCGAGGCGCTGACCGCCGAGTGCGGCGAGGAGCGCGCGGCCGAGGTGCTGCGCCGCTACAACAACGCCTTCCCCGAGGGCTACAAGGCCGACCACACCCCGCGTGCCGCGGTCGCCGACCTGGTCCACCTGGAGCAGCTCGGCGAGGACAAGACCTTCAGCCTGAGCCTGTACGAGCCGGTGGGCGCCGGTCCCGAGGAGCGCCGGTTCAAGATCTACCAGAAGGGCGGCACGGTCTCCCTTTCCAAGGTGCTGCCGGTGCTCAGCCGCCTCGGCGTCGAGGTCACCGACGAGCGGCCGTACGAGCTGCGCTGTGTGGACCGCACCACCGCCTGGATCTACGACTTCGGTCTGCGCGTTCCGAGGGCCGCCGGCGGCGGGGAGTACCTCGGCGACGACGCCCGTGAGCGCTTCCAGGAGGCCTTCGCCGCCACCTGGACCGGCAAGGCGGAGAACGACGGCTTCAACGCGCTCGTGCTGAGCGCCGGGCTGACCTGGCGGCAGGCGATGGTGCTGCGCGCCTACGCCAAGTACCTGCGGCAGGCCGGTTCGACCTTCTCGCAGGACTACATGGAGGACACCCTCCGCAACAACGTCCACACCACCCGGCTCCTCGTCTCGCTGTTCGAGGCCCGGATGTCGCCGGACCGGCAGAAGGCCGGGCTGGAGATCACGGACGCCCTGCAGGAGGAGCTGGACGCGGCCCTGGACCAGGTGGCGAGCCTGGACGAGGACCGCATCCTGCGGTCGTTCCTCACCGTCATCAAGGCGACCCTGCGCACGAACTTCTTCCAGGAGGCGGCCGCCGGCACGCCGCACGACTACGTCTCCATGAAGTTCGACCCGCAGGCCATCCCGGACCTGCCGGCCCCGCGCCCGGCGTACGAGATCTGGGTGTACTCGCCGCGCGTCGAGGGCGTGCACCTGCGCTTCGGCAAGGTCGCGCGAGGCGGTCTGCGCTGGTCCGACCGGCGTGAGGACTTCCGCACCGAGATCCTCGGCCTGGTCAAGGCGCAGATGGTGAAGAACACCGTCATCGTGCCGGTCGGCGCCAAGGGCGGCTTCGTCGCCAAGCAGCTGCCGGACCCGGCGCAGGACCGCGACGCCTGGCTGGCCGAGGGCATCGCCAGCTACAAGACGTTCATCTCGGCACTGCTCGACATCACCGACAACATGGTCGCCGGCGAGGTCGTGCCCCCGCAGGACGTGGTCCGGCACGACGGGGACGACACCTACCTGGTCGTCGCCGCCGACAAGGGCACCGCGACCTTCTCGGACATCGCCAACGGGGTCGCCGAGAAGTACAACTTCTGGCTCGGTGACGCCTTCGCCTCCGGCGGCAGCGCGGGCTACGACCACAAGGGCATGGGCATCACCGCGCGCGGCGCCTGGGAGTCCGTGAAGCGGCACTTCCGCGAGCTGGGCGTGGACACGCAGAGCCAGGACTTCACGGTCGTCGGCATCGGTGACATGTCCGGTGACGTGTTCGGCAACGGCATGCTGCTCTCCGAGAAGATCCGCCTGGTCGCGGCCTTCGACCACCGGCACATCTTCATCGACCCGAACCCGGTCGCGGAGACGTCGTACGCCGAGCGCCGCCGCCTGTTCGAGCTGCCCCGCTCCAGCTGGGCCGACTACGACACCGAGCTGCTGTCGGCGGGCGGTGGCATCTTCCCGCGCACCGCCAAGTCGATCCCGGTCAACGCCCACATCCGCGAGGCCCTCGGCATCGAGGACAAGGTCACCAAGATGACCCCGGCCGACCTGATGAAGGCGATCCTCCACTCGCCGGTCGACCTGCTGTGGAACGGCGGCATCGGCACGTATGTGAAGGCGTCCGTCGAGTCGAACGCGGACGTCGGCGACAAGGCGAACGACGCCATCCGCGTCGACGGCAAGGACCTGCGGGTCAAGGTCGTCGGTGAGGGCGGCAACCTGGGCCTGACCCAGCTCGGCCGGATCGAGTTCGCCATGCACGGCGGCAAGATCAACACCGACGCGATCGACAACAGCGCCGGCGTGGACACCTCCGACCACGAGGTGAACATCAAGATCCTGCTGAACGGCCTGGTCGCGGACGGCGACATGACCGTCAAGCAGCGCAACAAGATCCTCGCCGAGATGACCGACGAGGTCGGCGCGCTGGTCCTGCGCAACAACTACGCGCAGAACACCGCCCTGGCCAACGCCCTGTTCCAGGCCAAGGACATGCTCCACGCCCAGCAGCGGTTCCTGCGCCACCTGGTGCGCGAGGGCCACCTGGACCGGGCGCTGGAGTTCCTGCCCACGGACCGCCAGATCCGCGAGCGCCTCGGCCAGGGCCAGGGCCTGACCAGCCCGGAGACCGCCGTCGTCCTGGCGTACACGAAGATCACGGTCGCCGAGGAGCTGCTGGCCACCACCCTGCCGGACGACCCGTACCTGCGCGGCCTGCTGCACGCCTACTTCCCGACGGCGCTGCGCGAGCGGTTCGCGGAGGCGATCGACAACCACCCGCTGCGCCGCGAGATCACCACGACCGTGCTGGTCAACGACACGGTCAACACAGGTGGTACGACGTATCTGCACCGGCTGCGCGAGGAGACCGGGGCCTCCCTGGAGGAGATCGTCCGGGCCCAGACCGCGGCCCGCGCGATCTTCTGCTCGGCGCCGGTGTGGGACGCGGTGGAGGGCCTGGACAACAGGGTCGACGCGGTCGTCCAGACCCGGATCCGGCTGCACTCGCGCCGGCTGGTCGAGCGCGGCACGCGCTGGCTGCTCAACAACCGGCCGCAGCCGCTGGAGCTCGCCGAGACCGTCGAGTTCTTCGCCGAGCGGGTGGAGCGCGTCTGGCAGGAGCTGCCGAAGCTGCTGCGCGGCGCGGACCTGGAGTGGTACCAGCACGTGTACGACGAGCTGTCCGCGGCCGGCGTCCCGGACGAACTGGCCACGCGCGTGGCCGGGTTCTCCTCCGCCTTCCCGGCGCTCGACATCGTGTCGGTGTCCGACCGCATGGGCAAGGAGCCGCTCGACGTCGCCGAGGTGTACTACGACCTCGCCGACCGGCTCAGCATCACGCAGCTGATGGACCGCATCATCGAGCTTCCCCGCAACGACCGCTGGCAGTCCATGGCCCGCGCCTCCATCCGCGAGGACCTGTACGCGGCCCACGCGGCCCTCACCGCGGACGTCCTCGCGGTCGGCAACGGCACCTCCACGCCCGAGCAGCGCTTCAAGGCCTGGGAGCAGAAGAACGCGCCCATCCTGAGCCGGGCGCGCACCACCCTGGAGGAGATCCGCGGTTCGGAGACGTTCGACCTCGCCAACCTCTCGGTGGCGATGCGGACGATGCGGACGCTGCTGCGCACGCATTCGTGAACCGCGGGGCGGTGAGTGCCCTACGACAGTGAGCGCCCCGGGCCGACGTGAAATCGGCCCGGGGCGTTCCCTTTCTTGCCGACCCTTAGCGAAAAACGATCAGCGAATTTACCGTTTCCTGCTAATCGACGCCTTTCGGATAGGGTCTGCGGTGTGACTGTTCCTCTCACCGAGACCCGCCCGGCAGCGCCCCCCGCGCCCGCACCCGCGCCGGCCCGGCCCGTCACGCGTGTCGTGCTGGAGGTCGTGAAATTCGGGATCGTCGGCGGCAGCGGAGTCCTGGTCAATTTCCTGGTCTTCAACCTGCTACTGCACGGCCTGGGTTGGCAGGCGATGACCGCGACGGTCCTGGCCAGCTGTATCGCGATGGCGACCAATTACCTGGGCTTCCGCTATTTCGCCTATCGCGACCGGGCCTCGCGCACCCGCCGCCAGATCATGCTGTTCTTCGTGTTCAGCGGCCTCGGGGTCGTGATGGAAATCGGCCTGTTCTGGGTCGGCTACCACGGGTTCGGCCTGCACGGCGTGCTGGGGTCGAACACGGCGAAGGCACTGTCGATCGTGCTCGCCTCCGCCTTCCGTTTCCTGGTCTACCGCACCTGGGTGTTCCAGCAGGATGCGCACCGTACCGCCTGAGGCCGAGCCGGTGAGCCGCACCGGGCCGCCGTCCGGCACCGCGCGGGCCGGCCGGGCGCTGCCGCAGGCCGCCGCCGCGCTCGTCGTGGTGCTGCTGCTCCTGGTGGTCGTCCGCCTGCCGTGGGCGGGGGACCTCGGCATGCACGCGGCGACCATCCAGCGCCTGCGTCACGATCTGCTGCATCCCGGGAACCCACTGGTCGACGCGGACACGCCGAGCCCCTACTACTCACCGTGGATGCTGGTGCTGGGCGTGACCGCCAAGCTCACCGGGCTGTCGGTGTTCGTGGTCCTGCGGATCGCCGCGCTCGCCGGCCTGAGTCTGCTGGTCACCGGTGTCCGGCGCTACGTCCGCATCCTCAGCGCCCACCCCATGGCCCCCGCGCTGGCCCTGCTCAGCCTGCTCTTCCTGTGGGGCACTGTGCTGTTCAACTGGTCCGGCTTCCTGGGCCTGAACTCCCTGGCGCTGACGGTGTCGTACCCCAGCGTCCTCGCGCTCGGCCTCACCTTCCACTTCTGGGCCTGGCTCAGCCGGGCGGTGCGGCAGGAGGCCGCGTGGGGGACGTGGCTGTGGCTCGGTGCGCTGTGGGCGCTGATCCTGCTGTGCCACCAGTTCACGGGCGTGGTGGCCTCGCTCGGGGCGCTGGCGACGGTCATCGCGGCGCGACCGGCCCGGGCCGTGCTGCTGCGACTGGCCGCCGCGCCGGCCCTGGGCCTGCTCCTGCTGTGGCTGTGGCCGTACTACGACTTCTTCTCGCTCTTCTCCGCGGGCGCGGACCTGGAGGCCATCCACAAGCCGCTGTACGAGGACCTGGCCGCGCGGTTCGGGCTGGTGCTGCTCGGGGTCGCGGCGCTGGTGCTGCGCTTTCGCCGGGACCGCTGGGATCCCCTGGTCCTGTTCTTCGTCCTCGGCACGCTGGTGTTCGCCGCGGGCGGACTGACCGGGCACTACTCGTGGGGCCGCGCCCTGCCCGCCGCCCTGATCCCGGCCCAGCTCGCGGCCGCGCTGGAGGTCGTGTCGGCGGGGCGGCGCGCGGTGCGCGCGGGGTGGGCGTGCGTGCTGTGCGCCGCGCTGGCCGTGGGGGCGTGGACGCAGATCGGGACGCTCGGGTACGTGACGGGGAGGGCCGCGCTTCCCTCGCCGGTCGCGGCGAAGTACCGGACGCCGTGGGTGGGATACCACTGGATCACGCCCTGGGTGAAGTACGGGGACGTGGTCATGGCCCGGACGTTTCCCGCGCGGCAGATTCCCGCGTACGGGGCGTACACCGTGGCGCCGGGGTATCCCGATGTGTTTCTGCGGGACGCCGCGCGGCGGGAGGCGGCGGTGGCGCGGTACTTCGCCGCCCGGACGACTGCCGCTGACCGGGCCGGGATCGAGCGCAGGTACGACGTGAAGTGGGTCGTGGGGCCGGAGAGCCTGACCGGTCCGGGGCTGCGGAAGGTGACCGGGGGCCCGGGCGGCCAGGTCCTGTACCGAGTGGTGCGCTGAGCCGAGGCGGGGCCGGAGCGCGCCGAAGGGGCGCGGGGAACTGCGGGGCGGCCACGGCGGCCCCGCAGTTCCCCGCGCCCCTTGCGTTCGACGGCGCTTCGGAACCGGCCCTCTCAGCGAAGGACGCTGGACAGCAGCTTCACGGCCTTGCGGACCCGGGGCCGGGCCACCCGCTGGACCACCGGCCGCACGACACGCGACGTGAGCCCCACCGGGCGCCAGCGGATCTGCAGGCGGCCGGGGTTGCGGCCCTCCGGCTCGACGGTGACCTCGTGCGGGGTGGCGCCGGAGCGGTAGTCGATGCGGGCCGTGAGGGTGGGGAAGACCAGCGGCGCCAGCAGGAGGCTGGAGTTGGCCAGGCCCTGCTGCTGGAGGCGGACCAGCGGGTGGCGCACGCCCGCGAAGCCCTGGAGGGGGACCGGGGCCGCGGTCAGGTCCAGCCGGACCGTGCCCTCGAAGACGCCGGGACGGACCGGGTCGAGGCGGAACGGAACCGTCATGCGGCGGTTGCCCGGCGACAGGAGCAGGGCGGCGCGCTGCGGGCCGACCGGCAGGCGCAGCCCGGGGTCGTAGGTGCGGATGGCCAGCGTGAGCGAGGCGCCCTTGCCGGGTGTCAGCTCGACGATCTCATGGCGGAACTGCGCGCTGGAGAAGGGGCGCGTGTCCAACTCCAGGTCGGACAGCTCCAGTTCGCTCAGGCCGCGGTCGTCGCGGGGCACGCTGTCGCCCCAGTACGGCACTCCGGACGCGTCGGCCGTGATCTGCCGCGGCGCCACCCCGTGGCCCAGGCCGCGCGCCGCGAGCTGGGCGTCGCCCGCCCGGCCCTGCCGCAGCAGCTCCAGCACCACCCGCTCCGCGCGGGGAAGGCGGGCGTAGGCGCCGGGAGACAGGGTGTCCAGGTAGGGGTTCATGATGTCCGCGAAGGAGTTCAGCCACTCCTCGTCCCGGTAGGGCAGGTCGCCCGCGTACATCCGGAAGTCGTGCTTGAGGAACTTGTAGTCCTTGTCCTCCCGCAGCCCCGCGTGCCCGCTCTCCACCAGGAAGTCGTCGATCAGCCGCTGCACATGGACCCGGTCGCGGACGTTGCTGACCTTGTGCCGCTGGTTGGAGATGGACGCCGAGGCCGCCGCCGCGTACGGGTCGATGTACCAGACGTACACGGGGTCCGGGATGATCGTGAACGCCTTCGCCAGGCAGTAGGCCTGCGCCGAGAACAGCTGGTCCTCGTAGTGGATGCCCTCGGGGAAGCGGAGTTCGTGGCGGTCCAGGAAGGCGCGCGCGTACATCTTGCTCGTCGACAGGTGCTCGAAGAGCAGGCGGGGGTCCGCCTCGATGCCGTCGACCGTGCGGTGCTCGGCCACCAGGTGCGGCATCCATGTCGTACGGCGGCCGTTGTCCACCCGGACCCGGCGTACCGCGCCCATGGTGAAGTCCACCTCGCGCTCGCGGTGCGCGGCGAGCAGCGACTCGACCGCGCGGGGTGGGAGTTCGTCGTCGCTGTCGAGGAACATCAGATACGGCGCCCGGGCGATCTCGATGGCCCGGTTGCGCGGGGCGCTGCAGCCGCCGCTGTTCTCCGGCAGGCGCAGATAGCGGATGCGCTCGTCCTGCGCCTCCAGCCGGCGCGCCACCGTCGGCGTGTCGTCCGTGGAGTGGTCGTCGCTGATGATGATCTCGATGTTCGCGTGCGTCTGCGCGCACAGGGACGCCACCGCCCGCGGGAGGCGGGCCGCGTCGTTGTAGACGATCACGGTGACCGTGACGTCAGGGGTCGTGGTCGTCGCGTGCGTCATGCCGAGGCCTCCTCGGGGGTCGGGGCGGGGGTGCGTTCCTCGAGCGGGATCACCGGGGGCAGCGACTCCTCCGGCTCACCCAGGAACACCCGTCGTACGACCCGTTCGGCGGCGCGGCCGTCGTCGTACTCGCAGAACCGGCGCCGGAAGGCGGCCCGTGCCTTCGCCGCGCTCTCGTCGCGCCAGGCACCGGAGGCGAAGATCTCCGTCAGCTCCTCCTGGGTGCGGGCGACCTGGCCGGGGTGGTCGGTCATCAGGTCGAAGTAGACGCCCCGGGTGGTGCGGTAGGTCTCCCAGTCGTCGGCGTAGACGACGATCGGGCGGTCGAGGTTGGCGTAGTCGAACATGATCGACGAGTAGTCCGTGACCAGCGCGTCGGCGGCCAGGCACAGCTCCTCGACGGGGTCGTAGGAGGAGACGTCGATGATCCGGCCGGAGCGGCGCAGACCGGTGAGGGGCGAGGCGGCGCCGCCGTAGAAGTAGTGGGCGCGGACCAGGAGCACGGTGTCCTCGCCGAGCCGGTCGGCGAGGGCCGCGAGGTCCAGGCGCGGGGTGAAGCCGGCCTCGTAGTCGCGGTGGGTGGGCGCGTACAGGACGGCCGTCTTGCCCGGGGCGATGCCGAGGCGCTCGCGGGCGGCGCGGACCTGCGCGGCGCCGCTCGTGTAGAAGACGTCGTTGCGCGGATAGCCGTAGTCGAGGGAGGTGTAGCGGGCCGGGTAGGCACGCTCCCACATACGGGTGGAGTGGCTGTTGGCGCTGACGCTGTAGTCCCACTTGTCGATGCGGGCCAGCAGCGCGGCGAAGTCCAGGCCCTTGGCGGCGGCCGGGTGTTCCATCTGGTCCAGGCCCATGCGCTTGAGCGGGGTGCCGTGGTGGGTCTGGATGTGGACGGCGTCGGGGCGTTTGACCACCGCGTTGGGGAAGTTGACGTTGTTCGTCAGGTACTTGGCGGTGGCCAGGGTCTCCCAGTAGCGGCGCGTGCCGGGGACCACGTGGTCCGTGCCGGGCGGCAGCAGGGCCGTGTTCTCCTTCGACACCGTCCACACCTGGTGGATGTGCGGGGCGAGTTCGGCGAGCTTGGCGGCGATCGCGGCCGGGTTGCAGGCCACCCCGCGGTCCCAGTAGGCGGCGAACACGGCCAGGTCCGGGTCGACGGGGCGGCTCAGGGCGCGCCGGTACTGCTGGTCGCGGAGCTTGGCGCCGACCTGGCGCTTGCGGGTCCGTACGGCCTTCTTGGCGGCGCGGCGGGTGCGGTTCGCGGCCTGGAAGGCGCGGTACTTGGTGTACGCGCCCTCCTCCAGCAGGGCGTGCCGTACGCCCTCCACGCCCGCCGGGCGCTCGTGGTTCGCGGGGCGCCAGCGGACCGCGGCGAGGGAGGCGCGGCGGAAGAACTCCCGGGCGACCGCGTCGGGGAGGTTCTCACCGGCGAAGGTGCGCACGAGGTCGCGCATCATCAGGTCGTACAGCACCGCGCGGGCGGCGCGGCGGTCCTGGGTGAGCGCGAGCAGCGACTCGTAGCGCTCGATCAGCGCGAACCGGTCCTCGGGGGCGCGCGGCGGCAGGCTCTCGGGGCGCAGTTCGCGGTTCTCGTACGCCGCCTGGTTCAGGCAGGCGACGCGACCGGCGTGCAGCAGGGCCGTGTACGCGGCGTACGGCTCGTCCTCGGTGGTGAGCAGCTCCTCGTGGGCCCGCCAGAAGCCGGCGCGCAGGGCGCGGTTGCCGAGCAGCGGGGTGAGGCGCAGCAGGTCGGCGGACTCGTCCAGGGGCAGGGCCTCGCGGCCGACGGCGGCGAGGAGGCGGCCGTCGCGGGAGGGCGTGGCGGCGGTCTGCCAGGTGGTGCCGACGTGGTCGAAGAGGAGGATGTCCACTCCGGCGCCCGTGGCCGCCGTGTCGTCCGCGGCGTCCAGTTCGGCGGTCCGCTCGGCGATCAGCCGGGCGGCGCCCGCCGGCAGGCCGTCCTTGGCGTGCACGAAGTGCAGCCAGCGGCCGGTCGCGCGGGCGGCGCCGGCGGCCCGGGCCGCCGCGTCACGGGTGCCCTCCGGCAGCGGTACGACGACCGTCTCGGGGGCGTGGCCCTCGGCCGTCTCCCGCGCCCAGTCGCCGACGGCGGCGACGACCACCTCGGCATCGGCAAGCGGGTGGGCCTCCAGGGAGCCCAACAGCTCTGTCAGATGCCCCTGTGCGTTCGGTCCGTAGACGATGACGCTGAGTTGGGGCATCGCAGTGGACTCCTTAGGCTCGTCGGCTCGGGGCACCCTTCATAACATACTGTCACTAAGCGGATGAAAGGGATGACCGCGCTCGGGGTAAGAGACGCTCTGGTGAGAGACGCTCAGGGAGGAAGAGGGGGTTCCGCGACCCCGGGTTTCTCTTCTGGTTACTTTTACGCCGCTTTCTTGGCAGCGGTTTTCTTGTCGCTCTTGTCGCCGGTGAAGGCCTCGTACTCCCTCATGACGTCCTCCGTCGGCCCGTCCATGCGCAGCTCGCCGCGCTCCAGCCACAGGACCCGCTCGCAGGTGTCACGGATCGACTTGTTGTTGTGGCTGACCAGGAAGACCGTGCCCGCCTGCTCGCGCAGCTCCCGGATCCGCTCCTCGGAGCGCACCTGGAACTTGCGGTCGCCGGTGGCCAGGGCCTCGTCGATGAGCAGGACGTCGTGGTCCTTGGCGGCGGCGATGGAGAACCGCAGCCGGGCGGCCATGCCGGAGGAGTACGTGCGCATCGGCAGGGTGATGAAGTCACCCTTCACGTTGCGCTCGCCGGTGAGGTCGTTCATCAGCGCGGCGTTGACGCCGAGCAGGGAGGGCTGGCCGTGGGTGTAGATGTGGCCGTTCTCCACGGGGAGCAGCCCGGCGACCGCCTTCAGGAGCGTCGACTTGCCGGAGCCGTTGGTGCCGATGAGGCCGATCGCCTCGCCCTTGTAGGCGACGAACGACACCTTCTTCACCGCGTGCACCCGGCGGACGCCCGCCGCCTTCTCGGCCTGCTTGCGGCGCATGATGCGGTTGAGGGCGGCGGTGGCGGTGCCACGGCCGGCGCCGGTGCCGTTGACCCGGTAGACGATGTCGACGCCGTCGGCGATGACGGTGGGGATCTTTGCTTCGGTCTGCTCAGCCACGGCCGTACGTCTCCTCAGCCTTCCAGAAGTAGATGAAGCCGCCGATGCCGGCGAGCAGGGCCCAGCCCGTGGCCGCCGCCCAGACGTGCGGGGGCAGCTGCTTGCCGTGGAAGCTGTGGATCAGCGCGTACCGCATGAGGTCGATGTGGACCGCGGCCGGGTTGGTCTCCAGCAGCACCGTGACGATGTGCGGCAGGTGGTCCTTCTTGGTGAGCTTGCTGATGCTCCACATCACGCCGGACACGTACATCCAGGTGCGCAGCACGAACGGCATCAGCTGGGCGATGTCCGGGGTCTTGGCGCCCCACCTCGCCATGATCATCGAAACGCCCGCGTTGAAGACGGACTGCAGGACCAGCGCGGGGATGGCGAGCAGCCAGCGCGGGGTGACCGGGATGCCGAAGGACAGGACGATCACGACCAGCGCGGTCATCGAGAACAGCAGCTGCTGGAGCTGCTGGAGGCAGAAGGAGATCGGCAGGGCGGCGCGCGGGAAGTGCAGGGCGCGGACCAGGCCGAGGTTGCCGGAGATCGCGCGGGTGCCGGCCATGATCGAGCTCTGGGTGAAGGTCCAGATGAACACGCCCGTCACCAGGAACGGGATGTAGTCCGGCACGCCGCGGCTGGTGCCGAGCAGCACGCCGAAGATGAAGTAGTAGACCGCCGCGTTCAGCAGCGGGTTCATGACCTGCCAGATCTGGCCGAGCTTCGCCTGGCTGTACTGCGCGGTGAGCTTGGCGGTGGCGAAGGCGGTGATGAAGTGACGCCGGGCCCACAGCTGGCGGACGTACTCCGGCAGGGAGGGGCGGGCGCCGCTGACCGACAGGCCGTGCCGGGCGGCCAGCGCCGCGAGATCGTCGTCGGCCGGGGCCTGGGTGGGGGGCGGTGTGTCGAGGACCTGGCTCACATCCGCTGCTTTCGCTCGGGGGAGGGGGTGGCGCGTCCGGCCGGCAAGCCGGGTCGCGTCGTATGGGTCCGTCCGACGCCTTCCTTCGCTTCGCGTGTTTCCTTACGCTTCTCTTCACGTTCTCTTACGTCGGAACGGGACCGTATCGTCGCAACGTGAGCGTAGAACCAATCGACGTCGGAACGCAACCGTTTCGTCGTAACGGCCTATGCTGTGGGTCATGACCACCAACGCCGACGAGCCCCCGACGCGTCCGCGTCGCCGGACCCCCGCCGGGGCCGCCGTACTCCGGGAGGATGTGACCGAGGCCATCCGCGCGGCGGTCTTCGAGGAACTGGCGGCCGCCGGATACGCGCGCATGTCCATCGAGGGCATCGCGCGGCGGGCGGGTGTCGGCAAGACGGCGGTGTACCGGCGCTGGCGTTCGAAACTGCACCTGGTGCTGGACGTGGTGTCGGCGATGGCGGTGCTGGGCCTGCCGGTGCCGGACACGGGCTCCCTGGAGGGCGACCTGCGGCTGCTGTACGAGGTCACGTCCCGCGCCCTGCGCCACCCCGTGGCCTCGCAGATCATCCCCGACCTCCAGGCGGAGGCGGCCCGCAACCCCGACATCGCCGACGCCTTCCAGAAGGCCCTGCGGGACGGCCAGGAGGGTGTGGCCAGCAAGATCGTGGCCGCGGCGGAGAAGCGGGGGGAGGTGCGGGCGGGGGTCGATCCCGACCTCGCGCTCGATCTGATCTCCGGGCCGCTGTACTGGCGCGCGGTGGTCATCCGCTCGCCCAAGCTGCCGAAGGGCTACCTGGAGAAGCTGGCCCGGGCCACGGCGGGGGCGCTCAAGGCGTTGTGAGACGCCCGCCGCCGCGGCCGGGCGCGACTACGACCGCGCCGCCGCCGGGTGGTGCCGTACCCAGCCCTCCCAGGCCGAGGTGATCATGTCCTGGACGTCGTACTTGGCCTGCCAGCCCAGCTCGGTGGCGATGCGGGTGGCGGCGGCGACGACGCGCGCGGGGTCGCCGGGACGGCGCGGGGTGACGGTCGGCGGGCGGTCGTAGCCGGTGACCGCGTTGATGCGGTCGATCATCTCGCGGACCGACACCCCCTCGCCGCGGCCGATGTCGAGGGTCAGGTCGGTGCCGGGCGAGGAGGCCAGGGCGCGGGCGACGGTGACATGGGCCTCGGCCAGGTCGACCACGTGGATGTAGTCGCGGACGCAGGTGCCGTCCGGGGTCGGGTAGTCGTCGCCGAAGATGCGCGGCGGCGCGCCCTCGGTGAGCTTCTCGAAGACCATCGGGATCAGGTTGAACACGCCGGTGTCGGCGAGTTCGGGGGCGGCCGCGCCCGCCACGTTGAAGTAGCGCAGGGACGCCGTCGACATGCCGGACGTCCGGCCCGTCGCGCGCACCAGCCACTCGCCGGCCAGCTTGGTCTCGCCGTACGGGGACAGCGGCCGGCACGGCGTCTCCTCCGTCACCAGGTCGACGTCCGGCATGCCGTAGACGGCGGCCGAGGAGGAGAAGAGGAAGGACGGGATCTCCGCCGCCGTCACCGCCTCCAGGAGGACG
Source organism: Streptomyces durhamensis (assembly GCF_000725475.1). Classification (NCBI taxonomy): domain Bacteria; kingdom Bacillati; phylum Actinomycetota; class Actinomycetes; order Kitasatosporales; family Streptomycetaceae; genus Streptomyces; species Streptomyces durhamensis. The sequence continues at coordinate 38,354 of NZ_JNXR01000002.1, forward strand.
CGCAGACCCTCGACGTTCTCCCGGTAGTAGTACAGCGGGCGCTCCACCGACTCGCCCACCTGCTTCTTCGCCGCCAGATGCACGACCCCGCTGATCTCGTGCTCGGCGAGCGTGCGGGCCACCATGTCCGCGTCCAGGACGGAGCCCCGCACCAGCGGGACCTCCGCCGGTACGCGCTCGGCGACGCCCGAGGACAGGTCGTCGTAGACGACCGTGCGCTCGCCCGCCTGGGTCATCGCCCGTACGACGTGTGCCCCGATGTATCCGGCACCGCCGGTGATCAGCCAGGTCATTGCGGCCGTCCCCTCGTCAGTCGGCCCGTCCGGCCGCTCGGTGCGGCCGGGGGCGTCTCTCGTTCAGTGGGTGTCTCTCAGTCAAGCAGCGGGCGCGCCGGTGACGCACCGGCCGGCTCAGCGCACCAGGCGGCGGAGCCGGCCGCGCGCCACCCGCACGACCCCGCGCACGCCGGTCGCCACCCGCACGGCCAGTGCGCCGGAGTGCGTGGCGTAGGGCTGCACCAGAAGCACGCCGTGCCGGAGGCTCGGCACGGCACGCCGGCGCAGCCGGCCGGCACCCGCCAGGGCGTGCGCCGTGGCCTCCCGCTGCGTGCCGTCCGCGAAGCGCACGGTCACCCGCAGGTCCCAGGTGCCCGCCCCGAGCCCGGAAAGGTCGACGGGCAGCTCCGCCGACCAGCTGTCCGTGCCGGAGGGCGCGAGCGCAACCGTCGTGCGCCCGCGCGTCCGCTCGTCGTCGCGCGCGGCCCACTCCACGTCCACCTCGTGCGGGCCCGCCTCGCCCACTCTGCCGTACAGCTCGTGCAGCCGCAGGCACAGCAGCGAGGCACGCGCGCGGGGACGCAGTTCCGCGTCGAGGGCGAGCGGGAGGACGGCGACCGGGCGGGTCAGGAACGGCGCGAGGCTGACCTGGGGAAGGTCGGCGGACCAGACGGGGGCGCCGTCGGGGGTGCGGGCGTAGGGCGGCAGCAGGCGTGCCGGGCGGGCGGCCAGCTCGCGCAGCCGGGGCAGGTCGCGCGGCTCGGGCGACTCCAGCACGACCCGCGCGACAAGGCGGCCGGGAGCCGTCGGGTTCAGCTCCCAGTCGGGGGTGTCGTAGCGCGTGAGGTACTCCCGGGTGTGCGCCCACCAGGCGCGCTGGTAGGGCGCGTCACGCAGCCCCAGTTCGCGCGCGTACATGCGTACGTCGTGGTCGAGGAACTTGGCCCGCGCCGCCCGCGCCAGCTCCTTCTGCCCGGCGCCCAGCAGGACGTCGTACGCCAGCGCGCACGCCTCCACGCGTGCCTGCCAGTTGTCGATGTGCTCCCGGTCCAGCGAGAGCGACAGCCGCTCGGCGCCGCGGCGCACATGCCACACGTACACGCGGTCCGGTACGAGCGCGATGCGGGGACCGGCGGCGAGCACGCGCGCGGTGAAGACGATGTCCTCGTAGAGGAAGCGGCCCTCCGGGAAGCGGATGCCGTGCTCGCGCAGGAAGTCGGTGCGGTACAGCTTGTTGACGCACAGCGTGTCGTGGACCAGACGCGGCCGCTGGGAGGGGCGCGCGAGGGTGGCGGGCTCCGTGTACAGGGGCGCCTGCCAGGGTTGCTCACGCCCTGAGGGCAGCTCCCGGCGCACGCACAGTCCACTCGCGACCTCGGCGTGCGCCTCGCCGGCCGCCGTCAGCAGCGCGTCCACCGCACCAGGCGGCAGCACGTCGTCGCTGTCCAGGAACATCACGTAGGGCGTGGTCACGGCGTCGATCCCGGTGTTGCGCGGGCTGCCGCAGCCGCCGCTGTTCTCGGGCCGGCGCACCACCCGCAGCCGGGGCTCGCCGGCGGCCAGCCGGTCGAGCAGTTCGGCGCTGCCGTCGGTGGAGCAGTCGTCCACGGCGACGACCTCGGCCACCGCCGGCCCCTGGGCGAGCGCCGAACGCACGGCGTCGCCGACATGGGCGCGGTCGTTGTAGCCGATGACGACCACACCGACCCGCGGCGTCGGGTCGGCGTCGTGCGGCCGGTCTGGCGGGTCGGGCCGGTCTGGTGTGTCAGGCGGTTCAGGTCGCATCAGGTCCACGGGCCGGGAGTGTAGAAATGCTCAGTAATACTCCGTTAAGAGATGCTTAGCACCCGGTCCGGAAGACGGTGGGAATCGGGCCGGGGTTCCGTCGTTCGCAGGTTCTTTCCATCCGCTCCCGCGGCCCGCCACAACCGGACGAAGGACAGCACGGCGGCGGCCGCCAGGACCCCGTTGCGGGTCAGCATCAGCAGACAGCCGGTCCACGTGCCGCCGATCACCTCACGGTAGTACATCGGGAACACCACGGTGCTCAGCGCGGTCGCCGTCAGGACCAGCGCCGCGACCGGCCGCTGGCTGGTGTGCCGGGAGGTCAGGCACACGGCGGCCAGACCGAGCAGCCAGATCATGTACTGCGGGCTGATCACCCGGCTGGTGACCGTGAACAGCAGCACCGCGCTCAGCGCCGCGTCGTACGGCGTGGCCTCGTTCCAGTGCCGTGCCCGCACCCGCCACAGCACCAGCAGGGCGAAGGCGGCCGCCGTCAGCGCCAGCGAGGCGACGGCGACGGCCTGCACATGCGGGCCGACCAGTTCGACGGCGCCGTACCGGTAGCGCGTCCGGCCCGGCCAGCCGGCGTGCCGCGCCAGGTTCAGCACCGTGCCGCCGAGCGACTCGATCTGCACCCCGCGCCCGCCCTGCTGCCGCAGAAAGGACAGGGGATGGTCGAACAACACGGCGAGAACGCCGAGTACGGCGGTGCCGGCGGCCGCCGCCCACCCCCACGCCCCGCGCGTCACCCGCCCCCGGGGCGTGCCGAGCAGCACCAGCGCCGGCCACACCTTCACCAGCGCGCCCAGTGCCCCCAACACCCCGCCCATGCGCGGGGATCGGCCCAGCGCCAGCAGGGAGAGCACGGCCAGGGCGGTGACCTGGACGTCGTACCGGGCGAGCGGGATGTGCAGCAGCAGCGGCAGTCCGCCCGTCCACAGGGCCGCGCCGAGCAGGCTGCGCCCCGCACGCGTGCCCGCGCGGACCAGTGCCACCGTGACCAGCGCGTCCCCGGCCAGCGTGAGCACCACGAACGCCTGAAAGTACGTCAACCAGGGCAGCAGACCTGGCGCCATCAGCACCCCGCCCGCGCCCGGCGGGTACTGCCACAGGGTGTCGTGCGCCGGGAAGGAACCGTGCGCCAGCACGCCGTACCAGCGGAAGTACAGCCGCCACACCTCACGTGCCACCGAGCCCCCGCCGAGCAGCGGGCCGCTGTCGTGGACGAGCAGCCACAGCATCAGGGCGCGCGTGGTGAGCCAGAGAGCGGGGACCGCGAGGACCGGGCCGGGGGTGACACGGAGACGGTTCATCGACATGGGAGCCTAAGTCGCATGGATGGTGTATCCATGCCGATACGCCGTCATGACCGCTAAAAGGTTGGTTAATCACAAAAGATCGGGCCGTGGTGAACGTCGGGCTTCCTGTGGAACCGCAGTCGCGCAAGGCGGCTGCAGCGACAGCCGTCGCAGCGGCCGGTGGGACGGGGCACGCGTCGAAGGGCGACCGGGCGCACCACCGCCGCCGGGCCGCAGTATGCACGCCCGCGCTGGTGATGTCCGCGGTCGGGCTCTGGGGCCTCGACCGGGGCGGGATGTGGCGTGACGAGGCCGTCAGCTTCCAGGTCGGGCGGCGTACCGTGCCGCAGATCTGGCGGCTGCTGCACGACGTCGACGCCGTGCACGGCCTGTACTACCTGCTCGTGCACGCCGTCCTCGCCGTGCACCCCGGCGAGGTCCTGCTGCGGCTGCCCTCGGTGTGCGCGGCGGCGGCGACGGCCGCGCTGGTGGCGGCGCTCGGCACCCGGCTGGCCCGGCCGCGCGTCGGACTGTGGGCCGGGCTGCTCTACGCCGTCGCGCCGATGGCCGGCCACTACTCCCAGGAGGGCCGTTCCTACGCCCTGGTGGCCGCCGGGGCCACGGGCGCGACGCTGCTGCTCGTACGGGCGGTGCAGGGCGGCTCCTGGTGGGCGTACGGGGCCGTCCTCGGCCTCACCTGCTGGCTGCACGAGTTCGCGGTGCTGCTGCTGTGCGCCCACGCGGGGTCGCTGGCGCTGGCCCGGGCGGGGGCGCGGGTGTGGCGGGGCTGGGGGTGTGCGGCGGGCGGGATCCTGCTCGCGCTGCTGCCGATGGTGGTGGTGTCCCGGGGGCAGGCGGCGCAGGTGGCATGGCTGCGCAGGCCTACGGCGGCTTCGGGCCAGGCGCTGCTGCGGGGGTTTCTCGGGCCCGCCGACTCGGTGTACTGGGTGTGTCTGGGGCTCGCCCTGGCCGGGGTGGCGGGGCTGGTGGGGCGGCGGGGGGACATCACTCTTCCGGGGGTGGCGTTGCCGTTGACCGTGGTACCGCCGACGGTGTTGATGCTGGCGTCCCAGGTCTCGCCGCTGTACGTCGACCGGTACGTGCTGTACGCCTTGGGCGGGGCGCCGTTGCTGGTCGCCGCCGGGGCCGAGCGGGTGGCCGGGACGGTGGCCGGGACGGTGGGCCGGCTGCACGCCCGCGCTCGGCGCACAGGGCGCCCCCCGCTGCCGGAAGAGCCTTCCGCGCCGCGGTCCCCGATGGTCGCCCTGGGCGGTGTCTTAGGGGTCTGTCTCGTCTTCCTCCTCCAGTTCCCGCTCCTGCGCGCGGATCGCGATCCCGCTACCCGGCCCGACGATCTCGGGGCCGTTTCCCGGGTGGTGGCGCGGGAGGTGCGGCCCGGCGACCCGGTGGTGTTCCTGCCGGTGAGCGTCCGCAACGTGGCCCTCGCCTATCCGGGGGCGTTCCGGGGAACGCGGGATGTGGCGCTGGTGCGGGGCGCGGCCGAGTCGGGGACCCTGTACGGGCGGGAGGCGGGGGCCCGGGAGGTGCGGCGCAGGCTGGCCCGGCTGGGCCGGGTGTGGATCGTGGCCGACCGGGATCTGCTGGCCGGGCGCTGGAGCCCCCGCAACCCCGTCGAGCGGACCGAACTCGCCGTGCTGCGCAGGGACTTCACCGAACGGGAGGACATCCCGCGGGGCAGGACGGCCGTACGGCTGTACGTCCGGAAGGATCTGGCCGGACCGGCCGGCCCGCCTAGCGTCCCTCCGCCAGTGCTGCCGCGTCCAGCGCGGTGGTGAGCCGGTCGAGGCGTTCGCGCAGCTCGGCGATCTCCGTCAGGTCGAAGCCGGTCGCGCCCATGATCCGGCGCGGCACCTCCAGGGCCCGCTCGCGCAGTGCCGCGCCCTCCTCGGTCAGCCGCACCTGTACCGAGCGTTCGTCCTGCGCGCTGCGCTCCCGGCGCACCAGACCGATCCCCTCCAGCCGCTTGACCAGCGGGGACAGCGTGCCGGAGTCGAGCCGCAGATGTTCGCCGAGCGCCTTGACGGGCAGGTCGCCCTGCTCCCACAGGACGAGCATCACGAGGTACTGCGGGTAGGTCAGCCCGAGGTCCTTGAGGATCACGCGGTAGACGCCGTTGAAGGCGCGGGACGCCGCGTGCAGCGAAAAGCAGATCTGGCGGTCCAGGCGCAGCCACTCCGTGTCGGTCATGGCTCCAGGGTAGCTCTTGCGGCCCATTTAGTTGTGCACAACTTAATTGTGTGCTCTACTTATGACTGTCAGGCGGTCAGGACAGGGGCCGCCGGAACCCGATTTCGTAAAGGGATGGTCTTCATGGACGCGCTCTACACCGCTGTCGCCACCGCCACCCACGGCCGTGACGGTCGCGCCGTCTCCTCCGACGGCAAGATCGACCTCCAGCTGGCCCCGCCGGTGGAGCTGGGCGGCAACGGCCAGGGCACCAACCCCGAGCAGCTCTTCGCCGCCGGTTACGCCGCCTGCTTCGGCAGCGCCCTCGGACTCGTCGGCCGGCAGGCGAAGGTGGACGTCAGCCAGGCGGCGGTGACCGCCGAGGTCGGCATCGGCAAGCAGGGCGAGGGCTTCGGGCTGAAGGTCACGCTGCGCATCGAGCTGCCCGACACCGTGGACGAGGCGACCGGCCGCAAGCTGGTCGAGACCGCCCACCAGGTCTGCCCGTACTCCAACGCCACCCGCGGCAACATCGACGTCGACCTCGTCATCGAGTAAGCCCGCGGGACAGCCGTGACGAGGGTGCCGGACGGGGGGCCGGCACCCTCGTCACGCGCTCACGCCGAGGTCAGCGTGGACCGGCCGGTCGCCTGGCCGGGGATCCGCACCGTGCCCGCGCCGGTCATCGGCTCGCCCAGCAGCAGCGTCCGTACGACGCGCTCGGCGGCCAGACCGTCGTCGAACTCGCAGAACCGGGCCCGGAAGTCCGCCCGCAGCCGCGCCGACTCCTCGTCCCGCCAGGACCCCGAGGCGAACAGCCAGGCCAGCTCCCGGTAGGAGCGCGAGACATGGCCCGGCGGCTCGGCGGTGATGTCGACGTACGTACCCCGGCTCGCCGTGTACGCGGACCAGTCGTCGGCGTGCACCACGATCGGCCGGTCCAGGTTGGCGTAGTCGAACATCACGGACGAATAGTCGGTGACCAGCACGTCCGCCGCGAGCAGGACCTCCTCCACGCGCGGCTCCTCGGTCGCGTCGACCACCACCCCGCGCCGGGCCAGCTCCGCGAGGCCCGTCCCGCGCGCGGGACCGTCGGCCAGCGACGGATGCAGCCGCACCACGAGGGTGCGCCCCTCGCCCAGGTCGGCCGCGAACCGGGCCAGGTCGATCCGGTCCACGTGCCCGCTGCGCCGGTAGTCCCGGCGGGTCGGCGCGTACAGCACCACCGTGTGGTCCGCGGGGATGCCGTGCCGTACCCGGAAGCCGCTCGGCCCGCCGTTCACCAGCACGTCGTTGCGCGGGCTGCCGGTGCGCAGCGAGGTGAAGTGGCAGGGGTAAGCGCGCTCCCACATCAGCTCGGAGTGGCGGTTGGCGACCAGGCTGTAGTCCCAGCGGTCGGCCCGGCGCAGCATCTGCGGAACGTCGAAGCCGAGCCGGGCGCCCGGCTTGTCGCGCAGATCGGCGCCCATGTACTTCAGCGGGGTGCCCTGGTGGGTGTGGATGTGCACGCTGCCGGGCCGCTTGGCCAGAGCGCCGGGCCAGTTGACGTCGTTGACGAAGAACCCCGCCCGCGCGGTGACCTCCAGATAGCGCCGGGAGCCGACGAGCACGTGCTCCACGCCGGGCGGCAGCTGCGCGGCGGTCTCCGCGTCCCGGACCACCCACACCCCGCGCAGCTGCGGGGCGATCTCGCGGGCCTTGGCGTACACGGCGGCCGGGTCGCCGAGCATGCCCCGGTGCGAGGACGCCGAGTAGACCACCAGGCGCGGGTCCAGCGGGCGGTGCGTGTGCACGGACGCCCAGCCGGAGCGGGCCCGCGCGGCGGCCGAGCCGCGGACCAGGGCCGCCCGCCGAGCCGTCTCCCGCCCGGCCCGCGTCACCTGCCGCCTGACCCGGTACGCCGTCCAGGAGCCCTCCAGCATGCGGAGCTCGCCGTCGACCAGGGCGCCCTCGGGCTTGTGCGCGCGGAACATCCGCGCCGTACGCCGGAAGAACTCGGCCTTGTCCGCGGGCGGCAGCCGGTCCGGCTTGGCCAGGATGTCCAGACAGTGCTCGCCCATCTTGCGGTGCAGATACGGCCGCCAGCACGCCAGCTCCGGCCGCTGCCCGACGAACGCGAAGACCCGCTCGTACTGGTCGTGGATGTCGAAGTGCTTGCGGCTGGTCGTGGACAGGATGTTGCCCTGCCGGCGCTGCCGGTAGTTCACGCAGACCCGGTCCAGCGTGGCGATCCGGCGGGCGCTGAGCATGGCCGGGAAGGTCCAGGGAGTGTCCTCGTAGTAGCCGGGCGGGAACGCGAAGCCCTCCGACTCCACGAACTCCCGCCGGTACACCTTGTTCCACACCACCATCAGCAGATCCAGGATCTGCGGGAACTCCTCGGCGGTGAACGGGTCCGGGCCGGCCTCGCCGAGGAGGTGGGCGAGGACGTTGCGCCGGGTGCCGCCCCACCAGTAGGTGCGCGCGTAGTCGAAGACCAGCACGTCCGGGTCCCCGGCCTCGGCCAGCCGGTCGGTGATGGCCCGCAGCGCGCCCGGGGTGAGGGTGTCGTCGCTGTCCAGGAAGAACAGGTAGTCGCCGGTGGCGTGCGGCATCCCCGCGTTGCGGGCCCGCCCGAGGCCCACGTTCTCCGGCAGGTGCAGCACCCTCACCCGCGGGTCACGCGCGGCGTACTCGTCGAGGATGGCGCCGCAGCCGTCCGGGGAACGGTCGTCCACGGCGATCAGCTCGAAGTCGTTGAAGGACTGCAGCAGCACCGAGTCCAGGCACTCGCGCAGAAAGCCCTGCACCTTGAAACAGGGCACGATCAGACTGAAGCGGGGCACGGCGGGTCAGCTCCTCACGAGGGTCGCGGCGGCGGGGGCGGGAACGCGCTCCGCGAGCGGGATCACCGGCGGGATCGCCTCCGGCGGCTCACCGAGCAGCACCCGCCGTACGACCCGCTCGGCGGCCCGCCCGTCGTCGAAGTCGCAGAACCGCTCCCGGAACGCGGCCCGCAGGGCCCTCGCCTCCTCGCCCGCGTACGAGCCGTCGCGGAAGACGGCGGCCAGCTCCTGCGGGGTGCGCGCGACCGGGCCGGGCGGCTCGGTCATCAGGTCGAAGTAGACGCCCCGCGTCTCCCGGTAGACCTCCCAGTCGTCGGCGTACACGACGATCGGCCGGTCCAGGTTGGCGTAGTCGAACATGATCGACGAGTAGTCGGTGACCAGCGCGTCCGCCGCCAGGCACACGTCCTCCGAGGAGCGGTGCGCGGTGACGTCGATGATGCGGGCGGAACTCTTCGCGTGCCCCCGGTCGTAGAAGTAGTGGGCGCGCAGCAGGACGACGACGTCCTCGCCGGCCGCCGCGCAGAACGCCTCCAGGTCCAGCCCGGGCTCGAAACCGGTGTGGTGGTCGCGGTGGGTCGGCGCGTACAGCACGGCGGTCTTGCCCTCGGGGATCCCCAGCCGCCGCCTGATCCGTGCCACGTCCTCGGCGGTCGCCGTGTAGTACACGTCGTTGCGCGGATAGCCGTACTCCAGATGCTCGTACGAGCCGGGGAAGGCGCGCTCCCACATCTGGGTCGAGTGGCGGTTGGAGGAGAGGTTGAAGTCCCAGCGGTCGACCCGGCCCAGCAGCCGGGTGAAGCTGCCCGACCGGGCGGCCACCACCGGGTACGACGACTGGTCCACGCCCATCGTCTTCAGCGGGGTGCCGTGCTGGGTCTGCAGGTGCACACTGCCAGGCCGCTTGACGACCCCCTCGGCGAAGTTGGCGTTGTTGACCAGGTACGTCGCACGGGCCAGCACCTCCCAGTAGCGGCGCGAACCGATCACCGCGTAGTCCACGTCCTTCGGCAGGGCGTGTTCCTGGCCGGACTCGACCAGGAACACCGCGCGCAGGTGCGGGGCGAGTTCGCGGGCCTTGGCGTGGATCGCGGCCGGGTTGCAGGCGTAACCCCGGCCCCAGTAGGCGCAGTACACGGCCAGGTTCGGGTCGAGCGGGCGGTGCAGGTCGCGGGCGTAGCGCAGCCGGGTGCGCAGCATGCGCGGGCGCGGCAGCCGCTCGGCGGCCCCGGACGTCAGCTGGTTGGCGCCGCGCAGACCGCGGAACGCCGTGTACGCGCCCGTCGCCAGCAGCCGGTGCTGCACGCCCAGGCTGCCGCCCGGCGGCCGGAAGCCGGTCGGCCGGTGACGCCGGTAGAGACGGGCCGCGCGGCGGAAGAACGCCCGGCGCCCGGCCGGCAGCCGCTCCGGCCGGGACGCGGTCTTCAGCACCTGGGAGAACAGCTGCTCGAACAGTGGCCGGATCCGCTCGGCGGGCAGCGCGGCCTCGGCTGCCCGGGTCAGCACGAGGTCCACCTGGTCGAGCAGGGCGTGCTGGTGCGGCCCCGGCAGATTGAGCCGGCTGCCCTGCCGGCGCAGCCGGTGCCGTACGACGACCCGGCGCAGCACCGCGATCCGCCCGGCGGCGAGCGTGGTCAGCCCGCCCCAGCCGAGGTCGGTGAAGTGGCTGTCGGGGAAGGCGAGCCGGTGCTCGGTGAGGAAGGCGCGGCGGTAGACCGCGCTCCACGCCGGGAGCTGCACGCCGGTCAGTTCCGGCAGGTCGTCCGGGGCGAAGGCGCCCTCCGGGGCCCCCGCGAGCAGCGGCGCGGCCGGGTTGGTCGGCTCCCCCTCCCACCAGGGGACGCGCTCGTGCTCGACGTAGAGCACGTCCACGCCGTCGGTCTCGGTCAACCGGGCGTCCAGCGCCGCGAGCGCGCCCGGCAGCAGCAGGTCGTCGCCGTCGAGGAACAGCACATACGCGCCGGTCGCCGCCCGCATCCCGGCGTTGCGCGCCCCGCTCAGACCGGCGGACGGCGGCGAGTCGACCGGGGTCACCCGGGAGTCCCGCTGCGCGTGTTCGTCGGCCACCGCGGCGGCCGGGGAGTCGGGGGCGTCGCAGACCGGGATCAGCTGCAGATCGCCGAAGGACTGGCCGAGAACCGAGTCCAGCGCCTGGGACAGCCGGGCGGCGACCCCGTGGGAGGGGACGATGATGCTGAAGCGGGGCATTCTGCTCTCTCTGTTGTCTTGCGGACGCGCGTCCCGCGGGCGAGGCGTGGCACGCGACCGGGCCGCCCCGCCGGACGCCAGGTGGACGGCCGGCTCGGGGTGGGCCGCGTCGAGCCGAGGGGCGGGGGAACTCCCGTGGGGACCAACGGTGTTCAGCGCCCCTCGGTGACGGGGAGGGGACCGGAAGGTTGCGGCACGGTGGCCAGCGGGGAATGTGTGCAGGCCGACGGCACCGGCCCGCGTTCCGCGAGCGGCACCACCGGCGGCAGGTCCGTCTCGCCCCGCACCACATGCCTGACGATCCGCTCGGCGGCGCGTCCGTCGTCGTACGGGCAGAACCGCTCCCGGAACGCCGCCCGCAGCTGGGCCGACCGCGAGCCGCGCCAGTGACCGGTCGCGAAGATGTCGATCAGCTCGTCCTCGCTGCGCGCGACCGCGCCCGGCGGGAAGGCGCGCAGGTCGAAGTAGGTGCCGCGGGCCGCCGCGTACGCCTCCCAGTCCTCGGTGTGCACGACGATCGGCCGGTCCAGGTTCGCGTAGTCGAACATGATCGACGAGTAGTCGGTGAGCAGCGCGTCGGAGGCCAGACAGAGCGACTGCACGCTCGGGTGGTCGCCGACGTCGATGATCCGGGTGCCCGTGCCGAGCGGGCCGCCGCGGGTGGGGTGCGGGCGGGCCAGGATCACGAAGCGCGGGCCGAGGCGGCGCGCGATCCGCTCCAGGTCCAGCAGCGGGCGCTGGGTGCGCAGATGGTCGCGGAAGGTCGGTGCGTACAGGATCGCGACCGCGCCCTCGGGGACGCCCAGCGACTCGCGCAGCCGGGCCACGTCCGCGGAGGTCGCCCGCTGGAAGACGTCGTTGCGCGGCGACCCGTACTCCAGCGTGCCGTACCGGCCCGGCAGGACCCGCTCCCAGACGAGCGTCGAGTGCCGGTTGCCGGACAGGACGAGGTCCCACTGGTCGACCCCGCGCAGCAGGTCGGCGAAGTCGGTGCCGTGGGCGGCCGCCGGGCGCTCCTGGAGGTCCAGGCCCATGTGCTTGAGCGGGGTGCCCTGCCGGGTCTGGATCAGCAGCTGCCCCGGCCGCTTGCGCAGCCCCCGGCCCAGGTCGTCGTCGGTGACCAGGAACCTGGAGCGGGCCAGCGCCGTCCAGTAGGCGGCCGTCCCGGGCCGCAGCCGGCGCGGGCCCGGCGGGAGCGTGTGCTGGTGCTCGGGCCGGGCGATCCACGCGGTGCGGATGTGCGGGGCGTGCGCGCGGAACGCCTCCTCCAGGGCGCCCGGGTCGCCGCCGTGGCCGCGGCCCGCACCGGAGGCGAACACCGCCCGGTCGGAGCGGACGGGCAGCCGCAGCTGGATCCGGTAGTGCAGCCGCAGCGCGCCGGTGCGCAAGGCGCGGGCCAGCTTCACCGCCGCCTTCAGCGCCCGCCGGCGCACGGCCGAGGCCAGCTGCAGGGCGCGGAACGTGCGGTGCAGGCCGAAGCGGACCAGGATGCTCCGCCGCCGCATCCGGGTGCCGGGGACGCGGTAGCGGCGGTAGTGGGCGCGGGCCCGGCACAGGAACTCCCCGTGGCTGCCGCGCGGCAGCCGGCCCCGCTTGGTGAACACGGTCGCGTAGTGGTCGATCATGCGGCGGAACAACTCCGGGCGCCACCGCGCCAGTTCGGGACGCTCCTCGACGTAGTCGAACACCCGGTCGTACTGCTCGAACAGGTCGAAGTGGCCGCGGCTGGTGGTGCCGAGGATGCTGCCCTGCCGGCGCTGCCGGTAGTGCACGCACACCCGGTCGAGCGTGGCGATCGACTCCGCCGTCATCAGCACCGGGAAGGTCCAGGGGGTGTCCTCGTAGTAGCCCGGCGGGAACCCGAAGCCGTTGTCCTCGACGAACTCCCGCCGATAGGCCTTGTTCCAGGCCACCATCAGCACCCTCAGCAGCCCCGGCCGGTCCTCCAGCCGGAACGGCGCCGGGCCCTGCTCGGTGAGCGGGGCGGCGAGCTGGTTGCGGACCGTCCGGCCGTCCCAGTACGTGCGCGCGTAGTCGTACACCAGGACGTCGGGCTCGCCGGACTCCTTGAGCCGGTCGGCGATCGCGCGCAGCGCGTCCGGGGTGAGCGTGTCGTCGCTGTCCAGGAAGACCAGGTAGTCGCCGCTCGCCTCGGCCATCCCCGCGTTCCGGGCCCGCCCGAGGCCCTGGTTCGCGGTCAGGTGCACGGGCCGTACGCGCGTGTCACGGGCCGCGTACTCGTCGATGATCGCCCCGCAGGCGTCCGGTGAGCAGTCGTCCACGGCGATCAGTTCCAGATCGGGATACGACTGCGAGAGCACCGAGTCCAGGCACTCGGAGAGATACGCCTGGACCTTGTACGCGGGGACAATGACACTGAACCTGGGCAAGGGACATCCAAGGGTCGTCGGTCGGCGCGGGGTTCTGACCGGAAACGGCCGATGGAGTGAATTGGTTACGGTTCGTACGGCATGTGGGGGACATGAGGTGAACGTCGAGGAGCGGGCCGCTTAAGGCCCGCCCCCCGAAAAGTGTCGCTTTTGTTACTACTTGACCGCGCCCGCCATCACCCCGGACACGAACTGCCGCTGGAACGCGAAGAAAACCGCCAGCGGGATCACCATGGAGATGAACGCGCCCGGCGCCAGCACGTCGATGTTGTTCCCGAACTGCCGTACCTGCGTCTGCAGTGCGACCGTGATCGGCTGGGTGCCCGACTTGGTGAACACCAGAGCGACCAGCATGTCGTTCCACACCCACAGGAACTGGAAGATGCCGAGGCTCGCGATCGCCGGCCCGCCGAGCGGCATCACCACCCGTGCGAACAGCCTCAGTTCACCGGCGCCGTCCAGCCGGGCCGCCTCCAGCAGCTCGCGCGGGATCTCCGCGAAGAAGTTCCGCAGCAGGAACACAGCGAACGGCAGACCGAAGCCGGTGTGGAACAGGATCACCCCGAGGATCGACCCGAACAGGCCTATCCTGCCGAACAGTTCGGCGATCGGGATCAGCGCCACCTGCACCGGCACCACCAGCAGACTCACCACACCCAGGAACCACCAGTCCCGGCCGGGGAACTCCATCCACGCGAACGCGTAGCCCGCGAGGGAGCCGACCACGACGACCAGGACCGTCGCCGGGACGGTGATCAGCACGGTGCTCCACAGGGAGTGGGTGATGTCCCCGTTCTCAAGGAGCTTCCGGTAGCTGTCGAACGTCAGCTGGGACGGTTTGGTGAGGACCCTCCACCAGCCGCTCGCACTCATGTCCTCCGGTGAACGCAGCGAGGAGGCGAGCAGCCCGATCGTCGGCACCAGCCAGAACAGGCCCACCAGGATCAGGAAGACGCGGACCAGACCACCGTTGATCTTCTCCAGCAGCCAGGTCATCGCCGCCCCTCCCGCCTCAGCCGACGGATGTTGAACGCCATCACCGGAATCACGAGCACCAGCAGCAGCACCGCGATCGCGCTCGCGACGCCCGGCTGGTTCTCCGCGAAGCCCTTGCGGTACAGCTCCAGGGCGAGCACGTTGGCGTCGTCCTGGGAGGAACCCGGCGCGATGATGTAGACGAGGTCGAACACCTTCAGCACGTTGATCATCAGCGTGACGGTGACCACCGCGAGGACCGGCGCCAGCAGCGGCACGGTGACCTTGCGGAACACCTGCCACTCGGTGGCGCCGTCCACCCGCGCCGCCTCCAGCAGCTCCCGGGGCACGCCCGCGAGCCCGGCCGCGATCAGCACCATCGCGAAGCCCGCCCACATCCACACGTACGCCCCGATGACCGCCGGGGTGACCAGGGCCGGGCCGAGCCACTCGACACCGTTGTACGGCTCCCGGAAGTTGCTCGCGGGGAGCCTGAGGCGGGCGCCGGCGGCGGACGCGGGCAGCGTGAAGGTGCCGTCGCCGGCCGCTGTCGTGGAGGCGACCACCGCGCCGTCCTTCACCGCCTCGATCCGCATCCCCGCGTACCCCAGCTCCGACGGGTCGGGTGCGCCGAGCCGCCCCACGCCCTTGCCCCGCGTGAAGTCCTGCCAGGTGGTACCGGTGATCTTCCCCGGCTCCGGCCTCGCGGCCACGGCCTTCCTCGCGCCGTCCGGCATCTGGTCCGGGGCGACGCCCACGAGGGGCAGGGCCACCGGCTGCCCGGGCCGGACGGTGGCCCTGGTGACGAAGCCGCCGTCCTGTGCGACGAGCGGCGACTCGCGCCCCGGGTGCGCCCTGGGGAACGCGGACGACTGTGCGAAGGTGTCGTGCACGCCCACCCACACCGCGTTCGCGACACCCTTGTGCGGATCCTGGTCGTACACCAGCCGGAAGATGATCCCGGCCGCCAGCATCGAGATCGCCATCGGCATGAAGACGACCAGCTTGAACGCCGTCCCCCAGCGCACCCGTTCGGTCAGCACCGCGAAGACCAGGCCGAGCGCGGTGGAGACCGTGGGCGCGAACACCACCCAGACGACGTTGTTCTTCAGGGCGGTGCGGATGCCGTCGTCGGTGAAGAGCGTCCGGTAGTTGTCGACGCCGGCGAAACCGTCGCCGGAGGCGTTGTAGAAGCTGCGGATGACCGAGTACCCGATCGGGTAGACCACGAGCGCGCCGAGCAGCACCAGGGCAGGCAGCAGGAACAGCGCTGCCACCGTCCTGCGGGTGCCGGTCACGCTCTTGCGACCGCGGGGTGCGGCGGGGCCCGGTGGGGCCCCCGCCGCCGTTGCCGCCGACGCCATCGCCGGATCAGCTCCCGCTTCCGTACGCGGCCGCCGCGTCCTTCTCCAGCTTCGCCTGGGCGCCCGCCACGTCCGCCGGGTTCTTCAGGAAGTCCTGCAGGTCCTTCCACTCACCCTTGCCCGGGGTACCGCCGAAGGCCTGCGGGGCCTGGTCGGACATGTCGAAACGGAAGTCGTCGCCGGACGCGATCAGCGCCTTGGCGATCTTCTGCTGCACCGCGTTCGGGTACGCGGTGACGGCCACGTTCCTGTTCGGCGAGAGATAGCCGCCGAGCTTCGCCTGGATGGTCGCCGCGTCCGGGGAGGCGAGGAAGGTGGCCAGGGCCTGCGCCGCCTTGGAGTCCTTCAGGATCACCGCCGCGTCACCGCCGGAGACCACCGGCGCGGTGGAGCCGACCGCCGGGAACGGGAACACCTTCGCGTCCGTGCCCACCTTCGCCTTGGTCTCCCCGATGTTGACCTGCACGAAGTCGCCCTCGTAGACCATCGCGGACTTCGGCTGGTCACCGCCGGTGAAGGTCTGGGTGACCGAGGCCGGGAACTCCGTCTGCAGCGCGCCGTCCTGGCCGCCCGCGAGGTACTCCTTCTTGCCCCAGATCTGCGCCAGCGTCGTCAGCGCCTGCTTGACCGAGGGATCCGTCCACTTGATCTTGTGCTGCGCGAGCTGGTCGTACTTCTCCGGGCCCGCCTGGGACAGATAGACGTTCTCGAACCAGTCCGTCAGCGGCCAGCCGTCCGCACCGGCCACCGAGAACGGCGTGACACCGGAGTCGTCCACCGCCCGCGCCGCGTCCAGCAGGTCCTTCCAGGTCTTCGGCTCCTTGGCGCCCGCGCCCTCGAAGACCTTGGCGTTGTACCAGATCAGCGACTTGTTGGCGGCCTTGTAGTAGACGCCGTACTGCTTGCCGTCGACCTTGCCGATGTCCTGCCAGCCCTGCGAGTAGTTCTTCTGCAGCTCCTTCAGGGCCTCGGGCCCGAGCGGCTTGGCCCACCCCCGCTGCACGGCCTGCTTGATGGCGCCGGGCTGCGGCAGCAGCGCCACGTCCGGCGGCTGGCCACCGGCGATCTTCGAGCCGAGGAAGTTGATGATCGGGTCCTGGGCGGGCACGAAGGTGACCTTCGCACCGGTGCGCTTCTCGAACTCCGCCAGAACCTGCTTGAAGTTCTTCTGCTCCTGACCGGTCCAGACGGCGGCGATCTCCAGACTGGCGCCGTTCAGCTTCGGCAGGCTGACGGTGGAGCCGGTGGCCCCGCCGGTCTTCTCCCCGCTGCCCTCCCTGTCCTTGTCACTGCTGGAGCAGGCGCTGAGCGCGAGGGCTCCCGCGAGCAGCGCGGCGAGTGCGGTGACGGTCCTGTGGGTCCGGATGGTGCTGCTCTTGCTGCGCATCACTTCCCCGTTCGTCGTTCTCCGTTGAACGTCAGAACTGTGTCCGTGCGCTCCGGTGTACGCCGGGCCGCACAAGCGCGGCAAGAGCGCCTGCGCCGTCCGGCGGCTCATCGTGACCGGCTCGTGATCAGGGAGGTATGCGTACCGGTTCCGGCTGGTTCCGCTCAGAGCAGCGAGGGAACCTCCGCGGCGGACACCTCCCGCGCCGCCCGCTGCACCGCGCTCGCCAGCAGGGCCAGGTCGGTGGGGCCGTTGCCCAGCTCCCGTACGGGCCGGCGGGCCGGCGGATCGCCCATGCGCTGCCAGTCCAGCGCGACGACCGTGGGCCGCTGGGTCGCGGTGCGCGGGATACGGCCCGTCACCCGGCCGCCCTGGAAACCCACGGCCCGCCCGTCGGCGTACGCCAACCGTCCACGCCCCGGCACCGGCTCGTCCGGCCCCTGCTGCGGGGCGTCGAGCACGGCCCGCAGCGTGGCCCGGCGCGCCGGTTCCGTCTCCGCCGTACGGCCCCCCGTCCCGGCCGCCGCCACCAGATGCACACCCAGCCGCTCGCCGTCCCGGGCCACCGCCTCCAGCGCGCGCATCACCGACCCGGCGGCGGGCCGGCCCGGCGAGCCGAGCGGGGGCGAGACCAGCGCGTCCAGGTCGTCGACGACGACCACGAGCCGGGGCAGCGGCGGTACGGCCTCGGCCTGCCGCCGCGCGGCCGCGCCCGGCCGCAGCCGCAGGGTCGAACTGGGCGGCGCCTCTATGTCACCGTTCGAGGGCGTGCGCTGCGTCACGATCCGGCCCGACACCTCACGCCCCGTGTGCCACTGGGCGAAGTCCGACCGGCCCAGCAGCTCCGCCCGCCGCTTCAGCTCGGTGGCCAGCGACTGGGCGAACTCCCGCATCCGCACCGGGTCGTTGGCGACGAGGTGGGTGGTGACATGGGGTATGTCGGTGCACACCCGCAGGCCCTCGCCGTGCGCCCCACCCGTCCCGACGCCGTCCCGGCCGTCGATCAGCACCACGCCCAGCCGGTCCGGCCGCTCGGCGGCGGCCAGCGAGGCCACCACGGCCCGCAGCAACTCCGTACGACCGCTGCCGGCCGGCCCCTCGATCAGCAGATGCGGTCCGTCGGCCACCAGATCGGCGGTGAGCGGCCCGCGCGGCCCGGCACCGAGCACCGCCCGGGCCCGTCCGCCCAGCGCCTGCGGGTCGTCCGCCGCGTCCGCCCAGCGGGCCATCAGCGACGCCGGGGTGGCCCGGGCCAGCCCCAACTCGTCCAGCAGCCGCGCCGACTGCGGCAGCGGCGTGGCCACGCGGGTGTCCCGCTCGCCGGCCGGGGTGTCCGGCCGCAGCGGTGCCAGCGCCCGCGCGAACCGCTCCGCCCAGGCGGGGGACACGGCGTCGACGGTGGCCGGCGAGCCCGGTCCGACCGGCCCGCCCGGCGCCACCCGCATCAGCTGCAGTGCCGTCGCGACATCGCCGCTGAGCAGCGCCACGGCACCGCAGTGCCGGAACGTCGGCGTCACCGCGCACGCGGCCTCGTACGTCAGGGACACCGGGGAGGCGGGCGAGGCGGGCTCGGTCTCGGCGAGACACACCACATGGATCCCGGCCCGCGGCCCGGCGGACGCGAGCCGCGCCACGGCCTCCCGCAGCGCGGTCCCTCCGGGGTCCCCGTCCACGACGACGACGGTGTAGGGCCCGGGGAACCCGCTGCCTGCGCCGAGCCCGGCGTCCTCCCTGGCCCAGGAAGGGCGGCGGGCGACGTCGCCGGTCCGGGGGGCGGGCGCGGCCGAGGGGTGGCGCCGCGGGGCGGGGTCCCCCGGGCGGGCGGGGCTGAGCTCCGCGGAGACGGGCGCGGGGGCACCGGGCCGGCCGGAGAGGGGGGCCGGGGCCGGGGCGGCGGGGGTTTCGGAGGGGTGTGAGGGGTTGGCGTGGTGACCGGAGCCGAGGGAGGGGCCGGTGGGAGCGCCGGGGATCCCGGCGGGGTGCGCCGGGCTGCCGGGGTGACCGGAGCCGCCGGACGGGTCGCTGTGCGCGGGGGCGTCCGGGAAGGGTCCTGGTGCGGTGGCGCCCGGGCGGATGTGGAGCGTGGCCGCACCGGACGGGTCGCCGGGTGCGGGGGTGCCGTGGACGTTGCTGGGGGCCGGGTGGGTGCCGGGGGTGCCCGGGACGGGGCCTTGTGCGGAGGCTTCCGGGCGGATGTGGGGCTCGGCCGCACCGGACTGGGCGGGGCTGTCCGGGAGCGGGCCCTGTGCGGCGGGGGCCGGGCGGGGGCCGGGTGGGGCGGACGGCCCGCCGGGAGCGGGGGCGGCCGGCGCGGCGCCGGATGCCGGGACGCGGCCGGGGTGGGCCGCGCTTCGGCCGGTCGCCGCGTGGTCCTCCACCCGGCGCAGCAGCTCCTCCGCGCGGGCCGCCGCCTGTTCGCGGTCGTAGGCGAGCAGCAGTCGGCAGTCCTGGCCATGGGCCGGCCGGACGTGCGGGAGCCAGCCCAGCCAGGACCACTCCGCCGTGCGCTCCTCCACGGGACGGGCGCGGTCGGCACTGATCAGCACGATCTCCAGCAGGTCGGGGGAGTGCAGCGCGGCCAGCTGCGCCAGCACCGCGCGGGCCAGCCCGGACAGCCGGGGGCGCGGACCGGCCAGGCCCAGGGCGCCCGCCTCGCGCAGCGCCGCCGTCACGGGCACCGCGGGCAGCAGTCCGGAGCCGTCCGGCGTGCTTCGGTCGGCCGTGCCGAGCCGCACGGTCAGGACCTCCGCATGGTCGGGCCCGCGCTCCCACAGCCGGGGCCCGGGACCGAGCGCCGTCAGCAGCAGCGCCGCCGGATCCGGCCAGGTCTCGGGCTGCTTCCGGGCCAGGGCGGCCGCACCGGCGTCGGCGCGGGAGGCGGGGGCCTCGTACGTCCCGGAGCCGGCGGGCTGCTCCCCGCGCCCGCCGGTCAGCTTGCGCGCCCAGGCACCGAGCCCACGCCGCCGGCCGCCCTGGGGGATGCCGGTGCCCCGCGCCGGGGCGCCTCTGCGGCCGGAAGCGCGCGGATCCTCGCCGGGCTCGGGCCGGCCGCCCGCCGGGCCGTGTTCCGGCGCACCGGCGTACGGCTCCGCGGCCACCGGGTTCGGTCCGCCGACACCGAAGCGCCCGGCATGCGTGTCCGCGCCGCGCCGGTTCTCGATCGCCGGGGCCCCGGCCTGGCCCGGCACCACCCCCGGCTCCCGGCGCCGGTGCTCCAGCCCCCCGCCACCGGAGGCCCCCCACCCGGCGGAGTCGTAGCCGTGCTGACCAGGGCCGACGGGAGGCACCTCCCCGACACCCGCACCCGCCCCACCGGCACCCGCCGACGCCCCACCACGGTCACCAGCGACCGGCCCACCGGCCCAGCCGTCATCCGCCGACGCCGCGCCACCAGGGCCACCCGCGCCTGACGCTCCCTCGATCCCACGTGCCTCACCGGCCCCCGTCGACGCGGCCCACGCCGCACCACGGCCACCAGCGACCGGCCCACCGGCCCAGCCGTCATCCGCCGACGCCGCGCCACCAGGGCCCCCCGCGCCTGACGCTCCCTCGACCCGACGTGCCTCACCGGCACCCGCAGACGGTCCTCCACCCCCGCCGGGGCCACCCGACGGCGATGCCTGCGCGGCAGGCGCGGGCGGGAACCCGGATCCAGACCCGGGCCCCGACACACCCCCACCCGCAGACGCTTCCCGGACCACCCGAAGGCACCCCTCACCGTCGGAGACCACCCGCGCCCCCGGGCCCCCGGACGGAGCAACCCGCAGCGCGGACTCGCCGACCCGCAGCAAGCCCCCCGCAGGGAACCGCACCGGACGCGAGTCCACCCGCACCCCGTCCAGCGTCGTCCCGTTCGTGGAGTCGAGGTCGGCGACCGAGACGCGCCCGTCCGCTCCGACGGTGACCGCGCAGTGCAGCCGGGACACGTCGGGATCGTCCAGCGGTACGTCCGCCTCGGCCGAGCGGCCCACGGTGATCCGGCCGCCGTGCAGCAGATGGACCCCGCCCGCGTCCGGGCCCGCGACGACACGCAGCTGGGTCGGTGCGTCGGCCGGTCCGGGATGCGGCTCGGCGGCCGCCGGGGCGCCCAGGGACAGCACGGCGCCGTCGACCAGGGGAGGCTCGCCGAGGGTGCAGCGGCGCGGGTCGAGCCGTTCGGGGCCGGCGTACAGCACGACGGAGGTGTTGGAGGCGTCGCGGCCCTCCCCGGTGACCGCACCGGCCAGCGCCGAGACGACCGCGGCCAGCTCCGTGCCCGTGGGCGCCGTGACCAGCACGTCGCGGCTTGCGGCGCGGCCCCGCTGCGGGGACGGGCCCAGCGGGTCTACGACGGTCAGCCGGATCTGCATCCCCACCCCAACACGAGCACGTCGGCCAGTACTGAAAGGCATCCTCGCACCTGCCACTGACAGCGTGCCCGGAACCCGATGACAAGTGATCTTGATTGGTCGGCTCTGCCCCCAAAAGTGCCTGACCATGAGGCCACGGGCGATCACTTGAGATCGGTCACGTCCGGTCCGGGCAACCAGCGGACCGGGACGTGCGTCTTTCCGTCGAGCCCCTGACGCCCCCGAGAGCGGCACTACAGTGGGTCGGAACAAGCGGAATGCAGGCAAGCAAGCATCAGCAAGCAATCAGGGAGCGCGTGACGTGCGGCCAGTCGGCAGCAAGTACCTGCTTGAGGAGCCGCTCGGACGCGGCGCCACGGGCACCGTCTGGCGTGCCCGCCAGCGCGAGACCGCGGGCGCCGAGGCGGCCGTACCCGGGCAGCCCGGCGAGACGGTCGCGATCAAGGTCCTCAAGGAGGAGCTGGCGAGCGATCCGGACATCGTGATGCGCTTCCTGCGTGAGCGCTCCGTCCTGCTCCGCCTGACCCACCCGAACATCGTCCGGGTCCGCGACCTGGTCGTCGAGGGCGACCTGCTGGCGCTGGTCATGGACCTCGTCGACGGCCCCGACCTGCACCGCTACCTGCGCGAGAACGGCTCCTTCACACCGGTCGCCACCGCGCTGATGACCGCGCAGATCGCCGACGCGCTGGCCGCGAGCCACGCCGACGGCGTCGTCCACCGCGACCTGAAGCCCGCCAACGTCCTGCTCATGCAGCAGGACGGCCAGATGCACCCGATGCTGACCGACTTCGGCATCGCCCGCCTCGCCGACTCCCCGGGCCTGACCCGCACCCACGAGTTCGTCGGCACGCCCGCGTACGTGGCACCGGAGTCCGCCGAGGGCCGCCCGCAGACCTCCGCCGTCGACATCTACGGCGCCGGCATCCTGCTGTACGAACTGGTCACGGGCCGCCCGCCGTTCTCCGGCAGCACCGCGCTGGAGGTCCTGCACCAGCACCTGAGCGCCGAGCCGCGCCGCCCCTCCACCGTCCCGGACCCCCTGTGGACGGTCATAGAGCGGTGTCTGCGCAAGAACCCCGACGAACGGCCGAGTGCCGAGAACCTCGCGCGCGGTCTCAGGGTGGTCGCCGAGGGCATCGGCGTGCACGCCAACCCGGCGCAGATCGCCGCGGCCGAGGGCGTCGGCGCGCTGCTCGCGCCGGACCCGGACCCGGCCGCCGTCCCGGGTGCGCCCGGCGCCGCCGACCCCACCCAGGTGCTGCCGTCGAACGCGCCGCGGGGGGCGTACGACCCGAACGCCGCGACCAGCGTCCTGCCGCACACCGGCGGCCCGGTCGGCGCGGCCGACCCCACCGCCGTCCTGCCGAACACGGGCGCGGCGGACCCGACGGCGGTGCTGCCGAACACGGGCCCGCAGGGGCAACAGCCCGAGCAGCCGCACCCCTGGCAGAGTCAGCTGGCCGCGGCCCGCGACCGCAACGAGCAGACGCAGGTCCAGCAGTTCCTGTCCCCGGAGGACGACCCGCTGCGCCACCGGCCCCAGCGGCAGGTCGCCCGGCCCCAGCAGCAGCCGCGCCAGGCTCCGCAGCCCCGCCCCCAGCAGCCGCAGCCGCGTGGCCGGCAGCAGGGGTACCAGCAGGGGTACGGCTACGCGCCCCAGCAGCCCCACCAGCCGCAGCAGTACGCCCCGCCGCAGCAGCCGCAGCGGTACGCGCCCCCCGCTCCGGAGCCCCAGCGGCCCGCGCGCGAGCCCCGCGCGCCGCGGCAGCGCAGTGCCAACCCGATGAAGATCCCGGGGCTCGGTTGCCTGAAGGGCTGCCTCTTCACGATCGTCATCCTGGTCGTGGCGAGCTGGCTGATCTATGAGCTGACCCCGCTGCACACCTGGATCGGCCAGGGCCGCAGCTACTGGCACGAGGTCACCCACTGGGTCCACCAGACCAGCAAGTGGATCAAGGATCTGAGCGGTTCCTCCGGTGGCGGCAACTGAGCGGACCGCACACACGAACCCGCGGTAACAGACCGCGAGTTTGCGGATTTGTCGACATCTGGCGGGTGATTTCCGTCTCCGCGGTGAAGGTTGGCTCGCCGGACGCGTAGTTTTAACGACAACACGCGTCTGTAGGAGCAGCCTTGGCACGGAAGATCGGCAGCCGGTACACCGCCAACCAGATCCTGGGGCGGGGCAGCGCCGGCACGGTGTGGCTGGGCGAGGGGCCGGAGGGCCCCGTCGCCGTCAAGCTGCTGCGCGAGGACCTCGCCTCCGACCAGGAGCTGGTCGGACGCTTCGTCCAGGAACGCACCGCGCTGCTCGGCCTGGAACACCCGCACATCGTCACCGTGCGCGACCTGGTGGTCGACGGCAACGACCTGGCCCTGGTCATGGACCTCGTGCGCGGAACGGACCTGCGCACCCGCCTGGAGCGCGAGCGGCGGCTCGCCCCCGAGGCGGCCGTGGCGATCGTCGCCGACGTCGCCGACGCGCTGGCGGCCGCCCACGCGGCCGGGGTCGTGCACCGGGACGTCAAGCCGGAGAACGTGCTCCTCGACATGCAGGGCCCGCTCGGCCCTGGCGGCGCGCACCCGGCGCTGCTCACCGACTTCGGCGTCGCCAAGCTGATCGACTCGCCCAAGCGGACCCGGGCCACGAAGATCATCGGCACGCCGGACTATCTGGCCCCGGAGATCGTCGAGGGCCTGCCGCCGCGCGCGGCCGTGGACATCTACGCCCTCGCGACGGTCCTGTACGAGCTGCTGGCGGGCTTCACCCCCTTCGGTGGCGGTCACCCCGGCGCGGTGCTCCGGCGCCACGTCACCGAGACCGTCGTACCGCTGCCCGGTATCCCCGAGGAGCTGTGGCAGCTGATCGTGCAGTGCCTGGCCAAGGCGCCCGCCTCCCGGCTGCGCGCCTCGGAGCTGGCGGCGCGGCTGCGCGAGCAGCTGCCGACGCTGACCGGGATGCCGCCGCTGGACGTGGACGAGCCGGACCCCTCCGAGGAGGCCGCCGAGGAGCCCGCGCCGTCGGCTCCGCAGGGCGAGCCGGTACGGCGGCGGGGGGCGGTGTCCCTCGTGCCCGGTGCCAAGCCGGACTCCAACCGGGACACGCACACGTCGATGCGGGTGCCGGCGCCGGACGAGCTGGCGGGCGGCGCGCACGGCACCGCTCGCGCGCCCCGGGCCAGCGGTGCGCCGCGGCCGGGGTCGGCCCGGCACAAGGCCGCGGTGCGGCGCCGGAGGGTGACCCTGGGAGTGGCCGGGGTGGTCCTGGCCGCCGTCGTGGGCGTCGGCGCGTGGTTCGCCTCTTCCGACGGGGACGACCACCCGGCGCCGGCCACCCACAGCACCTCGACGCCGTAACCGTCGTAACCCGCACGCCGACGCCGTGACCAAGGGCTTCCCGCCCGCCCGTCGGCCTTGGTCGGCAGGGAGGCGGGCCGGACCGCTTGCCGTAGCCGTTACGCTGGAAGGCGTGGCAGTCGTCGATGTATCCGAAGAGCTGAAGTCCCTCTCCTCGACCATGGAGTCGATCGAGGCCGTCCTGGACCTCG
Organism: Streptomyces durhamensis; assembly: GCF_000725475.1. Classification (NCBI taxonomy): domain Bacteria; kingdom Bacillati; phylum Actinomycetota; class Actinomycetes; order Kitasatosporales; family Streptomycetaceae; genus Streptomyces; species Streptomyces durhamensis. The sequence goes on from NZ_JNXR01000002.1 coordinate 62,948, forward strand.
ACCGGATGAGGGCAGACATCGCCGTGCTCGAGGAGCAGGCGGCCGCGCCGTCCCTCTGGGACAACCCGGACGAGGCGCAGAAGATCACCAGCAAGCTCTCCCACCTCCAGGCCGAGGTCAGGAAGGCGGAGGCGCTGCGCGGCCGGATCGACGATCTCGCCGTCCTCTTCGAGATGGCCGAGGAGGAGGACGACCCGGACACCCGCGCCGAGGCCGAGTCCGAGCTGACCGCCGTGAAGAAGTCGCTGGACGAGATGGAGGTCCGTACCCTCCTGTCCGGCGAGTACGACTCCCGTGAGGCGCTCGTCAACATCCGCGCCGAGGCCGGTGGCGTCGACGCCGCCGACTTCGCCGAGAAGCTGCAGCGCATGTATCTGCGCTGGGCCGAGCAGCGCGGCTACAAGACCGAGCTCATCGAGACGTCGTACGCCGAAGAGGCCGGCATCAAGTCGACCACCTTCTCCGTGCAGGCGCCGTACGCCTACGGCACCCTCTCCGTCGAGCAGGGCACGCACCGCCTGGTGCGCATCTCGCCCTTCGACAACCAGGGCCGCCGCCAGACCTCCTTCGCGGGCGTCGAGGTGCTCCCCGTCGTCGAGCAGTCCGACCACGTCGAGATCGACGAGTCCGACCTGCGGATCGACGTCTACCGCTCCTCCGGCCCCGGCGGCCAGGGCGTCAACACGACCGACTCCGCGGTCCGCATCACGCATCTCCCCACCGGAATCGTGGTCTCCTGCCAGAACGAGCGCTCGCAGATCCAGAACAAGGCCACGGCGATGAACGTCCTGCAGGCCAAGCTGCTGGAGCGGCGCCGCCAGGAGGAGCAGGCCAAGATGGACGCCCTCAAGGGCGACGGCGGCAACTCCTGGGGCAACCAGATGCGGTCCTACGTCCTGCACCCGTACCAGATGGTCAAGGACCTGCGCACCGAGTTCGAGGTCGGCAACCCCGAGGCCGTGTTCAACGGTGAGATCGAGGGCTTCCTGGAGGCCGGTATTCGCTGGCGCAAGCAGCAGGAGAAGTAACTTTGTCGACAGGACAACTGCCGCCCGAGAGGCGGCAGTTGTCTTTTTGTCTGGGTTTTACGTCACACTCACAGACGCCAACTTCCCCCAAACGCCACCTCACCGGACATCGCGCCCGCAACGGCCTTGACGTTGCTTTGAAAAATCGGAAGGGTGAGGCGCGGCATGCGTACATCTGGGGCGCATGTGAACCGGGGGATCGAGACGCGTACTTCGTCGCCAGCTGCCTCCGTCGATCACGGCACCGCCCCACGCGCCGCCTCATTGACGAACAGCTACTGGGGGTAGCAACCATATGACGAAGAAGACGCGGGTCCGGGTCGCGCGGATAGCCGCCGGCGCCGTGATCGCGGCCGGTGCGTCACTGACCGCAGCCGGCGCGGCGTCCGCCCTGGACTTCGATGTCCAGGCGGGCCCGATCAGCCTGGGTGCGCACACGAACACCGCGGACGACGGCGGCTGCCCGATCGCGATCTGCACCGGCGACAACGGTGGCACGGGCGACAACGGTGGTACCGGTGACAACGGTGGCACGGGCGACAACGGTGGTACCGGTGACAACGGCGGTACTGGCGACAACGGCGGTACCGGCGACAACGGCGGCAACGCCTCCGGCGACGCCACCATCGGCGGCGTCATCGCTGGCACCGACGGTGGTACCGGTGACAACGGTGGCACTGGCGACAACGGTGGTACCGGCGACAACGGCGGTACTGGCGACAACGGTGGTACTGGCGACAACGGTGGTACTGGCGACAACGGTGGTACTGGCGACAACGGTGGTACCGGCGACAACGGTGGCACTGGCGACAACGGTGGTACCGGCGACAACGGTGGTACCGGCGACAACGGTGGTACCGGCGACAACGGTGGTACCGGCGACAACGGTGGTACCGGCGACAACGGTGGTACCGGTGACAACGGCGGGACCGGTGACAACGGCGGGACCGGTAACAACGGCGGGACCAGCACCGGCACCTCCGGTGGCGGTGACACGGGTGGTCACAGCACCGGCGGCGGCTCCAGCACCGGTGGCAACAACGACACCCCGCAGGGCGGCAACAACAACGCCTCGCAGGACGAGGGCTCCTCGGAGCTCACCGACACCGGCTCGGACACCCAGGCTCAGGGCAAGGGCAACGGCAAGCAGCTCGCCGAGACCGGTGCCGGCCAGACCGCGTTCCTGCTCATCGGTGCCGCGACGATGATCGCCGGCGGCATCGGCTTCCGTGTCCTGCCGCGTCTGGCCAACGGCCGCGGCGGCGCTGCGGCCTGAGCGTAACCCTGCGGTCACGCTGCGCGCGCAGCACGCACACGTAAGGGCCCGGAGCTCGGCGCTCCGGGCCCTTACGGGTTTCTCAGACTTTTCTCACACCGTCTGGTGCGCCAGCAGCGCCACCGCGGCGACCAGCATCGCCAGCAGCGCGATCAGCGCCATCGGGTTCACCCCGCCCAGGAAGCCTTCTTGCTGCAGTCGCTCGCGGTTGGCACGGCACACCGGGCACCGGCCCTCGCTCACGGGCGCCGCGCAGTTCGCGCACACCAACCGGTCGTACGTCATGCGCTCGCCCTCCTTGCACCGGTCATCACTTCTACAACGCTCACGGGAACGGGAACGTTCCCCCCTCCACTGTGCCAGGTTCGCGCAGCGCGTGCGCGGGGCCTCGAAGAGAGGGCCCAGGACAGGCGCCGGGTGCCGGTACAAAAACGCACAAGCCTTACCCAACCCCGACCTGCGACTGCACTTGCAGACCCGGTTCGCGTATGGTCACGCTCATCTACCCCCGGCGACCCGTGGTGCATCCGTGATCCGATTCGACAACGTCTCCAAGGTCTACCCCAAGCAGACCCGCCCCGCACTCAGGGATGTCTCCCTAGAGGTGGAGAAGGGCGAGTTCGTCTTTCTCGTGGGGTCCTCCGGCTCCGGAAAGTCCACCTTCCTGCGGCTCGTCCTCCGTGAAGAGCGGTGCAGCCACGGCCAGGTGCACGTACTGGGCAAGGACCTCGCGCGTCTCTCCAACTGGAAGGTGCCGCAGATGCGCCGCCAGCTGGGGACCGTGTTCCAGGACTTCCGGCTCCTGCCGAACAAGACCGTCGCGGAGAACGTGGCCTTCGCCCAGGAGGTCATCGGCAAGTCCCGCGGCGAGATCCGCAAGTCCGTGCCGCAGGTGCTCGATCTCGTCGGGCTCGGCGGCAAGGAGGACCGGATGCCGGGCGAGCTGTCCGGTGGTGAGCAGCAGCGCGTGGCCATCGCGCGGGCCTTCGTCAACCGGCCCAAGCTGCTCATCGCCGACGAGCCCACCGGCAACCTCGACCCGCAGACCTCCGTCGGCATCATGAAGCTGCTCGACCGCATCAACCGGACGGGCACCACCGTCATCATGGCGACACACGATCAGAACATCGTGGACCAGATGCGCAAGCGCGTCATCGAGCTGGAGAAGGGCCGCCTAGTCCGCGACCAGGCCCGCGGCGTCTACGGCTACCAGCACTAAGCAAGTTCACGACGAAAGGCTCGACCAGACGCCATGCGCGCCCAGTTCGTCCTGTCGGAGATCGGTGTCGGTCTCCGCCGCAACCTGACGATGACCTTCGCCGTCATCGTCTCCGTCGCCCTGTCCCTGGCCCTCTTCGGCGGCTCGCTGCTGATGAGCGACCAGGTGAGCACCATGAAGGGCTACTGGTACGACAAGGTCAACGTCTCGATCTTCCTGTGCAACAAGCACGACGCCGACTCGGACGTCAACTGCGCCAAGGGCGCGGTCACCGAGGACCAGAAGAAGCAGATCCAATCGGACCTGCACAAGATGACGGTCGTCGAGAAGGTCACCTACGAGTCGCAGGACGAGGCGTACAAGCACTACAAGGAGCAGTTCGGCAACTCCCCGCTGGCCAGTTCGCTCACGCCGGACCAGATGCAGGAGTCGTACCGGATCAAGCTCAAGGACCCGCAGAAGTACCAGGTCATCGCCTCCGCCTTCAACGGGCGCGCCGGTGTGCAGTCCGTGCAGGACCAGAAGGGCATCCTGGACAACCTCTTCACGCTGCTGAACCTGATGAACCGGGGCGCGCTCGGCGTGATGGCGCTGATGCTGGTCGTCGCCCTGCTGCTGATCGTCAACACGGTGCGCGTCTCGGCGTTCAGCCGTCGGCGTGAGACCGGGATCATGCGACTGGTCGGCGCCTCGGGCTTCTACATCCAGGCGCCGTTCATCGCCGAGGCCGCGGTCGCCGGACTCATCGGCGGCGGGCTCGCCTGCGTGGCCCTGGTGGTCGGCCGGTACTTCACGATCGACCACGGCATGGCCCTGTCCGCCAAGCTCACGCTCATCAACTTCGTCGGCTGGGACGCGGTGTTGACCAAGCTGCCGCTGATCCTCGCCACGAGCGTGGTGATGCCGTCGCTGGCGGCGTTCTTCGCGCTGCGCAAGTACCTGAAGGTGTGACGCACGCCAAGAGGGTCGTACGGGCATCCGGCCGTACGGCCCTTCGCGTTGTCCTAGACTCACCGCCATGTCAGGCCGAGACCTGTTCTGTCCGCCCCGTCGCGTCCGCCGCGGGGCCGCCCTGACATTGGTCTTCGCCGGCGTCCTGGTCACCGGCGCCGCCACCGGGTCCTTCCCGGAGACCGGCACCCCCCTGCGTGAGGCCGCCGCCGGGCCGGCGCCCGCGGCCACCCGGCACGAGGCCGTGCAGAAGGCCGCCGCCGAGGCGATGGCCGACGGCAAGTCCCCGATGGAGGCCGCCGAGCGGGCCGTCAGCCGCAGTGGGGACCGCTGGGGCGCCGTCTACTCCGAGGGCGAGTACCAGGAGTTCCAGGACGCCCTCGACGGCCGGTACACCGGCGTCGGACTGTGGGCGCGCAGCGACCGGGACGGCCGGATCGAGGTGACCCGGGTGCAGCCCGGCTCGCCGGCCGCCGAGGCCGGGGTCCGCAGGGGCGACCGGCTGCGCAGCGTCGACGGCAGCAAGGTCGACGGGCGGCCGGTCACCGAGGTCGTCTCCTTACTGCGCGGCGACGCCGACGACGCGGCCGCCGGTACGACCGTCACCCTGGGCCTGGAGCGCGGCACGCGCGCGTGGACCGAGAAACTGCACCGGGCCAGCCTGTCCACCGATTCCGTGGCGGTGAGCAGACTGCCCGGCGGGGTCACCGTCATCAAGATCTCCGCGTTCACCAAGGGCACCGGGGGCGCCGTCCGCACCGCGGTACGGCAGGCCCCGGCCGACACCGGGATCGTCCTCGACCTGCGCGGCAACTCCGGCGGCCTGGTCACCGAGGCGGTGGAGACCTCCTCCGCCTTCCTCGACGGCGGCCTGGTCGCCACCTACGACGTCGACGGCGCCCCGTGCTCCCTGCACGCCGACCCCGGCGGCGACACCTCCCGGCCGCTGGTCACCCTGGTCGACGGCGGCACGATGAGCGCGGCCGAACTGCTCACCGGCGCCCTGCAGGACCGGGGCCGCGCGGTGGTGATCGGCTCGCGCACCTTCGGCAAGGGCTCCATCCAGATGCCGACGAAACTCCCCGACGGCTCGGTGGCCGAGCTGACCGTCGGCCACTACCGCACCCCCTCGGGTCACGCCGTCGACGGCCGGGGCATCACCCCCGACCTGGAGGCGGCGCCGCGGGAGGCCCTGCCGAGGGCGCAGACGGTCCTCACGGGCCTGGGCGACCCCTCCTAGCTAGTCACACCCCGTGCGGCGCTCCGTAATCGGCTGTACTCACACCCCCTGTGTGGTGCGAAAATGGTCGGCACTATGAGCAAGGGAATGTACGTACCGAAGGAGTCCCAGCCCAAGCAGGGCAGCGGGGCCGCGAAGGCCAGGGACGGCGAGAAGGGCGGCAAGCGCAAGATCGTCGCCCAGAACAAGAAGGCCCGGCACGACTACGCGATCGTCGACACCTACGAGGCCGGGCTCGTGCTCACCGGCACCGAGGTCAAGTCGCTGCGCGAGGGACGGACCTCTCTGACCGACGGCTTCGTCCAGGTCGACCGGGGTGAGGCGTGGCTGCACAACGCCCACATCCCCGAGTACCACCAGGGCAGCTGGACCAACCACTCCGCGCGCCGCAAGCGCAAGCTGCTGCTGCACCGCGAGGAGATCGACAAGCTGGAGTCGAAGTCTCAGGAGACGGGTCACACGATCGTGCCCCTGGCCATCTACTTCAAGGACGGCCGGGCGAAGGCCGAGATCGCGCTCGCACGGGGCAAGAAGGAGTACGACAAGCGCCAGACGCTGCGGGAGAAGCAGGACCGGCGGGAGTCGGACCGGGCGATCGCGGCGGCGAAGCGGCGGCAGCGAGGCGTCTAGCCGGGCCGCCGGGAATAAGCTGGCATCGGCGTGCGTTGGTCACGTACGATGGCACCGCACTCCACAGAGGGTGCACGCCCCCTCTTCGGAGGGATCGAACTGTTGTAAATTAAATACAGCAACATGGGGATGATCGGTTTCGACAGCGGCTGTCGAAGCAGGGGAAGCGTGTCGAGGAAGCGGCAATGATCTCGTAAACCATATGTCGCAAAAAATAATCGCCAACACCAAGCGCGATTCCTTCGCCCTCGCTGCCTAAGTAGCGACTTGCGAAGTGTCAGCCCGGGGCTGTTCCCGACCCGGATCCTGGCATCAGCTAGGGGACTAAACCTTGATCCCGGTCACGGGGTGAAGAGGGAAACCAAACAGTGACTGAGCCCGTCGGCGACTTGTTCGCGTGATCGCCGGGGCTGAGAAAAGCGAAGCGGACTGCACACGGAGAAGCCCTGATTCCGCACCGTTGGACGCGGGTTCGATTCCCGCCATCTCCACCAAGCCCCTCCGGGGGTTCACCCCATGTGGGCAAGGCCCCGTCGCTTCCGAGCGGCGGGGCCTTCGCCATGGGGACCCGGCCCTAGGGGCGTACCCCGCCGGCGCGGGTGAGCCAGGCCAGTCCCCATGCGAGGGCGGCGGCGGTCACCGGTACGGCGTACCCGAGCGTGGGGGACAGGTGCTCCGCCGCCCAGCCCCCCGTCGCCGAGCCGCAGGCGATCCCCGTGAGCAGGGTGGTCACCACCAGGCTCATCCCCTCGTTGAGGCGGTCCGCCGGGGTCCGCCGCTGCACCAGCGTCATCGCCGTCACCATCGTCGGCGCCGTCGCCATCCCCGCCACCAGCAGCGCCCCCGCCAGCACCGGAAGGGACCGGGTGGCGGCCGCGAGCCAGGGCAGCGTCATCAGCACGGCCATGGCCGCCAGACACCAGGAGAAGCGCACCCGCGCCCGCTCCCGCGCCCCGTACACCAGCCCCGCCACACACGAGCCCGCCGCCTGCAGCGCGAGGACCGCGCCGGCCGCCGTGCGGTGTCCCTGCGCGTCGACGTACGCGATCGTGACCACCTCCATCGAGCCGAACACCGCGCCGGTCGCGAGGAAACAGGCCAGCAGCGGCGGGATGCCCGGGCTGCGCAGCGGCGAGGGCGCCTGCGAACGGGCCCGCGGCGGCGGCTCGGTGGCCCGCTGCGCGGTGAACAGCAGCATGCCGGCCAGCAGCAGCACGGCACCCACGAGCGTGCCCGCCTCCGGGAAGAACGTGCCGGTGAGGAAGGCGGCCAGCACCGGGCCGAGCATGAAGCACAGCTCGTCCGCGGCCTGCTCGAAGGAGTTCGCGGTGTGCAGCGCGCCGGGGTCGGCACGCAGCAGATGCGCCCAGCGGGCGCGGGACAGGCCGCCGATGTTCGGGGTGGCCGCGGTGCCGGCGTACGCGGCGAACAAGGTCCAGTCCGGGGCGCCGTAGCGTACGCACAGCAGCAGCGCGAGGCTGCCGAGCACGGACGCGAGCGTGGCCGGTACGGCCACCCGGGCCTGCCCGTGCCGGTCGACGAGCCGGGCGATCCACGGCCCGGCCACCGCGGTCGCCGCGAGACCGGTCGCGGTGACGGCACCGGCCAGCGCGTACGACCCCCGCGACCCGGCGATCATCACGACGGCGCTCACGCTGAACATGCCCATGGGCAGCCGGGCGAGGAGGTTGCCGGCGGTGAAGGCGCGGGTGCCGGGCAGGGCGAAGAGGCGGCGGTAGCCGCCGGCGGTGGGTATGACGGAGGGCATGGACCCACCCTCGCCCCGAGTGGATCAAGGGGTCCAACACCTTCCGGACGCCAATTCACGCACCTGTGTTGTAAGTTCCCTGCCATGCCCGCTCCCGCCCACGTCGATCCCCGTCTCCTGCGTGCCTTCGTCACCGTCGCCGAGGAGTTGCACTTCACCCGTGCCGCGGCCCGCCTGTACGTCGCCCAGCAGGCACTCAGCCGGGATGTGCGGCGGCTGGAGCGGGAGTTGGGCGCGGAGCTGTTCGTGCGGACGACCCGGCAGGTGACGCTGACCGCGGACGGCGCACGGCTGCTGCCGCACGCCCGGCGGGTCCTCGCCGCCGAGGACGACCTGCTCGCCGCCTTCGCCCCCGGCCAGTCGCGCCCGCTGCTGGTGGACCTCAACTCGCCCGGCCTGGCCACCGGCCGCCGGGTACTGCGCCGGGCCCGTGAACTCGCCCCCGACTGCGAGCTGATGGCCCGTTACGAGAGCGGCCTGACCGGAGCCGCCGCCGAACTGCTGGCCGGCCGGCTGGACGCCTCCTTCGGCCGGTTCGCCGGCCTGGACCCGGCGCTGCGGTCCGCGCTGGAGCAGCAGCCGGTGCGCTACGAGCCGATGGCCGTCGTCCTGCCCGAGGACCATCCGCTGGCCGCCCTCCCCGAGGTACCGCTGGCCGCGCTGGCCGGCGAGACGGTGTACGCCGGTGCCGGGAACCCGCGCACCGGGGAGTGGACCGACCTGGCCTGCCGGCTCTTCGAGGGGCGCGGCATCCGGCTCGCCGCCCCCCTTCCGCTGGCCGTCGGGGACGAGGAGTTCGAGCGGATCATGGCCAAGACCCGTCATCCGGTGCTGGCCGTGGTGGACTTCCCGGCCCTGCCCCGCACGGTTCGCCGGCCCCTCGTCGATCCCGTCCCGCTGTCGCCGGTCTCCCTGGTGTGGCGGAAGGGGCTGGCCCATCCCGCGCTGGACGCGCTGCGCCGGGCGGCGGCCGAGCTGGCCCGGGCGCACGGCTGGCTGCGGCGGCCCGCCGAGGGATGGATTCCAGCCGTCGACGGTGAGGTCATGCGCAGCGCGGGATGACCCTCACCGGGCGCCGGATCCCCGAGTGAGAGCAAAGTTCCCTCGCGGTCACCCACAGCCACAGGCAGGAAACGCGCCCTCCCTACCTTCGGGCTCAGTCAGTCGTACGGCAGAGCAGCCCGGATCCCGTGGAGGCGTGATGACAGCTCCAGCTCCAGCCCCAGCCCCAACCCGTCGCAGTGGCCGCTGGATCGAGCGCTGGGACCCGGAGGACGAGGGGTTCTGGAAGGAGGGCGGGGAGCGGACCGCCAACCGGAACCTCTGGTTCTCGGTGCTCTCCGAGCACATCGGCTTCTCGATCTGGACCATGTGGTCCGTCCTGGTCCTCTTCATGGGCCCGGAGTACGGCCTCACCCCCGCCGACAAGTTCCTGCTGACCTCGGTGGTCACGCTCGTCGGCGCAGTCGTCCGCGTGCCCTACACCTTCGCCGTCGCCGTCTTCGGCGGCCGCAACTGGACGGTGATCTCGGCGGGCCTGCTGCTCGTCCCGACGGTCGCCGCGTTCACCGTGATGAAGCCGGGTACGTCCTTCACCACGTTCCTCCTGGTCGGGCTCCTGGCCGGGATCGGCGGTGGCAACTTCGCCTCGTCCATGACCAACATCAACGCCTTCTTCCCGCTGCGGAAGAAAGGCTGGGCACTGGGTCTCAACGCGGGCGGCGGCAACATCGGCGTGCCCGTCATCCAGCTCGTCGCCCTCGCGGTCATCGGCGCGAGCGGCGGCCCGCGCGTGCTGCTCGGCATCTACATCCCGCTGATCGTCGTGGCCGCCGTGTGCGCCGCCTCCTTCATGGACAACCTGGCGACGGTGAAGAACGACACCGGCGCGGCCAAGGACGCCGCCCGGGACGCCCACACCTGGATCATGTCGTTCCTCTACGTCGGCACCTTCGGCTCCTTCATCGGCTACAGCTTCGCCTTCGGCCAGGTCCTGACGATCCAGTTCGGCCGCACCCCGCTCCAGGCGGCCTACCTCACGTTCATCGGCCCGCTGCTCGGCTCCCTGATCCGCCCCCTCGGCGGCCGGCTCGCCGACCGGTACGGCGGCGCCCGCATCACCCTGTGGAACTACGTCGGCATGGCCGCCGCGACGGGCGTCCTGATCGTCGCGAGCACCCAGAAGTCGCTGCCGGTGTTCGTGTCCGTCTTCGTCGTCCTGTTCGTGCTCAGCGGCCTCGGCAACGGCTCGACGTACAAGATGATCCCGGGCATCTTCCAGAACAAGGCCCTGGCCAAGGGCCTGACCGGGGAAGCGGCCGTGGCCCACGGCCGTCGCCTGTCCGGTGCCTCCATGGGCCTGATCGGCGCGGTCGGCGCACTCGGCGGCGTCGGCATCAACCTCGCCTTCCGCCAGTCCTTCCTGTCCTACGGCACCGGCACCGGAGCGTTCGTCGCCTTCCTCGCCTTCTACGCCCTCTGCTTCGCGGTGACGTGGGCCGTATACCTTCGCCGCCCGGCGGGGCAGGCTGTGACAGTGGCGGCTTCGGAGACGAAGACGCAGCTCAGCTACGCGGAAGTGTGACGTAACACCGGGGACATCAAGCCGAACCGAGCCTGTCACGCGCCGTTGACAGGCTCGCTCGGCGTGCCGGTCAGCTAGGAGAGCCCATGTACGACGAAGAGCAGCAACCCGGAGCCCCCGAGCACGGTCCGCTCGCGGGATTCACCGTGGGCGTCACCGCCGCGCGCCGGGCCGACGAGCTGGGCGCCCTGCTCCAGCGGCGCGGTGCCGCCGTCCTGCACGCCCCCGCCCTGCGCATCGTGCCGCTCGCCGACGACAGTGAACTCCTCGCCGCCACCAAGGAGATCATCGACCAGGTGCCGGACGTGGTCGTGGCCACCACGGCGATCGGCTTCCGGGGCTGGATCGAGGCCGCCGACGGCTGGGGGCTCGGCGAGCACCTGCTCGGGCGGCTGCGCGGCGCGGAGCTGCTGGCCCGGGGCCCCAAGGTCAAGGGGGCGATCCGGGCGGCCGGTCTGACGGAGGAGTGGTCGCCCTCCTCGGAGTCCCTGGCCGAGGTGCTGGACCGGCTCCTGGAGGAGGGCGTCGACGGGCGCCGTGTCGCCGTCCAGCTGCACGGTGAGCCGCTCCCGGGATTCGTCGAGTCCCTGCGGGCCGGCGGGGCGGAGGTCGTCCCGGTGCCGGTGTACCGCTGGATGCCCCCGGAGGACATCACCCCGCTGGACCGCCTCCTGGACGCCACCGTCAACCGGTCCCTGGACGCCCTCACCTTCACCAGCGCCCCGGCCGCCGCGTCCCTGCTGACCCGCGCCGAGGACCGGGGCCTCCTGCCCGAGCTGCTGTCGGCCCTGACCCACGACGTCCTGCCGGCCTGCGTGGGCCCGGTGACCGCCCTCCCCCTGCAGGCGCACGGCGTGGACACGGTCCAGCCGGAGCGCTTCCGTCTGGGCCCCCTCGTCCAACTCCTCTGCCAGGAACTCCCGGCCCGCGCCCGCGCCCTGCCGGTCGCCGGCCACCGGGTGGAGATCCGGGGCCACGCGGTCCTCGTCGACGGCGCCCTGAAGCCGGTCCCGCCGGCGGGCATGGCGTTGTTGCGGGCGCTGTCCAGGCGCCCGGGCTGGGTCGTCCCCCGAGCGGACCTCCTGCGCGCGCTGCCGGGCGCGGGCCGCGACGAACACGCGGTGGAGACGGCGATGGCCCGCCTGCGCACGGCCCTCGGCGCACCGAAGCTGATCCAGACGGTGGTCAAGCGGGGCTACCGGCTGGCGCTGGACCCGGCGAGCGACGCGAAGTACGCGGACGCGTAGCGGTCGGCGAAGGCCGGCCCGCCCAGGCGTCCGCGTACTCCCGCGCGAGGCGACGCGGCGGCAGCGCGCCGGACGGTCAGCCGGTGAACACGCCGAACTCGTTCCCGGCCCACGCGAGCCGGGAGTCGACCGGAGGCTTCACCACGCGGGTGGGCGTGCTCCCGGCGACCTTGCCGTCCTTCGTCCCGACCGACCACACCTCAGGCGTGTCCGCCTGGACCGGCAAGGTGATCTCGGGCTGCCTGTCCCCGTTCAGGTCGGTGATCCTGAGCAGGTGGGGGATGCGGTAGACGCCGGCGGGGCGGGGCAGGCCGGCCGCGTCGTAGCCGTAGAACGCGGCACCCGTGCCGGTCACCCCCTTGGCCGAACCCTTGAGCACGTACATGCCGCCCCCGCTGATGTAGCAGTGTTCGCAGGTGGGGTGCCGCTCGCCGGGGGCGCCGACCACCAGATCGGCGTAGCCGTCCCGGTCGAGGTCGCCCGCGGCGATGTCGGCGCCGAAGTTGTCCTCCGCCTCCACGCCGCCCGGGATGCCGGTGCTGTCCTCGGTGAACGCCTTGGTGCTGCGGTTCTCGTCCACGCCGCCAAAGGCGCCATAGCTGATCTGGATCCGGCCCGCGCGGCGCTCGGCGCCCGTCTCGTACGCCGGGTCGCCCACCGCGATGTCGCCGTACCCGTCCTTGTCGAAGTCGGCGATCGCGACGCTCTCGCCGCCCGGGACGGTGGCCGCGGTCCGGCGCAGCCCGGACGCGCCGCCGAGCAGCACCCGGCCCCGCCTGCGGTTCTCGCCGAGCACCACGAGGTCGTCGGTGGCGCCCTTGTTGATCCGGCCCACGGCCAGCCGCTTCTGGGCGCCGCCGTAGAGGAACGAGGCGCCCACGTCCACCGGCTGGACGGAGGCGGGCGAGCCGTCCGCCTTGAAGGGGCCCCGGAACAGGCGGATCGACGTGGAGTAGCCGACGATCAGGTCGGTCTTCCCGTCTCCGGTGAAGTCGCCGGTCTTCAGCACCGCGCCGAACCCGGGCGCCGTGTCGCCGCCGGGCATCCGGGTGCCGCCCTTGAGGCCGGTGGGGCTGCCCCAGAGCAGGGTGACCTCGTCGACGTTCTGGGAACGCGAGGCGACCGCGAGGTCCGCGTAGCCGTCGCCGTTGAAGTCGCCGTTGGCGAGCGTCCGGCCGAACCGGTGGTCCTGCCCCGCGTCGCCCGGCACGCCGGGGCTGTTCTGGGTGACGGCCTTCAGGCCGGTCTTCTGGGCGCCGTACTTCGAGCCGTACGAGACAGTGACGTAACCGGCGTTCAGGGCCTTGGCGGGGTTCCCGTCCGGGCCGGAGACGTTGACCGCGCCGTCCGGGGCGCCGATCGCGAGGTCGTGGTACCCGTCACCGTTGAAGTCGTCGGCGTACCGGGTGGGCGCGGGACCCGTGGTGGTGGCGGCCCGGGCCTGGGTGCCGGTGGAGACCAGCAGGCCCCCGGTGAGAGCCGTGATCGTCGTGGCCGCGGCGGCGATCACGACGGCGTGACGGAGGTGGCTGCGCACGTCCGTTCCCCCCATGTGAGAACTCTGAGAACTCGGTTGATTGCATCCGGGAGACCTCTGACGGGCCAGAACGGTTGTGCGGATCTTTGCGTCCGCCCGGCACGGGTCGCGCGCGTGGTCGCCGGGTCCCGGCTACGCGGAGCGGCCGGGACGGCCGTGCAGCGTCAGCGCACGGGCCAGGAGGCCCAGCGCCAGCGTCGAGCCCAGCGCCCGCACCACGTTCCACGCCACCCAGGGGCCCTCGAAGTGCGCGCGCAGAGCGGAGGGGGCGCCGTTCGCGGCAAGGGCGTTGTTCAGCGGGATGTTGAACGCCATCGTGACGAGGAAGACCAGGGCGTACGACAGCAGGGCCGCCCGGACCCAGCGGGCGCAGGGGGTCCGGCGCAGTTGCCACGCCGACCATCCCGTCAGCAGCGGCGCCCCCATGAAGCTCAGGAAGAACACCGGGTTCTGGATGACGGAGTCGATGTTCCGCATGACCTCGACGTACGTCCGGTCGTCGCTGCGGGCCAGGGCCGGCATCACCGCGCAGGCGAAGATGTAGAAGACCCCGGCGCTCAGGCCCGTGGTGACCGTGGCCGCGATCAGCACGGCGGTCCCCGCCGGTGCCGTCCTCGCCGTCGTCGTGCGTGTGTGCGTCGTGTGCGTCATGTCTCCAGCCAACCGGGGCCCACCGCTGCCGGACATGGCCGAGGCGCGCGGTTCCATGCGTGTGCGTCCAGGCCGGCGCGGTACGAGGGGTTCCGGCCGGGGCCCCGGGCGGGCACTGTGAAGAGGAGAGCCCCTCGCTTCCTGCCTAGGCGGTGACAGGCACATGGCACTGGGTACGGCCACGCCCGCGTACGAGCTGCGGTTCGACGCCGGACGGATCTGTCTGGACCTGCTCGCGACCACGCATCCGATCGAACGGCTCGACAGCGTCGAGGCGTTGCGCGCGTGGATCGACGGGGCCGGCCTGGTGCCGCGGGGCGCGGCGCTCGGTCACGCCGACGCCTCCTGGCTCGTGGGGTTCCGGGAACTGCGCGTCCATATCGGGCAGTTGGTGCGCGGCCCCCGGGTGCCGGACACGTCCTCGTACGCGCGGGCGCTCGGGCGGGTCAACGAGGCCGCCCGCGCCGCCCCTCCGCCCCTGCGTGCCGTGCGCGGCGAAGGTGGCGCGCTGGTCCGCGAGCTGGTGGAACCGCCCGGTTGCGCGGGGCTGCTCGCGCTCCTCGCGCGGGACGCCGTGGAGTTGCTCACCGACCCCCTGGCGCGGGCGGCCGTGCGGGAGTGCGAGGGTGACAACTGCCCGCTCGTGTACCTGGACACCTCCCGGGGGCGGCGCCGGCGGTGGTGCTCCAGCGAGGTCTGCGGGAACCGGGAGCGGGTGGCCCGGCACCGGCGCCGGGCCGCGCTGGCGCGCGCCTGAGGGGCCCGGGAGCCGCCGCGCGCGGAGTGATTTCTGTAACACCAGGTTTCGTTGCTGTCTACACGGGTATTTTCCGTCACCCCCGGCGATGTGTCGGAAATGCAAAGATCACGCGGTGGGAATGTGTGCGCATGTCCCGCTCGTCACGTCACCCCGAAGAAAACTGTCACCTGCGTTTGAACACCTCAGCACTCCCTTCCGTACGGGTGGGCGAGCGACCGACTGGGGGAACCCCCGGACACCGGAGGTGGGCGTGCGCAAGGATGCGGCCGTGGCCAATGAACGTGGATCGAGGGCCCGACATCGCATGTCCTCACAGCCCTCGGAACCAGATGAGGAGCTGATGCGTGCGCTGTATCGCGAGCACGCCGGACCTCTGCTCGCGTATGTCCTTCGGCTGGTCGCCGGTGACCGCCAGCGCGCCGAGGACGTCGTACAGGAAACGCTCATCCGTGCCTGGAAGAACGCCGGTCAGCTCAATCGGGCGACCGGTTCGGTACGCCCCTGGCTGGTGACGGTCGCACGCCGCATCGTCATCGACGGCCACCGCAGCCGGCAGGCCCGGCCGCAGGAGGTCGATCCGTCGCCGCTGGAGGTCATCCCCGCGGAGGACGAGATCGACAAGGCGCTGTGGCTGATGACGCTGTCGGACGCGCTCGACGACCTGACCCCGGCCCACCGGGAGGTCCTCGTCGAGACGTACTTCAAGGGGCGTACGGTCAATGAGGCAGCCGAGACGCTGGGTATCCCCAGTGGCACGGTGCGGTCTCGGGTGTTCTACGCCCTGCGATCGATGAAGCTGGCACTGGAGGAGCGGGGGGTGACGGCGTGATGAGCAGTGGTTACGGGGGGATGCAGGGATTCGGTGCAGGTGGTCCGGGTATGTCTGGGCCTATGAGCCCCCCATCGGGATCTTCGGTGCCGAGTGAGCACGAGACCGTCGGCGCCTACGCCCTCGGGATCCTCGACGACGCCGAGGCGACCGCTTTCGAAGCGCACCTCGCCGGTTGCGAGTGGTGCGCCCAGCAGCTGGACGAGCTGGCCGGGATGGAGCCGATGCTGGCCGCGCTCGCGGACCTGCCGGGCTCCGGCAGCACTCCCGCGATCGGCGACTCGCTGTCCGCCAAGCCCAGTCCGCGACTGGTGGAGAAGCTGGTCGACGAGGTCGCCGAGAAGCGCGCCCAGAAGCGCAGGCGCAGCTTCTACATGATCGCGGCCGCGGCTGCCCTGATCATCGCCGGTCCGCTGGCGGCGGTCGCCGTCAACAGCGGCTCGGGCGGCGGCGGAGACCAGGTCGCGGCGTCCACCGCCCAGACCACGTTCTCCGCCATGCCCGACAAGAAGTCGGCCACGGACCCGTCGTCCCAGGTCAGCGCGACCGTCGGCATGGCGCAGAAGGACTGGGGCACCCAGGCGGTCCTGGAGCTGAAGAACGTCAAGGGCCCCCTGAAGTGCTCGCTCGTGCTCGTCGCGAAGAACGGCCAGCGGGTGACGATGTCCTCCTGGTCCGTGCCGAACTGGGGCTACGGCATCCCGGACGGGACGACCCCGGAGTCCAAGAAACCGCTCTACATCGGCGGAGCGGCGGCCTTCAAGCCCAACGAGATCGACCACTTCGAGGTGGTGACCTTCGAGGGCAAGAAGCTGGTCCAAGTAGACGCGTAGCTTCCACGGGTCCCCTTCGCGTACGGTTGACGGCTGCCCAGCACGT
Organism: Streptomyces durhamensis; assembly: GCF_000725475.1. Taxonomy (NCBI): domain Bacteria; kingdom Bacillati; phylum Actinomycetota; class Actinomycetes; order Kitasatosporales; family Streptomycetaceae; genus Streptomyces; species Streptomyces durhamensis. Next base: position 79,547 of record NZ_JNXR01000002.1, read on the forward strand.
CAGAAGGGGGCCCGGTGGCCGCTCAGGTTCAGCAGTCCGCGGTCGGCTCGGTGCACGACGGACATGATTCCGTGCGTGACCGGGAGATCAGCGTCGAACAGGAACACCTGGACCGGGTGTACCGGCGGCTGGAAGAGAAGATCCACGAAGCCGAGTTCCTGATGAACGACGCGGCCAAGCGCGGCCAGGTCGGCACCCCGGGCGCGCTGGCCGAGCGCGACGCGCAGGTCTTCCGGGCCGGCATCCACCTGAACCGCCTCAACAACGAGTTCGAGGACTTCCTCTTCGGCCGTATCGACCTGCTCCTCGGCAAGGACGGCAAGAAGGGGCCCGACGGCGCCTACACCGCCGTGGAACCGGCCGAAGGCGCCGTGCGGGACGACAACACCGCCGACATCGCCGAGACCCTGCACATCGGCCGCATCGGCGTCCTCGACCAGGACTACGCGCCGCTGGTCATCGACTGGCGGGCACCCGCCGCCGCGCCCTTCTACCGGGCCACGCCGGTGGATCCCGGACGGGTCGTACGGCGCCGGGTCATCCGGTCCAAGGGGCGCCGCGTCCTCGGCGTCGAGGACGACCTGATGCGCCCCGAGCTGACCGCCCGCCTCGACGGCCGCGAGCTGCCCGTCATCGGCGACGGCGCCCTCATGGCCGCCCTCGGCCAGGCCCGCAGCCACACCATGCGGGACATCGTCTCCTCCATCCAGGCCGAGCAGGACCTGGTCATCCGCGCCCCCGCCGCCTCCATCACCTACGTCGAGGGCGGCCCCGGCACCGGGAAGACCGCCGTCGCCCTGCACCGCGCCGCCTACCTGCTCTACCAGGACCGCAGACGCTACGCGGGCGGCATCCTGATCGTCTCGCCGACCCCGCTGCTCGTGGCCTACACCGAGGGCGTGCTGCCCTCGCTCGGCGAGGAGGGCCAGGTCGCGATCCGCGCGATCGGCTCACTCGCCGTGGACACCGTCGGCGCCGAGGCCACCCTCTACGACTCCCCGTCCGTGGCCCGCGCCAAGGGCTCCTACCGGATGCTGAAGGTGCTGCGGAAGGCCGCCAGGGGCGCGCTGGAGCTGGGCCCGGCCGGCCCGGCCGCCCAGAGCGAGGACGGCGCACCGCGGGCCGTCGACGGCCCTCCCACCCGGCTCCGCGTCGTCGCCTTCGGCCGCCGCCTGGAGCTGGAGGCACAGGAACTGGAACGCGTCCGCCGTAGCGCCCTCGGCGGCACCGCGCCCGTCAACCTGCTGCGCCCGCGCGCCCGCAAGCTGCTCCTGGACGCCCTGTGGGCCAAGTCCGGCGCGGCCGCCCGGCACGCCGACCCCGAGCTGGCCGCCGAGCTGCGCGCCTCCTTCGACGAGGACGTCACCGGCGAGGACCCCTTCATCGCCTTCCTGGACGCCTGGTGGCCCGAGCTGACGCCGAAGACGGTGCTCGCCGCGATGGCCGACGAGAGACGGCTCGGCCGCTGGGCCCGCCGGATCCTCAATCCCGGCGAGGTCCGCAAGGTGGCCCGGTCGCTCCAGCGCGACGGCCACTCCGTGCACGACATCGCCATGCTGGACGAGCTGCAGGCCGTCCTCGGCGCCCCGGCCCGCCCGAAGAAGCGGCGCGAGCTGGACCCGCTGGACCAGCTCACCGGGCTGGAGGAACTGATGCCGGTGCGCGAGGAGACCCAGCGGGAGCGGGCCGAGCGCCTCGCCCAGGAGCGCACCGAGTACGCGCACGTCATCGTGGACGAGGCACAGGACCTCACGCCGATGCAGTGGCGCATGGTCGGCCGCCGCGGCCGGCACGCCACCTGGACGGTCGTCGGTGACCCGGCCCAGTCCTCCTGGTCCGACCCGGACGAGGCGGCCGAGGCCCGCGACGAGGCCCTCGGCAGCCGCCCGCGGCGCCGTTTCCAGCTCACCGTGAACTACCGCAACCCCGCCGAGATCGCCGAGCTGGCCGCCAAGGTGCTGGCGCTGGCCATGCCCGGCTCAGAGGCGCCCACCGCCGTGCGGTCCACCGGGATCGAGCCGCGCTTCCGTGTCGTGCGGCAGGGCCTGGAGCGGACCGTGCGGGCCGAGGCCGAGCGGCTGCTGGACCTGGTGGACGGCACGGTCGGCGTGGTCGTCGCCATGAACCGGCGCGAGGAGGCTCGGCGCTGGCTGGCCGGGCTCGGCGACCGGGTGGTGGCGCTGGGCAGCCTGGAGGCCAAGGGCCTGGAGTACGACGCGACCGTGGTCGTCTCGCCGGCGGAGATCGCCGACGAGTCCCCGGCCGGCCTGCGCGTGCTGTACGTGGCGCTGACCCGGGCCACGCAGCAGCTGACGGTGGTGTCGGGGGAGCGGGACGAGCCGGACGCGGCCGGGGTGCCGGATCTGCTGAGGGACTGACTTTCCGGTGAACTCCCCGCGGGGGGAATGGTCCCCGGCATCCGTTTGTTAGCCTGATTACGGCACCGGCTCGATCCAAGCCCCCGGGCCCAACCTTCGTCCCTGAGAGGGACCACTTGCCGCGAGGCGAGCATGGCGGGTCGGTGCCGTAAGCGTGGGAGGCCCACGTCACACACATGTGACGTGGGCCTCCTTCTTTGTCACGCATGTCCCTTCCACCACCTGATCGTTTCTCGTATGGTGGAAGTGGTTTTCCGAAACTGCGCGCCTGACCGTGCGCCTGCTGTGAACAAAACGTCCGCAATGCCGGGCGGCTATCACGTACTCACGGGTAGGTGCGACGATCGGACGGCACAACTCGCGACTCGGTGAAAGCAGAGGAAGTCGGCCATGGCAACGGCGCCCAGCGTCTCCTACTCGATGACCATCCGGCTGGAGGTGCCCGCGAGCGGAACCGCCGTCTCGCAGCTCACCACCGCGGTGGAGTCCTCCGGAGGCTCGGTGACCGGCCTCGACGTCACCGCGTCCGGTCACGAGAAGCTCCGTATCGACGTCACCATCGCGGCCTCGTCCACCGCGCACGCCGACGAGATCGTCGAGAAACTCCGCGGCATCGAGGGCGTCACGCTCGGCAAGGTCTCCGACCGTACGTTCCTGATGCACCTCGGCGGCAAGATCGAGATGGCGTCGAAGCACCCCATCCGCAACCGTGACGACCTGTCCATGGTCTACACGCCGGGTGTGGCCCGCGTCTGCATGGCGATCGCCCAGAACCCCGAGGACGCCCGCCGCCTCACCATCAAGCGCAACTCCGTTGCGGTCGTGACGGACGGATCCGCCGTGCTCGGCCTCGGCAACATCGGCCCCAAGGCCGCGCTGCCCGTCATGGAGGGCAAGGCGGCCCTCTTCAAGCGCTTCGCCGGCATCGACGCCTGGCCGATCTGCCTGGACACCCAGGACAGCGACGCCATCGTCGAGATCGTCAAGGCGATCGCCCCCGGGTTCGCCGGCATCAACCTGGAGGACATCTCCGCGCCGCGCTGCTTCGAGATCGAGGCCCGGCTGCGCGAGGCCCTCGACATCCCCGTCTTCCACGACGACCAGCACGGCACCGCCATCGTCGTCCTCGCCGCCCTCACCAACGCCCTGCGCGTCACGGACAAGGCGATCGAGAACATCCGGGTCGTCATGTCCGGCGCCGGCGCGGCCGGTACGGCCATCCTCAAGCTGCTGCTCGCCGCGGGCGTGAAGAACGCCGTCGTCGCCGACATCCACGGTGTCGTCCACTCCGGCCGCGAGGACCTGGTGAACGCCCCCGTCGACTCGCCGCTGCGCTGGATCGCCGACAACACCAACCCCGAGGGCCTCACCGGCACCCTCAAGGAGGCCGTGCGCGGCGCCGACGTCTTCATCGGTGTCTCGGCCCCCAACGTCCTCGACGGCGACGACGTGGCCGCCATGGCCGACGGCGCCATCGTGTTCGCGCTCGCGAACCCCGACCCCGAGGTGGACCCGGCAATCGCCCGGCAGACGGCGGCCGTTGTGGCCACCGGCCGCTCCGACTTCCCGAACCAGATCAACAACGTGCTGGTCTTCCCGGGTGTCTTCCGCGGCCTGCTGGACGCCCAGTCCCGCACCGTCAACACCGAGATGATGCTCGCCGCCGCCCAGGCCCTGGCCGACGTGGTCAGCCAGGACGAGCTGAACCCGAACTACATCATCCCCAGCGTCTTCAACGACAAGGTCGCGGGCGCGGTCGCCGGTGCGGTCCGCGAGGCCGCGAAGGCGGCCGGGGCGACGGCCTAGCCCCCGCCCCGGAACGGATCCGGCCGGGCGCCCTCGCGCCCGGCCAGGTCAAGACGCGCCCGGCCAGGTGAAGCAAAAGATGCGGCCGGGCGTCGGCCCGGTGACGGCGTGTCGTACTGTGGCAGAGGCTGTGAGGATCACCACGACGGCTCGTGCACCGGCGCGTCGTGGAACCAGCTGATGCCGGGCGCGCTCTAGGGTGACGCCGGGCGGGCGCCTTTCGTGTGACTCCCCAGGGTGTTCTCACGACTCCTACGGGTGCCGGATTGGCTTTACCGCCGCAGGTAGGGGCAGGATGCGTCCCTGGGCGCGAGCGCATCGGCATCGCAGTGCCACGGGCGGATCCGCCGCGCGGCACACCCCAACGGCAAGAAATACACGGGAGTAACAACATGAACCGCAGTGAGCTGGTGGCCGCGCTGGCCGACCGCGCCGAGGTGACCCGCAAGGACGCCGACGCCGTGCTGGCCGCGTTCGCCGAGACCGTCGGCGAGATCGTCGCCAAGGGCGACGAGAAGGTCACCATCCCGGGCTTCCTGACCTTCGAGCGCACCCACCGTGCCGCTCGCACCGCGCGCAACCCGCAGACCGGCGAGCCCATCAACATCCCCGCCGGCTACAGCGTGAAGGTCACCGCGGGCTCCAAGCTCAAGGAAGCGGCCAAGGGCAAGTAGGCGTGAGCGCTCCGCTGTGAGCGCCGGTCCACTGAGCGCCGTTCGGTGGAGCGCCGTGGGTGACTGCGGGCCCGTCGAGGCCGGTCGCGCAGTTCCCCGCGCCCCCTTGGGGCGCCTCAGGTGAAGACGCCGAAAAGGGCGGCCCCCCTCTTGCCGAGGGGGGCCGCCCTTTGGCGTGTGCGAGGGTCAGCCGAGCGCCTTGCCCGGCAGTTCCACCTTCGCGCCGAGTTCCACGAGCTTCTCCATGAAGTTCTCGTAGCCGCGGTTGATCAGGTCGATGCCGTGGACGCGGGACGTGCCCTCGGCGGCCAGGGCCGCGATCAGGTACGAGAAGCCGCCGCGCAGGTCGGGGATGACCAGGTCGGCGCCCTGCAGCTTGGTGGGTCCGGAGACGACCGCGGAGTGCAGGAAGTTGCGCTGGCCGAAGCGGCAGTCGGAGCCGCCCAGGCACTCGCGGTAGAGCTGGATGTGGGCGCCCATCTGGTTCAGGGCCGAGGTGAAGCCCAGACGGGACTCGTAGACCGTCTCGTGGATGATGGACAGGCCCGTGGCCTGCGTGAGGGCCACGACCAGCGGCTGCTGCCAGTCGGTCTGGAAACCGGGGTGGACGTCCGTCTCCAGCGCGATGGACTTCAACTGGCCGCCAGGGTGCCAGAAACGGATGCCCTCGTCGTCGATCTCGAAGGCACCGCCCACCTTCCGGTAGGTGTTCAGGAACGTCATCATCGAGCGCTGCTGGGCGCCGCGGACGTAGATGTTGCCGTTGGTCGCGAGCGCCGCCGACGCCCAGGACGCCGCCTCCAGGCGGTCCGACAGGGCGCGGTGGGTGTAGCCGCCGAGCTTGTCCACACCGGTGATGCGGATCGTGCGGTCGGTGTCCATCGCGATGATCGCGCCCATCTTCTGCAGCACGCAGATGAGGTCCTCGATCTCCGGCTCGACGGCCGCGTTGGACAACTCGGTGACGCCCTCGGCGAGTACGGCCGTCAGCAGCACCTGCTCGGTCGCGCCCACGGACGGGTACGGCAGCCGGATCTTCGTACCGCGCAGCCGCTGCGGGGCCTCCAGGTACTGTCCGTCCGCGCGCTTCTCGATCGTCGCGCCGAACTGCCGCAGCACGTCGAAGTGGAAGTCGATGGGACGGCCGCCGATGTCGCAGCCGCCGAGGCCCGGGATGAACGCGTGCCCGAGACGGTGCAGCAGCGGGCCGCAGAACAGGATCGGGATACGGCTCGACCCCGCGTGGGCATCGATGTCAGCCACGTTGGCGCTCTCGACATGCGTCGGGTCGAGCACCAGCTCGCCGGGCTCGTCGCCCGGACGGACCGTCACGCCGTGCAGCTGGAGCAGGCCGCGGACGACCCGCACGTCACGGATGTCGGGAACGTTGCGCAGTCGGCTCGGCGCGCTGCCCAGCAGGGCGGCGACCATGGCCTTCGGTACGAGGTTCTTCGCACCGCGGACACGGATCTCGCCCTCCAGCGGGGTTCCGCCGTGGACAAGGAGGACATCGTCGTTGACGGTCATGTATCTCGCGTTCCGATGAGTTGGGCAGGGTCCGGCCGATCACATGCGCAGGGGCCGGGAAGACAGGGTAATCGCCGATTACCCCCCGTCCGTAAGTCCCCGTACCGTCCAGCCACGTCATAGCTGTGTCACAACACGAACCGTTCCCTTTCGGGCACATGGGGTCACCGCCCGGCCGCCGGTCGCGGGTGTGCGCCCAGGGCGCTTCCGTGCTCCCTGAGCTGCGTTCACTCCCCGGCTCCGATTGGCTCCCCACTGAAGGGGAAGATGCGGGATCATGTCTGGCATGACCGAGGTGTCCTCGCTCACAGGGCGGCTGCTCGTGGCCACTCCCGCCCTGGCGGACCCGAACTTCGACCGCGCGGTGGTGCTCCTTCTCGACCACGACGAGGAGGGTTCCCTCGGTGTCGTCCTCAACCGCCCCACGCCGGTGGACGTGGGCGACATCCTGGAGGGCTGGGCCGACCTCGCCGGTGAGCCCGGTGTGGTGTTCCAGGGCGGCCCGGTCTCGCTGGACTCGGCGCTCGGCGTCGCGGTCATCCCGGGCGGCGCGAACGGCGACCTCGCACCGCTCGGCTGGCGCCGGGTGCACGGCGCGATCGGCCTGGTCGACCTGGAGGCCCCGCCCGAACTGCTCGCCGCGGCCCTCGGGTCCTTGCGGATCTTCGCCGGATACTCCGGCTGGGGCCCCGGTCAGCTGGAGGACGAGCTGGTCGAGGGTGCCTGGTACGTGGTCGAGTCCGAGCCCGGAGACGTCTCCTCGCCGGCCCCGGAGAGACTCTGGCGCGAGGTCCTGCGCCGCCAGCGCAACGAACTGGCCATGGTGGCCACGTATCCGGACGACCCTTCGCTCAACTGATGCGGGTGCGCTTCAGTACCCTGTCTGGTATGAGCACTCTTGAGCCCGAGCGCGGGACTGGTACGGGGACCCTCGTAGAGCCGACGCCACAGGTGTCCCACGGCGACGGCGACCACGAGCGCTTCGCCCATTACGTCCAGAAGGACAAGATCATGGCGAGCGCCCTCGACGGCACCCCCGTCGTGGCGCTGTGCGGCAAGGTCTGGGTGCCGGGCCGCGACCCGAAGAAGTACCCCGTGTGCCCCATGTGCAAGGAGATCTACGAGTCCATGGGCAGCGGTGGCGACGACAAGGGCGGCGACAAGAAGTAGCCGGTCCTGTGGCGGTCCGCCCGTCGGTCTGAGTCTTCGCGAGACCCCTGGGGTGCACGCGTGCGACACGCGCGCCCCGGGGGTCTTCGCGTTTTCCGGGCGGAGTGGCTCAGGCCTCTTGTCGCCATGTCCATGCAGTCCTTAGCCTGAGTGTTGTGCAGGGCGAAATAGTCATTGCACATATTGCAACGAATGGTGATCGATCGTTTCGGTGCCGACCGCCTGACCGCCTTCATCGCCTGCTTGCCGCGACCATCCTCACGCGATTCCGTTTCCGCTTCCGGACCACCTTGCCGATCAGGTGAAGGACTGAACATGACGGATCTGATTCCGGCGCCGCACGCCGTCCAGGAACCGATGGGCCCTGGCGTCCCGCTGGACGGCGACACCACCCTGTGGGCGGCTCCGGGCACGGAGACCACGGAACGCTGGCTGCGCAGCGCGCTCGGCGCGGCCCTGGGGCTGCCGCTGCGGCCCGGCCCAGAGGACGCCCGCGACGGCGTACGCCTGCTCCTGGACGGCTCGCTGGAGCCGGAGGCCTACCGCCTGAGCGTGGCCGCCGACCAGGGTGTGGAGATCCGTGGCGGTGACCCGGCCGGCGTCTTCTGGGGTGCGCAGACCCTGCGTCAACTCCTTGGTCCCGAGGCGTTCCGGCGCGCGCCCGTACGCCCCGGCCGCACCGTCGGCGTCCCGTACCGGATCATCGACGATTCCCCGCGGTTCCGCTGGCGCGGTCTCCTCCTCGACGTGGCCCGGCACTTCATGCCCAAGGAAGGCGTGCTGCGCTACCTGGACGTGATGGCCGCGCACAAACTCAACGTCTTCCACTTCCATCTGACGGACGACCAGGGCTGGCGGATCGAGATCGAGCGCCACCCGAGGCTCGCGGAGACCGCCTCCTGGCGGTCGCGGACGAAATTCGGTCACCGTGCCTCGCCGCTGTGGGAGGAGAAGCCGCACGGGGGTTACTACACCCAGGACGACATCCGGGAGATCGTGGCCTACGCCGCCGAGCGGCATATCACCGTCGTCCCGGAAATCGACGTACCGGGCCACTCGCAGGCCGCCATCGCCGCGTACCCGGAACTCGGCAACACCGACGTCATCGACACCACCGCCCTCTCCGTGTGGGACACCTGGGGGATCTCCTCCAACGTACTGGCCCCCACCGACAACACGCTGCGCTTCTACGAGGGAGTGTTCGAGGAGATCCTGGAACTGTTCCCCTCGCAGTTCATCCACGTCGGCGGCGACGAGTGCCGCAAGGAGCAGTGGAGCGGGTCGGTGACCGCCAAGAACCGCATCGCGGACCTCGGTCTGGCCGACGAGGACGAGCTGCAGGCGTGGTTCATCGGGCACTTCGACGCGTGGCTGTCCGCGCGCGGACGGCGGCTCATCGGCTGGGACGAGATCCTGGAGGGCGGACTCGCCCCAGGGGCCGCGGTGTCGTCCTGGCGCGGCTACGGCGGCGGGATCGCGGCCGCGCGGGCCGGCCACGACGTCGTCATGTGTCCGGAACAGTACGTCTACCTGGACCACCGTCAGGCCCCGGGCGAGGACGAGCCGGTGCCGATCGGGTTCGTGCGCACCCTGGAGGACGTCTACCGGTTCGAACCCGTCCCGCCCGGGCTCACCGAGGAGGAGGCCCGGCATGTGCTGGGCACTCAGGCCAACGTCTGGACCGAGGTGATGGAGGACGCCGCCCGCGTGGACTACCAGACCTTCCCCCGGCTCGCGGCCTTCGCCGAGGTGGCCTGGAGCCGGCTGCCCGCCCCGGAGGAACGGGACTTCGCCGGCTTCGAACGCCGGATGGCCGCCCATTACGCGCGCCTCGACGCCCTCGGGGTCGCCTACCGGCCGCCCGCCGGGCCCCGGCCGTGGCAGAAGCGCCCCGGCGTCCCGGGTCGCCCGATCGAGGGGCGGCCGCCGAACAAGTGACCGCCCCGAACGCATGACCGCTGCGAACATGTAATGGAAATTCGCTCCAAGAGTCACCGAAGAGTGTCAATCGGTGCGCACCGGTGATGGCGTGCGAAAACGGACCATCTCCGTGGTGAGGTGGGCGAATGCCTCCTAGCGGACCCCCGCGTTCGGCCGTTGCGAAGATGTGCCAGAGTTGCCACGTCCGCCCTGTGAGCACGTACCGTACGGCCACACAGGTGGGACCAGTGGGGCAGCGGGAAGGGGCAGCCGGTTTGACCACGCACGCACCGCAGGCGGCGCAGGCCGTCACGCTGCCCACGACGCTGGACGAGGCGGTGGCGGCCCTCGCGGCCATGCCCGCCGCCGTGCCCGTCGCGGGTGGCACCGACTTGATGGCCGCCGTCAACTCCGGTCAGCTCAGGCCCACCGCCCTGGTGGGTCTCGGGCGGATCAGCGAGATCCGGGGCTGGCAGTACCAGGACGGCCACGCGCTGCTCGGCGCGGGCCTCACGCACGCACGCATGGGCCGCCCCGACTTCGCGGCCCTGATCCCGGCGCTCGCGGCCGCCGCGCGCGCCGCGGGCCCGCCGCACATCCGCAACGCGGGCACCCTCGGCGGCAACATCGCCTCCGCCTCCCCCACCGGGGACGCGCTGCCGGTGCTGGCCGCCCTGGAGGCGACGCTGATCATCGCGGGCCCGGGCGGAGCCCGCCGGGAGATCCCGGTGTCGCACCTGCTGGCCGGCATGGAGATGCTGCGCGGCGGCGAGCTCATCGGCTACGTGCGCGTGCCGCTGCTGCACGCCCCGCAGGTCTTCCTGAAGGCCACCGGGCGCACCGGACCGGGCCGCGCGCTGGCCTCCGTGGCCCTCGTCCTCGACCCCGCCCGGCGCGGAGTGCGGTGCGCCGTCGGCGCCATAGCGCCGATGCCGCTCAGGCCCCTGGAGGCCGAGCAGTGGGTCGCCCAGCTGATCGACTGGGACAACGACCGCGCGCTCGTCCCGGAGGCCCTGAACGCCTTCGGCGAGTACGTCGCCGCGGCCTGCATCCCGGACCCGGCACCGGAGCCCGACGGCTCGGTGGCCCCGCTTCCGCCCGCCGTACTGCACCTGCGGCGCACCGTCGCCGCACTGGCCCGACGAGCACTGGGGAGGGCGCTGTCGTGACCGACGACCAGCACGGAGAGGGCACGCCCCAGGGCGGCGGACGCTGGGACCCGCTGCCCCAGGGCGACTACGACGACGGCGCCACCGCCTTCGTCAAGCTCCCCGAGGGCGGCATCGACGCCCTGCTGTCCGGCGACAGCCCGCTGGCCGCGCCGGGTCACGGCTATGTGCCGCCGCGGATAACGGCCGCCCCCGGCACCGGGGACCCCGGCTCGGCCGGGACCTGGACCGCGCCCGCGGGCGGCGCCGAGTGGCCCGACCCGAACGCCACACCCCAGGTGCCCGCCGCGGACGACCGGTTCACCTACCAGCCCGGTGCGACGCAGCACTGGACCTTCGAGGAGCCCGCGGCCCCGGCCGCACCCGGGCACGACGTCACCGGGCAGTGGTCCATCCCGGTCGCCGGCGGTGATCTTCCGGACGAGTCAGGGGAGTTCACCACGTCCTCCCTGGTCGAGCAGTGGGGCGGCACCCCGCCGGCCACCCTGCCCGGCGGCGCGCCCGCGCCGTGGGCGACACAGGACACGGGCCGCCCCTGGAACCGGCCCGCGGACACCGGCCACCCCGCCCTGCCCGACCACACCGACGCGCACCCCGCGGGCGGTCCGGCCGAGCCCGGCCCCGGCGGCGCGCCGGCGCAGGGGTACGCGCCGGACGAGCAGGGATACGCGCCCGAGGAGCGGTACGGGCACGATCGTGCCGGCCACGAGGAGACCGGACGGTCCGCGGCCGGCCGCCCGGACGACCAGGCCGGCACCGGCGACGAGCAGGCCGGCCAGGCGGGCACCGGGCACCCGGACGGGCTCCGGAAGCACGCCGGCGCCGTCCACCCGGGCGACTCCGTCGCGCAGGTCCAGGCCGGGCACCCCGGGGAGTTCGCCGCGCCCGCCGAGCAGCGGGTGGCGGCGGACACGGACGGACACGGCCCCGCGGGGGCCCCTGAGCGCCCCGCTGACGGCCCGGCAGGCCATGAGGGCCCCGAGGTCCCGGCCGAGGCCCCGCAGGCCGCCACAGCCCCCGCCACGCCCGCCCCGCCGGACACGCCCCCGACCGCCGCCCCGGCGGCACCGGAGAACCCCGCCGAGGCAGCCGTAGCGGCCGTGGCGGAGGAACCGGCCGACGCCGCCGAACCGCATCCGCATCCGGACGAGGACGACACGCCCGAAGGCGAGACCGCCGCCGAGGCAGCGGAGGCACCCGCCGACGGCCCCGCTCCCGAGGCGGCCCAGGAGCACACCGCGCCCCTCCCGCCGCACGACGACCACCCGCTCGCCTCGTACGTCCTGCGCGTCAACGGCGCCGACCGGCCCGTCACCGACGCCTGGATCGGCGAGTCGCTGCTGTACGTCCTGCGGGAGCGGCTCGGACTCGCGGGCGCCAAGGACGGCTGCTCGCAGGGCGAGTGCGGGGCCTGCAACGTCCAGGTCGACGGACGCCTGGTGGCCTCCTGCCTGGTCCCGGCGGTGACCGCGGCCGGCAGCGAGGTGCGCACGGTCGAGGGCCTGGCCGCCGACGGACAGCCCTCCGACGTGCAGCGCGCGCTCGCCCGGTGCGGTGCCGTGCAGTGCGGCTTCTGCGTGCCGGGCATGGCGATGACCCTGCACGACCTGCTGGAGGGCAACCCCGCGCCGACCGAGCTGGAGACGCGGCAGGCGCTGTGCGGCAACCTCTGCCGCTGCTCCGGCTACCGGGGCGTCCTGCAGGCCGTCCAGGAGGTCGTCGCCGAACGCGAGGCCTCGCACGGAGCCGACACCGAGACGGACGCGGGCGAGGCCCGTATCCCCCATCAGGCGGGCCCCGGCGCCGGCGGCGTCAACCCGTCGGCGTTCGAGGCGCCGGGGGCGTTCGACACGCCGCGGGCCGCTCCCGGCGGCTACGGCGACGCACCGGACGCGTACGGCGCGCCCGGCCCGTACGGCACACCGCCGCACGGCACCCCGGGACCGCACGACCCGCACGACCAGCACTACGGCCAGGACGGAGGCCAGGTGTGAGCAACGAAGCCGGCACGGCGACCACCGCCGCGGAACCCGCCGCCGAGACCGAGGGCGGATGGCCGCACGGCCTCGGCGCCTCCCTGCCGCACGCCGACGCCCGCGCCAAGACCGAGGGCACCTTCCCGTACGCCGCCGACCTGTGGGCCGAGGGCCTGCTGTGGGCGGCCGTCCTGCGCTCCCCGCACGCGCACGCGCGCATCGTGTCCGTCGACACCAGCCACGCGCGTGAGATGCCCGGCGTACGGGCCGTCGTCACCCACGAGGACGTGCCCGGGACCCCCCGCCACGGCCGGGGCGTCCCCGACCGGCCGGTGTTCGCCTCCGAGGTCGTACGCCACCACGGCGAGCCCATCGCGGCCGTGGCCGCCGACCACCCGGACACCGCGCGGATGGCCGCCGCCGCCGTCATCGTCGAGTACGAGGTGCTCGACCCGGTCACCGACCCCGAGCAGGCCTTCGAGGCCGAGCCGCTGCACCCCGACGGCAACCTGATCCGGCACATCCCGCTGCACCACGGCGACCCGGAGGCCGCCGGCGAGGTCGTCGTCGAGGGCCTGTACCGCATTGGGCGCCAGGACCCGGCCCCGATCGGCGCCGAGGCCGGCCTCGCCGTGCCCCGCCCCGACGGCGGCGTGGAGCTGTACCTCGCCTCCACCGACCCGCACAGCGACCGCAACACCGCCGCGGCCTGCTACGGCCTGTCCCCGGATCGGGTGAAGATCGTGGTCACCGGGGTGCCCGGCGCCACCGCCGACCGTGAGGACCAGGGCTTCCAGCTGCCGCTCGGCCTGCTCGCCCTGAAGACCGGCTGCCCGGTGAAGCTCACGGCCACCCGCGAGGAGTCCTTCCTCGGCCACGCCCACCGTCACCCGACGCTGCTCCGGTACCGCCACCACGCCGACGGCGAGGGCAAGCTGGTGAAGGTCGAGGCCCAGATCCTCCTGGACGCGGGCGCGTACGCCGACACCTCCGCCGACGCCCTGGCCGCCGCGGTCTCCTTCGCCTGCGGCCCGTACGTCGTCCCCAACGCCTTCATCGAGGGCTGGGCCGTACGCACCAACAACCCGCCCTCCGGCCATGTGCGCGGCGAGGGCGCGATGCAGGTGTGCGCCGCCTACGAGGCGCAGATGGACAAGCTGGCCAAGAAGCTGGGCCTGGACCCGGCCGAGCTGCGTCTGCGCAACGTCCTGGCGACGGGGGACGTCCTCCCGATCGGCCAGACGGTGACGTGCCCGGCACCGGTGGCCGAACTTCTCCAGGCCGTCCGCGACTTCCCGCTCCCGGCCCTCCCCAAGGACACCCCCGAGGAGGAGTGGCTGCTGCCCGGCGGCCCCGAGGGCGCGGGCGAACCGGACGCGGTGCGCCGGGGCGTCGGCTACGGCCTGGGCATGGTGCACATGCTCGGTGCGGAGGGCGCCGACGAGGTGTCCACGGCGACCGTCAAGGTCCACGACGGCGTCGCGACCGTGCTGTGCGCGGCCGTCGAGACCGGCCAGGGCTTCACCACCCTCGCCCGGCAGATCGTCCAGGAGACCCTCGGCATCGAGGAGGTCCACGTGGCGCCGGTCGACACCGACCAGCCGCCGGCCGGCCCGGGCTGCCGGGGCCGGCACACCTGGGTGTCGGGCGGCGCGGTGGAGCGGGCGGCGAAGATGGTCCGCACCCAGCTGCTGCAGCCCCTGGCACACAAGTTCGGCATGTCCACCGAACTGCTGCAGATCACGGACGGCAAGATCACCTCGTACGACGGCGTGCTCTCGACGACCGTCACCGAGGCGATGGACGGCAAGGAGCTGTGGGCCACCGCCCAGTGCCGCCCGCACCCCACCGAGCCGCTGAACGCCTCCGGGCAGGGCGACGCCTTCGTGGGCCTCGCCTTCTGCGCGATCCGCGCGGTGGTGGACGTCGACATCGAGCTGGGCTCGGTCCGGGTGGTGGAACTGGCGGTCGCCCAGGACGTGGGCCGGGTGCTCAACCCCACCCAGCTGGCCGCCCGGATCGAGGCGGGCGTCACCCAGGGCGTCGGCATCGCCCTCACCGAGAACCTCCGTACGCCGCGCGGCCTGATCCGCCACCCCGACCTGACCGGATACGCCCTGCCGACCGCCCTGGACGCGCCGGACATCCGCATCGTCAAACTGGTCGAGGAACGGGACGTGGTCGCCCCCTTCGGCGCCAAGTCCGTCAGCGCGGTCCCGGTCGTGACGGCACCGGCCGCGATCGCCTCCGCCGTCCGCGCGGCCACCGGCCGTCCGGTCAACCGGCTCCCGATCCGTCCGCAGGCAGCGGTGGTGACGGCCCCGTGAGCACTCCCGAGACCCCGCCCGGCCCGGAGGAGCCGCGCTACGAGCCCCCGCCCACCATGGGCAAGCTGTTCGGGTGGGTCCTGCTGTTCCTCGTGGCGGCCCTGGCCGTCGTCCTGGGCGGCATCTACTTCACCTGAGCCGTCCCCGTCCGGCGCCCGACGTCCTTCCTGGTGGGGGCCGTTGTCAGTAGGGCGGCGTAGGGTGCTCGGTGGTGGGGGCAGCGGCACTCACGGACTCGACCGAGCACCGTACGGGGAAGATCGCGGGGGAGCGATGAGCACGACCGACGCCGGCGTCACGGCGATCACGCTGACCGAGGCGGAGCTGGACCGCTATGTCACGCACGCGCCGACACGCGGCCTGCTCGGCGGCACCGGCCTGCCCGCGGCCACCGACCTGCTGACCTTCTCCCCGCTGCGCACGCACGGTCTGCGCACGCTCGCCGACGCAGCCGAGGGCCCGTTCCGCGTGGCCGACGAGCTGCGGGACCGGCTGGTGATCGGCGAACTGCTCAACCCGGCCGGCATGCAGCGCGAGTCGATCCTGCTCGACGGCGGCACCGGCGAGCTGACGACGGCGTACCTCTTCACCCCGTCCGACCCGCGTCCCTTCGCGCCGTCCCTGGACACCCTGCTGCGCTTCGCCGCGGTCACGGAGGAACTGGCCGGTCTGCGCGGCCGTTTCGCCTCCCTGGCGGGTCAGTACGGTCCCCGGACGGCGGCCGAGGCGACCCGCCGGCTGCTCTCCCTGTTCGAGGAGGGCGCGGACGGCGAGGTCCCGCCGTACTGGAAGGCGGCGGCCCTGATCCGCCCGCTCGCGCTCGCCGCGGGCCCCGGTACGGCGTCGGGGCTGACCCTGGACGTCCCCGCCCGCCTGCTGGACCAGGAGTTCGGGCACGGCCGGGTGGTGCGCTTCGAGGAGGTCGACTTCCCCGCCACGCTCACGCACGAGCCGACCCGGCGCTTCCTGCGCGAGACCGGGCTGCCGGAGGCGGCGGTCCTCTTCCACGCCGACACGGACCTCCCGCTGCCGACGCTGCGGGAGCACGTCGCCGAGGACCGCGCGGACGGTGACCTCCTCGGTGAACTCCCCGCGCACGCCGACCACTTGATCCGTCTCGGCTGCCTGGTAGGGGACCACAGCCTGGTGGTCGACGGCAGAACGGGCGCGGTCCTGACCTACAGCGGGCCCGAGGGGACGCTCCACCCCCTCAACACCGACGTCTCCACCCTCGCCTTCACGCTCTGGCTCCTGCACCACGAGCGCACCATCGACGAACACCTGGGCAACGAACTGACGACCCGGGCCTACGACCACCTGGCCGCGGCCATGCTGCACACCCTGACCGCCCTCGACCCCACGGCCGGCCTCCCGGACACGACCTGGCACTACTGGACGCACCTGTTCCGGGACGAGGCGGGCGGGGTTCTGTGACCCGGGCCGCCCGCCCCGGTCAGCCGAGGGACGCCCAGCTCTTCCAGTAGCTCGCGTCGCCGGCCTGGACGCGGCTCCTGAAAGTTCCGGTACCGGTGCCCGCGTTGAGCCACAGCCTGTTCGACGTGTCGCGGGAGACCAGGTCGCCGCGGCCGTCGCCGTCGACGTCCCCGGCGCCCACGACGTCCTGGTAGGAGCCGCCCCAGTCCTTGAAGACCAGGACGCGGTCCCTGAGGGTGCCGCTGCGGGTGCCGTCGTAGCGCCAGAGCTCGCCGGACGTGTCGAGCGCGAGGACGTCACCGATGCCGTCGCCGTTGAGATCGCCGGCGCCGATGACGCGCTTGTAGCCGGTCCAGGCGGAGCGGATCTTCTTGCGGGGCAGGAAGCCGTCGGTGCCGTCCAGCGCGTAGAGGTACAGATCGCCGGTGCGGGCGTCGCGGGCCAGCAGGTCGGGCCGGCCGTCGCCGGTCTGGTCGCCGCTGGAGAGCAGCGTGTCGTAGCCGCTCCAGTCCCTGGCGAGGCGCCGGTACGCGGAGTCGGGTGCGGGCAGGCCGCCGCAGACCGGCGTGTAGAGCCGGGTCTCGCCGCCGGGCAGCCGTACGACGAGGTCGTTGCAGCGGTCGCCGTCGGCGTCCCCGAACGGCACGACGCGGGCCGTGTCCGCCCACGTGCGTGTCTGATACGTGGTCAGCGGATTGGCGGAGTCCCGCGTGAGCAGGTTCATCGTGTCGCCCTTGCCGATGCCCACGAGGTCCGCGCGGCCGTCGTCGGCGTAGTCGTGCCACCTGGGCAGGGCCCGGCTCGCGGTGGTCGCGGTGTACGACGTGTGCGAGGAGCCGTCGTCGGCCGACTGCGTCCAGACCGCCAGCGGGCGCCCCTTGTCGTCGGTCGCCACCCGGCCGGCGCTGGTGGTGCCGTCCTTCTGGGAGCTGAGGGTGCGCGGCTTCGACACGCTGCCGCCCGCCACGGTCTGGGCGACGAAGTCACGGCGGACCGTACGACTGGAGACGAACCGTTTCTGCGTGTAGGTGACGACCACCGAGCCGTTCGCGGCCCGGGTGCTGCCGAGCGAGCCGTCCTCGGCGTAGCGGGTCAGCTGCTGCGGGGCGCCCCAGCCGCCCCGGGACGCGAGACGCGTGGCGACGGCCGGGCCGCCGCCCTGCCAGCCGACCGCGGTGACGTCGCCGTTCGCGGCGGTCAGCAACTCGGCCGGGGCGGACGGGCCCGCGTCGATCCCGGTGGGCTGGGCGGCACCCCAGTCCGCCGCACCGGCCGGCTTGCGGACGTAGGCGCCCCCGGCCAGCAGCTGGAAACCGCCCTGCGGATGGGCGGCCAGCGTGACCAGCCGGGGCTTGTCGCCCAGCTGCGGCAGGGCACGCGGCGCGCTCCAGGACCCGGACCCCGCGGGCTTCTCCAGGAACCGGTAGTGCCACTGGTACGCCGTCGGGTCCGGGTCCACCCCGTCGCCCGTGTAGGAGCTGTCGCCGCCCCAGAGCAGCGCCAGCGATCCGTCGGCGGCCATGGCGAGGTGCAGGTCCCGCAGCGTGTAGTCGTAGGTGTGGTCGGGCCGGATCACCGGGTCGGGGAGCCGGTCCAGGGCCGCCGGCGCGGACCAGGCCGCCCGCGGGCCGGAACGCTCCACGACCGTCAGCCGGCGGTCGGCGTCCATCCAGGCGACGGCCTGCCTGCCCGCCGCGTCGGCGGCGATGGTGGTCACCGGCGTCCGCCGGTCGACCCCGGCGCCGGCGGGCGTGCCCGTCGCCACGTCCTCGGCCGGGCCGAAGGCGGTGCCGTCGGGAGCCAGTCGGGACATCCGCAGGGTGCTGGGCGCGCCGCCGGTCCCCGCCGCCCACCACAGCAGCGTGAGGGAACCGTCGTCCGTCCGCTGCAGCGTGGCTCCCGGCGCAGGCGCGGTCGGCCGCCAGGTGGCGCTGCCCGCGGGCCGGACCGCGAGCACCGTCTCGCCGCCCTGGACGAAGAGCCCCGCCAGCGTCCCGTTCCGGGCCGACTTCAGATCGACCACCTGGCTGACACCGGGCAACTCCGTCGGCGCGGCCCACGGTCCGAGCCCGGCCGCGACGGCGGCACCCGTGACCGACGCCGACGCCGACGCCGGAGCCGCGACCGCACCGGGCGCACCGGCACCCACCAGAAGCACGGAAACAAGCGCGCTCCCCCAGAGCGCACGCGACTGCGTCATCATCTGTAAGGCCCCCCCGGGCAAGCTGCGATGAAAGTAGGCGCAGCGTATATCAGCCAAGATCAGGAGGGCAGCCGGGCGGCCTCGGACGCCGCGTCCGACGGGAGCCGGCGCGCGTCCGTGCGGTGATGTCAGAGCGATTCAGGGTCGATGTTGTTGCGTTCGAACCATGCCCGCACTTCAGGCGTGGCCATCAGTGAACCGAACTTCTGCGGGAGTGCTTTCTTGACCACGCGGAGATCGGCCGTCACCTGGTCGCGTACCGGACCGGGTGACTCTCCTTGTTGGGTCCAGGCATGCTTCCACCAGAGTTCGCCGTTGGCGCCGCTTCGTCCATCGCGGGTTGCGGTATCGAACTGCGGTCGATGTCGCCTTACAGCCGAGCCCCTCTTCCAGGGTGATCCGAGGTCGCCCGCCCTGCCACTCAAGGAGTCGCAGTCGAACGACTTGTCTGGCTGGGCCCTTCGCGGAGGGGCAGCAGAGCGCGTGGAGGCCGTGGCGGGATTCGAACCCACGTAACTCGCTTTGCAGGCGAGCCCCTGAACCACTCGGGCACACGGCCGTGTTGATGGAGTAAACGTAGGCCGTCGTGCGGAAGCGGCTCAAGGGGACGGGCGGGGCTGCAACGGGACTGCCATACGCCGTTCATGAAGCCGGGGCGTACGACCAAGGTCGCAGGACGAGCGGGACCACCGACAGGGGTCAAACCGCCCCGTGGCCCTTACTCTGACGACCATGACCGCCCTCGAATCCCGTGACGCCGCCGCCGCGGACCCTGTCGGACCAGGGGCCGGCGTCCTGAGCCGCTCCCACCGGGCGCTCAGTGTCGGGATCGTCTCCGTCGTGCTGCTGATCGCCTTCGAGGCGACCGCCGTCGGGACCGCCATGCCGGTCGCGGCGCGGGAACTGGACGGCGTGGCCCTGTACGCGTTCGCCTTCTCCGGGTACTTCACGACCAGTCTGTTCGGCATGGTGCTGGCGGGGCAGTGGTCCGACCGGCGCGGTCCCCTCGGCGCACTCACCACCGGCATCGGCGCCTTCGCGGCCGGACTCGTCGTCGCCGGGACCGCGCAGGCCATGTGGGTGTTCATCCTCGGCCGGGCCGTGCAGGGCCTGGGCGGCGGACTGGTGATCGTCGCACTGTACGTCGTCGTCGGCCGCGCCTACCCGGAGCGGCTGCGGCCCGCGATCATGGCGGCGTTCGCCGCGGGATGGGTCGTGCCCTCGATCGTCGGCCCGCTCGCCTCCGGCGCCGTCACCGAGCACCTCGGCTGGCGCTGGGTCTTCCTCGGCATCCCGGTCCTCGTCGTGTTCCCGCTCGCCCTGGCCCTGCCGCAGATACGGCGCAGGGCGTCGGGCCCGGTGGACGAGGGGGCCGGGGCCCACTCCTTCGACCGCCGGCGGATCCGGCTCGCCCTCGGTATATCCCTCGGCGCCGGCCTGCTGCAGTACGCCGCCGAGGACCTGCGTCCCCTTTCCCTCCTCCCGGGCCTGGCCGGCGCCGCCCTGCTGGTGCCCGCCGTCCTCGGCCTGCTGCCGCGCGGCACCTACCGGGCGGCCCGCGGACTGCCCTCCGTCGTGCTGCTGCGCGGACTGTCCGCCGGTTCCTTCATCGCCGCCGAGTCCTTCGTCCCGCTGATGCTGGTCACCCAGCGCGGGCTGTCGCCGACGCTCGCCGGGTTCTCGCTGGCGGCGGGCGGCGGCACCTGGGCGCTCGGCTCGTGGGTGCAGTCCCGGCCGCGTGTGCAGCCGTACCGGGAGCGGCTGATGACCGTCGGAATGCTGCTGGTCGCCGCCGCGATCACCACCGCGCCCAGCGTGCTGCTGCACTCCGTGCCCGTCTGGACCGTCGCGGTCGCCTGGGGCTTCGGCTGCTTCGGCATGGGCCTGGTGATCTCCTCCACCAGTGTGCTCCTGCTCCACCTGTCCGCCCCGGAGGAGGCCGGCACCAACTCCGCCGCGCTCCAGATCTCCGACGCCCTCTCCAACGTCGTCCTCCTCGCCGCGGCCGGCGCCGCCTTCGCGACCCTGGGCGGCGGCAGCACGGCCGCCCCGGCCACGGCGGCCGACGGTGCGCACCCGGCCGCGTTCGCCGCCGTGTTCCTGCCGATGGCGGGCGTGGCGCTGGCCGGGGCCTGGGTGACGCGCCGGCTGCGAGCCCGCTGACCGGGCTGTGGCCTGCCCCGAGACCCGCCGTCCGGCGATCTTCCGGGCCCTGCCCCGTCCCCCTGCACGAGCTGCCCCTCTCCCTCGACGCCGCCTCCGGGGAGGCGCTGGGCGACTTCGCCGACGCCTGCGGACGCCGGGCCGGCGAGGTGGTGCTGGAGGCCGTACGCCGGTATCTGCACGAGGAGGAGGCGGTCGTCCGCGCCCACGCCGAGCGCCTCGCGCGCGGCCACGCCGACCTGCTGCGGAGGCTGGGCGAATGAGCCGGCACCTCACCGTCGCCGAGGTCACCGCCATCGCCGAGAGCGCCTTCGGCGGCCGCCCGCCCGAGGCGCGCGAGCCCGGGCTGCCGGCCTCCGCCGTGCACCGGCCCCGGGCCCGGATGTCCGGCACGGCCGCCTGCGACGACCTGTGCGAACAGGCCGCCGCCCTGCTGCACGCCCTCGCCGCCGACCACCCGCTGGTCGACGGCGACAAGCGCACCGCCTGGCCGGCGACGGCCACCTTCCTCGCCCGCAACGGCGTCGATCTCGCCGACGGCGACCAGGACATCGCATACGACCTGGTCATCGACGTGGCCTCCGGAGACGTCGGTGATGTCGCGGTGATCGCGGGGCGGTTGCGGCAGTTGTGATGTGGGTCCCACCCGCGGGCGACCGGGCCTCGTCCGGGCGTTGACGGGAGGACGGCGCCGGTAGGGTGGCCCGGTTGTCATACGTAGCCGAGCCGAGCCCCACAAAAAACGGAGACCGTGACTACCACCGCCGCTTCCTCCGCTCACTCCCACCACCTCTCGCCCGCCTTCCCGGGCCGCGCGCCCTGGGGTACCGCCAGCAGGCTGCGTGCCTGGCAGCAGGGGGCGATGGAGAAGTACATCCAGGAGCAGCCGCGTGACTTCCTCGCCGTCGCCACGCCCGGCGCCGGCAAGACCACCTTCGCGCTGACGCTCGCCTCCTGGCTGCTGCACCACCACGTCGTGCAGCAGGTGACCGTGGTCGCGCCGACCGAGCACCTGAAGAAGCAGTGGGCCGAGGCGGCGGGCCGGATCGGGATCAAGCTCGACCCCGAGTACAGCGCGGGACCGCTCGGCAAGGACTACGACGGCGTCGCGGTCACGTACGCCGGTGTCGGCGTGCGGCCCATGCTGCACCGCAACCGCGTCGAGCAGCGCAAGACCCTCGTCATCCTCGACGAGATCCACCACGCCGGTGACTCCAAGTCCTGGGGCGAGGCCTGTCTGGAGGCGTTCGAGCCCGCGACGCGCCGGCTCGCGCTGACCGGTACGCCGTTCCGCTCCGACACCAACCCGATCCCCTTCGTGACGTACGAGGAGGACAACGCGGGCATCCGGCGGTCCGCCGCCGACTACACGTACGGGTACGGCAACGCCCTCGCCGACCACGTCGTGCGGCCGGTCATCTTCCTGTCCTACAGCGGCAACATGCGCTGGCGCACGAAGGCCGGTGACGAGATCGCCGCCCGGCTCGGCGAGCCGATGACCAAGGACGCGGTCAGCCAGGCCTGGCGTACGGCGCTCGACCCGCGCGGCGAGTGGATGCCCAGCGTGCTGCGCGCCGCCGACCAGCGGCTGACCGAGGTCCGCAAGGCCATCCCGGACGCGGGGGCGTTGGTCATCGCCTCCGACCAGGACTCGGCGCGCGCCTACGCCAAGCTCATCCGCGAGATCACGGGGACGAGGGCGACGCTCGTCCTGTCCGACGACGCCGGCGCCTCGAAGAGGATCGACGAGTTCAGCGGGAGCAACGACCGGTGGATGGTCGCGGTCCGCATGGTGTCCGAGGGCGTCGACGTGCCCCGGCTCGCGGTCGGCGTGTACGCGACGACGATCTCGACCCCGCTCTTCTTCGCGCAGGCCGTCGGGCGTTTCGTACGGTCCCGGAGGCGCGGCGAGACCGCGTCCGTGTTCCTGCCGACCGTGCCCGACCTGCTGACCTTCGCCAACGAGATGGAGAAGGAACGGGACCACGCCCTCGACAAGCCGAAGAAGGAGGGCGAGGAGGACCCGTACGCCGAATCCGAGAAGGAGATGGAGGAGGCGAACAAGCAGCAGGACGAGGACACAGGCGAGCAGGAGCAGTTCTCCTTCGAGGCGCTGGAGTCCGAGGCCGTCTTCGACCGGGTGCTGTACGACGGCGCCGAGTTCGGCATGCAGGCCCACCCGGGCAGCGAGGAGGAGCAGGACTACCTCGGCATCCCCGGCCTGCTGGAGCCCGACCAGGTGCAGATGCTGCTGCAGAAGCGGCAGGCCCGGCAGATCGCGCACAGCCGGAAGAAGCCGGACACCGAGGCCGACCTGCTGGAGCTGCCCGCCGAGCGGCGGCCGGTGGTCACGCACAAGGAGATGATGGAGCTGCGCAAGCAGCTCAACACGATGGTCAGCGCCTACGTGCACCAGAGCGGCAAGCCGCACGGGGTGATCCACACCGAGCTGCGGCGGGTGTGCGGGGGACCGCCGAGCGCGGAGGCCACGGCGGGGCAGCTGCGGCAGCGGATCGCCAAGGTGCAGGAGTGGGCGACCCGGATGCGGTGACGCTCCCGCCGGCGCTCGCCGCGTGTGCGTATCCGGACGAATCCCGGCAGGCCGGATCCGGTCTTGCCCGGATTCTGGACTGAGACTTCCGCTCAGCGAACCGGCTTCGCTACTGTCCCGCTACGCACACGCCCCGTGGCAGCGCCGCCGCGGAGCGCAGCCGTGAAGCGACAGGGTCCGGAGCCGCCGGGCCGTCCTGCCGATCGGCGGCCTCTGATGCGCGTCGCCGACGGGACTCGGTGACGCATTCGCCGCTCAGGGGTCGCCGCCCTCACCACCAAAGGAGTGGGCGTCGTGACCGCGGAGACCTCTCAGACGCTCGACCGGGGACTGCGCGTCCTCAAGCTGCTGGCCGACACCGACCACGGGCTGACCGTCACCGAGCTGTCCACGAAACTGGGCGTGAACCGTACCGTGGTGTACCGGTTGCTCGCCACGCTGGAACAACACGCCCTCGTACGGCGGGACTTGGGCGGACGGGCCCGGGTGGGGCTCGGGGTGCTGCGACTCGGCCGGCAGGTGCATCCGCTGGTGCGGGAGGCCGCGTTGCCCGCGCTGCGGTCGCTGGCCGAGGACATCGGGGCGACGGCGCATCTGACGCTGGTGGACGGGACGGAGGCGCTGGCCGTCGCCGTGGTCGAGCCGACGTGGACCGACTATCACGTGGCCTACCGGGCCGGGTTCCGGCATCCGCTGGACCGTGGGGCCGCGGGCAGGGCGATCCTGTCGGCCCGGCAGGCACCGTCCGCGGATCCCGGGTACACCCTCACGCACGGCGAGCTGGAGGCCGGGGCGAGCGGGGCCGCGGCGCCGCTGGTCGGGGTCACGGGGGTCGAGGGCAGCGTGGGTGTCGTGATGCTGGCGGACTCCGTGCCGGAGCGGGTCGGGCCGAGGGTGGTGGAGGCGGCGCGGGAGGTGGCCGAGGCGTTGCGCTGACGCGCGTCCCGAGCGGTGCGGTTTGCGTGAGGGTGTGCGGGTCGGCCACCGGGGCCGGGGCTTCTTGGCCGGATGAGCACAGGTGTGGCGGGGGCCGTTCGCCGGGTGCGACCGGGTGGGGCCCGCTCGCGCAGTTCCCCGCGCCCCTGCGGGGCGCTTGCCCGGCCGCGAGCAGTCGTACCGCCCCGGCCGCCATGCCGTCCCAGCCGCGGGCAGTCGTGCCGCTGGGGCGGCACGGGTGGGCGCGGCGGCACCCCGTCGGCCGGGGCAGGCGGACCGACCCGGTGATCAGCCGCAGCGCCTCACCGGCTCCCGCGAACGAGACAGAGCCGGCCCGGCCGCAGCACAGGCCCCGCGCCCTTGGCCGACCCGCACGCCCTCACCGCAAAGGCCCCGCCCCTTTGCTCATCCGGCCAAACAGCCCCCCGCAGCTTTGGCCGATGCGCACACCCCGCCGTCCCCGCCCCTCCGCATCATCAAGGGCCATACACCCCGAGGCGGAGGGAACAGCATGGTGGACACAGCGGGCACCCGGCCGGAGGCCGGCCGGCGCAGACCACGCACAGGCACACTCACCCGGCGCCAGCCGGTGCAACGCCTCGTCGGCGAAGCCGCCGGCAGCCCCCTCAGGCGGACCATGGGTGTGGCCCAGCTGACGCTGCTCAGCGTCGGCGCCACCCTGGGCACCGGCATCTTCGTCGTCCTGGGCCAGGCCGTACCCGAGGCCGGACCCGCCGTCGTCGTCTCCTTCCTGCTGGCCGGCGTCACCGCCCTGTTCTCCGCGCTGTCGTACGCCGAACTGGCCGGCATGATCCCCGGCTCGGGCTCCTCCTACAGCTACGCCTACGCCACCCTCGGCGAGCTGGTCGCCTGGGTGTGCGGATGGTGTCTGATCCTGGAGTACGGCGTCTCCGTGGCGGCCGTCGCCGTGGGCTGGGGGCAGTACGTCAACGAGTTGCTGGAGCTGACCTTCGGGGTGACGCTCCCCGCCTCGCTCAGCGCCCCGCCCGGCGCCGGGGGCACCCTCAACATCCCCGCCGCCCTCATCGTGGTCCTCGCCATGGTCGTCCTGCTGCGCGGGGCCAGGGAGAGCGCCGTGGCCAACACCGTCATGGTCACCGTCAAGATCGCCGCTCTCGTGCTGTTCTGCGCCGTCGCCTTCACCGCCTTCCGCGCCGGGAACTTCCACCCCCTCTTCCCCCTCGGCGCCGCCGGCATGAGCGCCGGAGCGGCCTCCCTCTTCTTCTCCTACATCGGCTTCGACGCCGCCTCCACCGCGGGCGAGGAGGCCCGCGACCCGCAACGGGACCTGCCGCGCGCCATCATCCTGTCGCTGGTCCTCGTCACCGCCCTGTACGTGCTGGTGGCCCTCGCCGCACTCGGGGCCATGCCGTGGAAGCAGTTCGCGGGGACCGAGGCCACGCTCAGCGAGGTGCTCGTGCGGTCCGTCGGCGGCGGGAACCTGTGGCCGGTGCTGCTGTCCGTCGGTGCGGTCGTCGCCACCACCAGCGTGGTGCTGACCGTGCAGTACGGGCAGATCCGCATCCTCTTCGCGATGGCCCGGGACGGTCTCGTACCGCCCCTGTTCGCCAAGGTGCACCCGCGCACCGGCGTGCCCCGCGCCAACACCGTGATCGTGTCCGGCTTCATCGCCGTCCTCGCCGCCCTCGTGCCGCTCGGCAGCCTCGCCGACGCCACCAGCATCGGCACCCTCTTCGCGTTCATGCTGGTCAACCTGGCGGTCGTGCTGCTGCGCCGGCGCAGCCCCGGCACCCCGCGCTCCTTCCGGGTGCCGTTCTCGCCGGTCACACCCCTCCTCGGCGTCGGCTTCTGCGTCTACATGCTGGGCAGCCTGGGTGCCGACACCTGGATCGCGTTCGGCGCCTGGATGGCGGCCGGGCTCGTCGTCTACGGCCTCTACGGCATCCGCCACTCCAAGCTCAACCGGCCCGAGGACCTCGCATGAGCACGCTCGACCCGACCGCCGACGTCGTCACCCTCACCCGTGCCCTCGTCGACCTGCCCTCCGAGAGCGGTGCGGAGGCGCGGATCGCGGACGCCGTCGAAGGCGCCCTGCGCGCCCTGCCCCACCTCACCGTCGACCGGGTCGGCAACTCCGTCGTCGCCCGCACGGGCCTCGGCCGTTCCGCACGCGCCCTGATCGCCGGGCACCTGGACACCGTCCCGGCCGCCGGGAACCTGCCCGCACGGCTTGCCGACGGCCGTGTGCACGGGCTCGGCGCCTGCGACATGAAGGGCGGGGTCGCCGTCGCCCTGCGGCTGGCCGCCACCGTGCCCGCGCCCGAACGCGACCTCACCTACGTCTTCTACGAGTGCGAGGAGGTCGAGGGCGACCGCAACGGGCTCGCCCGCATCGGTGCCGAGCGGCCCGAGCTGCTCGCCGACGCCGGCCTGGCGATCCTGATGGAACCCTCCGACGCGGGCGTGGAGGCCGGCTGCCAGGGCATCCTCACCGCCGACATCGTGGTCAGGGGCGCCCGCGCGCACACCGCCCGCGCCTGGCAGGGCGTCAACGCCGCGCACAAGGCGGGCGAGGTCCTGCGGCGGCTCGACGCGCACCGGCCGGAGCGGGTGGTGATCGACGGGCTGGAGTACCGGGAGGGGCTCGGCGCCGTCGCCGTACGGGCCGGGGTCGCCGGGAACGTCGTCCCCGACGAGTGCGTCGTCACCGTCAACTGCCGTTTCGCGCCCAGCCGTTCACCCGAGGAGGCGGAGGCCTGCGTGCGCGGGCTGTTCCCGGAGTACGAGGTGCGGGTCACCGAGGCCGTCGCGGGTGCCCTGCCGCACCTGGACCGGGTCGGCGGGCTCGTCGCGGCGCTCGGGGCCGAGCCGAGGCCCAAGCTGGGCTGGACGGACGTCGCCCGGTTCGCCGCGCTGGGCGTGCCCGCGCTCAACTACGGCCCCGGGGACCCCGCGCTGGCGCACACGGCGGGGGAGTACGTCCCCGTGGAGCACCTGCAGCGGTGCGAGGCCGGACTCAGGGCGTGGCTGGGCTGAGGCCCGCCAGCACCCGCAGCTGAAGCCACAGCACCAGCCGTTCGTCGGGGTCGTCCAGATCGACCCCGGCGTGCTGCTGGAGCTGTCTGAGGCGGTAGCGGCAGGTGTTGGGGTGCACGGCCAGCAGCTTCGCCGCGCCCGCCATGTCGCAGCCCGCGTCGAACCAGCAGACCAGCGTGCGCGCGTACTCCGTGCCGTGCTCCGCGTCGTACGCCAGCACCCGCCGCCACGCGCCCGCGCTCAACTCCCGCCGTCCGCCCATCACCTCACCCAGCCGCAGCAGCGTCACCCGCGCCCGGACCTCGTCCACCGTGGCCACCGGCAGCTCCTCGTCCAGCACCCGCAGCACCAGGTCCGCGTCCGCCCGCGAGTGAGCGAGCCCCTCCGCGTCCGGTACGACCTCGCCGAGCGCGGCCCGCACCGGCACCCGCAGCGCCTGCCCGGCCCGCGCCACGATGTCCTCGGCGAGCCTCCTGTGCCGCTCGCCGGGGCCGGGCAGCACCGCGTACACCACCCCGTCCACCAGCACGCCCGCGTGCCGCCCGTAGCGCGCCTCGCACTGCAGCCGTACGACGTCCAGCAGCCGCGACGCCGTGCGCTCGGCGTCCGGGACGCTCGCGGCGGAGTCCAGCACGAAGGCCGCCACCCGGGCCGGGCCGGTGACGCCCAGGCGTTCGGCGGCCGTCGCCGCGTCCGCCGCCGTGCCGTCCAGCAGCCGGCGCAGCAGCTCGCTGCCCCGGTGCCGGGCCAGCTCCCGGGCCGCGCGCGCCCGCAGCAGGAGCAGGGCGGCCGTCGAGGCGCCCTGGGCGAGGGTGTCCTCGGCGTCCGGGGCGAGCGAGCCGCCGTCGACCACCCACACCGAGCCGAGCGTCTCCCCGCCGGCCCGCACCGGCACCGCCAGCCGGGGCAGGTCCCCGTCGGACAGCGCGGGCAGCCGGAGCGGGCCGGCGGCGGCGAACAGCCGGCGGTACTGCTCGGTGTTCGCCGTACCCGTCGTCGGCACCTGACGGCCGAGGATGCCCTGCCGGCGGTCCTCGTCGATCGGCTGGCCGGAGACGGTGGAGTAGGCGAGGATCCGCTGCCGGGGGTCCTCGATGGCGGTGGCCCCACCGGTCGCCGTCGCGATCGCGTCGGCCAGCGCGAACAGGTCGCCGAGGCCGCTGTCGGAGCCGGCGGCGCCGGGCCGGGCGGCGATGGCCGAGGCCAGCAGCAGATGCACGTGGTGCCAGGCGGCGTCCTCGGCGACGGACAGCAGCGCCACGCCCTGGGCCTCGGCCTCCGCGACCGGGCCGTCCGCGCCGCGCACCACCACGCCGGTCAGCCCCGCCTCCGCCGCCGCCCGCAGCAGCGGGCCCGCCCGGTCCGCCGGCACGCCGACCGCCAGCAGCAGCGCGCCGGGCAGCCGGGGCAGCGGAGTGCTGCCGTCGTGGAGCACGGCCTCGGTGACCGGTACGGCCTGCCCGGCGGGCGCCGTGTGCAGGCGCAGGGCGGGGCCGCCGACGACGTCCAGGAGATCGCCGAGAGTGCAGACGTCCATGAGGGGTCCCCAGCAGTCTGTTGGCGGATGGTGAAACGAACGTACGCATCCCTTGGCCGCTCGCACAACACACGCGTCCCCGGCTCCTTCGAGACTCGTGCCATGACAGCAGGAGTCACCATCCGCACCGTCCAGGACGTCGCCCGCCTCGCGGCCGTGGCCGACTACTTCAGCGACGTCTGGCAGACACCCCGCACCGCCCCGCCCTACCCGGCCGAGGTCCTGCACAGCCTGGTGCACGCCGGCGGCGCGGTCCACGCCGCCTACGCCGGGCAGCGGCTCGCCGGGGCGTCCGTCGCCGTCCTCGGCCCCGAGCACAGCACCTACTCGCTGGTGGCCGCCGCCGACCAGGGGCTCGGGCACGCGGTGAAGCTGGCCCAGCGCGACTGGGCGGCCGGGCGCGGCGCGCGCACCATGCGCTGGACCTTCGACCCGCTGGTCGGCCGCAACGCCCGCTTCAACCTGGCCAAGCTGGGCGCCGTCGGCACGGAGTACCTGGTCGACTTCTACGGCCCCATGACCGACGGCGTGAACGACGGCGACGAGAGCGACCGGCTGACGGTGACCTGGGATCTGACGGCGGCCGGTGCCCCGGCCCCGTACGAGGACGAGACCGGGGCCGGGGCCTGTCCGGTCGTCCGCAGGGCCCCCGACGGCGACCCCCTCGCCCGCCGCGACCCGGCCGGCCGGCACGTCTGGTGCCGGGTGCCCGAGGACATCGTCAAACTGCGCGCCGCCGAGCCGGCCCTGGCGCTGCGCTGGCGGCACGCCGTGCGCGACGTGCTCCTGGACGCCTTCACGGAGGGGTTCCGGGCCACCGGCATGTCGCGCGACGGCTGGTACACCCTCACCCGCGAGGGGGCGGCCGCATGAAGCTCGAACGCGTCGAGATCGTGCACGTGGCGATCCCGCTGGTCACCCCCTTCCGCACGTCCTTCGGGACGATGACGGCGAAGGACACCTTCCTGCTGCGGGCCGTCACGGACACCGCCGAGGGCTGGTCCGAGTTCGCCGCCGACCCCGAACCGCTGTACTGCCCGGAGTTCGTCGCCGGCGCCGAGATCGTGCTGCGCGACTTCCTGATCCCGCGCGCCGCCGCCCTCCCGCACCTCACCACGGCCGCGCTCGCCCCCGCCCTGGCGAAGACCAAGGGCCACGAGCTGGCGAAGGCCGCCCTGGAGACGGCGCTCCTGGACGCCGAGCTGCGGTCGTACGGCATGCCGCTCGCGACCTACCTCGGCGCGGTCCGGGACCGGGTGCCCGCCGGAGTCTCCGTCGGCATCAAGAACTCGGTCCCCGAGCTGCTGGAGGACGTCGAGCGCTACCTCGCCGAGGGCTATGTCCGCATCAAGCTGAAGATAGAGCCCGGCTGGGACGTCGACCCGGTCCGCGCGGTCCGCGAGCGCTTCGGCACCGCCCTCCCGCTCCAGGTCGACGCCAACACCGCCTACACCCTCGCGGACGCCGAGCATCTGCGGCGGCTGGACGAGTTCGGGCTCCTGCTGATCGAGGAACCGCTGGAGGAGAACAACCTGCACGCCCACGCCCGGCTGCAGCAGCGCCTGCGGACGCCGGTCTGCCTGGACGAGTCCCTGCACCACGCGCGCGACACCGCCTCCGCGATCGCGCTGGACGCCTGCCGGGTGGTGAACGTCAAGCCCGCCCGGGTCGGCGGCTACCTGGAGGCACGCCGGGTCCACGACGTGGCGCACGCGCACGGCGTCCCGGTGTGGTGCGGCGGCATGCTGGAGACGGGCATCGGCCGTGCCCCGAACCTGGCCCTGGCCGCGCTCCCCGGCTTCACCCTCCCCGGGGACACCTCCGCCTCCTCCCGCTACTTCGCCGAGGACATCACGGAGCCGTTCGTCCTGCAGGACGGCCACCTCCCGGTCCCGGCGGGCCCCGGCATCGGCGTCACACCGCTCCCGGACGCGCTGCGCCGCTTCACCGTGGAGCGGCGGGACCTGTACACGGCATAAGGCACGGACGGTGACCACGTTAGATTGATCTCGTGCTCTCACGTCTCAAGCGTTCCCAGGCCGTAGCCGTCTGCGCGCTGCCCCTCGTGGCCCTGCTGGCCACGGCGGCGTTCGCGCCGCTGCCGTTCTCGGTGGCCCAGCCCGGCACGACCGCGAACGTGCTCGGCGCGGCCGAGGGAAGCCAGGTGATCACCATCTCCGGCGCGCCCGTCCGCGGGACCACCGGGCAGCTGCGGATGGTCACGATCGTGGCGACCGGCCCGGACACCACGGTGACCCTCGGTGACGTGGCCTCCAACTGGTTCCGCACCGACCGGGCCGTCATGCCGCGCGACGCCGTCTACCCGAGCGGCGACACGCTGAAGGAGATCGAGAAGCACAATGTGGCGCAGATGAAGCAGTCCCAGGACGCGGCGACCCAGGCGGCGCTGAAGTACCTGGGGCTGAGCGCGGACAAGGTCAAGGTCACGCTGAAGCTCGCCGGCGTGGGCGGGCCGAGCGCGGGCCTGCTGTTCACCCTGGGGATCATCGACAAACTGGACGGCGACGGCAGCGGCGGCGAGCTCACGGGCGGCCGCACCATCGCCGGTACGGGCACCATCGACGCCGACGGCAAGGTCGGCGCGGTCGGCGGAGTGGCCCTCAAGACGCAGGCCGCCCGGCGGGACGGGGCGACCGTCTTCCTGGTGCCGAAGGCCGAGTGCGCCGACGCCGGGGCGGAACTGCCCAAGGGCCTCAGGCTCGTCCCGGTCACCACGCTGAAGGGCGCGGTGAACGCCCTGGTGGCCCTGGAGAAGGGCAAGGGCCCGGTCCCGAGCTGCTAGGGCCTCTCTTTCGGATCGTGCCGGCGCAAAGGTCCTAGTCCCTGTCCCGGCCCTCCGCCGCCGCCTGTTCCACCAGGGGGATGATCCGCAGTGGAACGGGGTTCTCCATGACGATCGTCGTGGAGGCGCGGACGATGCCGTCGAAGCCGACGACCCGGTCGATCACCCGTTGCAGATCGGCGTTGGAGCGGGCCACCAGCCGGCACAGCATGTCCCCGCTGCCGGTGGTCGTGAGCAGCTCCAGCACCTCCGGCACGGTCGACAGGTGCGCCCGGACGTCGGTCCCCTGGCCCTGCCGGATCTGCAGCGTCGCGAACGCGGTGACGGGGTAGCCGAGGGCCGCCGGATCCACCTGGGGGCCGAATCCGCGGATGACCCCGTTCGACTGGAGCCGGTCCAGCCGTGCCTGCACCGTGCCCCGCGCGACCCCGAGCCGCCGGGACATCTCCAGCACGCCGATGCGCGGCTCCTGGGCCAGCAGCACGATGATGCGCCCGTCCAGATGATCGATCGCCATGGGACCCCCGAGATGGTCATCCTGTACAGATAGGCAGCCGACACGGCCGTACCACTGGTCAGGTTGCCCAGTGAATACGCGAACTATTGCGCACCTTGCAGAGCGGGGCCACCCTTCCGCTATGACGCAGACCACACACCACACTCCCGACACCGCACGGCAGGCCGACCCCTTCCCGGTCAAGGGAATGGACGCGGTCGTCTTCGCCGTGGGCAACGCCAAGCAGGCGGCGCACTACTACTCCACCGCCTTCGGCATGAAGGTGGTCGCGTACTCCGGACCGGAGAACGGCAGCCGCGAGACCGCCAGTTACGTGCTGGAGAACGGCTCCGCCCGCTTCGTGTTCACCTCGGTGATCAAGCCGGGCACCGACTGGGGCCGCTTCCTCGCCCGGCACGTGGCCGAGCACGGCGACGGTGTCGTCGACCTGGCCATCGAGGTCCCGGACGCCCGCGCCGCGTACGCCTACGCGATCGAGCACGGCGCGCGGAG
Organism: Streptomyces durhamensis; assembly: GCF_000725475.1. Taxonomy (NCBI): domain Bacteria; kingdom Bacillati; phylum Actinomycetota; class Actinomycetes; order Kitasatosporales; family Streptomycetaceae; genus Streptomyces; species Streptomyces durhamensis. Next base: position 112,148 of record NZ_JNXR01000002.1, read on the forward strand.
CGTCGCCGAGCCGTACGAGGTGAAGGACGAGCACGGCACCGTCGTCCTCGCCGCGATCGCCACCTACGGCGAGACCCGCCACACCCTGGTCGACCGCTCCGGCTACGACGGTCCCTACCTGCCCGGCTACGTCGCCGCCAAGCCGATGGTCGAGCCGCCGGCCCAGCGCACCTTCCAGGCCATCGACCACTGCGTCGGCAACGTCGAACTCGGCAGGATGAACGAGTGGGTGGCCTTCTACAACAAGGTCATGGGCTTCACGAACATGAAGGAGTTCGTGGGCGACGACATCGCCACCGAGTACAGCGCGCTGATGTCGAAGGTCGTCGCGGACGGCACCCTGAAGGTCAAGTTCCCGATCAACGAGCCCGCGATCGCCAAGAAGAAGTCCCAGATCGACGAGTACCTGGAGTTCTACGGCGGCGCCGGCGTCCAGCACATCGCGCTGAACACCAACGACATCGTGCAGACGGTCCGCACCATGCGCGCGGCCGGCGTCGAGTTCCTCGACACGCCCGACTCCTACTACGACACCCTCGGCGAGTGGGTCGGCGACACCCGTGTGCCGATCGAGACCCTGCGCGAGCTGAAGATCCTCGCCGACCGCGACGAGGACGGCTATCTGCTGCAGATCTTCACCAAGCCGGTCCAGGACCGCCCGACGGTCTTCTTCGAGATCATCGAGCGGCACGGCTCCATGGGCTTCGGCAAGGGCAACTTCAAGGCCCTGTTCGAGGCGATCGAACGCGAGCAGGAGAAGCGGGGCAACCTGTAAGCGGCACGCTAGGCGCTGGGCGGCGGTTCCTCCGGGACGTCGCCCAGCGCCCGCAGCGCCTCCTGCGCGACGGGGACCTGCAACGGCGAGAAGTACGGGTTGAACCGCAGCGCCTGCTGAAGGTGCCGGCGCGCCGGAGCCTGCTCGTCCAGCTCCAGCTCGATCATGCCCCGGTGGAAGGCGAACAGCGCGCTGCGCACCCCGCCGCCCTTCGTCGCGTCCGTCGCGGTGGTGGCGTAGGTCAGCGCCTCCTCGTCGTCGCCGGCCCGGTGCAGCGCCCAGCCGAGCGCGTCGGCCACCTCGGTCCCCGGCTGCCGCTCCCACTCCGCCTCCAGCCGCTCCACGGCCTCCTGCGGGTCCCCGTGGTCCGCCTCGTACCGCCCGATCAGCAGCTCCTCGTCGACCCCGGCCGCCATCCCGCGCCGCACCAGCTCCCGCACCTGCTCGTAGCGCTCCCCGGCCTGCTCGGTCATGCCCCGCGCCTCGTACAGCTCGCCCAGCTCATAGGCGCCCTGCGGACTCGGATGCCCGGCGAGCGCCGCCCGGTACGCCTCGTACGCCTCCGTGGTGCGGCCCAGCGCCGCCAGCACCCGGCCCCGCCCGGTCAGCGCCGCCCCCTGGTCCGCATCGAGGCGTACGGCCGCCTCGAAGTGCCGCAGCGCGTCCTGGAGGTCCCCGCGCTCCCACGCCAGCTGCCCCAGCCCGGTCAGATAGGCGGCCTGCTCGGCCGGGGTGCCGGCGGCGGCCGCGGCGTCGGCCAGCTGGGCCGCCGCGTCCTCGCGCCAGCCCCGGTCCCGGTACACCGCCGCGGCCCGCGCCATCACCGCGGGCCGGGCCGCCGCGCCGGTGCGCAGCCCCAGCAGCTTGTCCAGCGTGGCGCGGGCGCTCTTGTAGTCGCCGAGCCCGGTGTAGGCCTCGATCAGCGGCGGATACGCGGTCCACCGCTTCGGCGCCGACTTCAGCGCCTCCTCGCCGTACCGTTTCGCCGCGGGGAAGTCCCGGCGCGTCAGCGCCAGCGCGGTCAGCCCGTCCAGCGCCTCGGTGTTCTGGGCCGTCCGCAGCCGCAGGGACGTCTGCAGTGCCTGCTCGGCCCGCGGACAGTCCGCCGGGTCGGCCGTCCGGCGGGCCCGCGCCGCGTACGCCGCCCCCAGCACGGCCCACGCCCGCGCGTCCCGGGGCTGCGCCCGCACCCGCTGCTCCTGCAGCGCGATGAGCGCCCCCAGCTGCGGCAGCGCGGCCGGCAGTCCCGAGGTCACCGCCGTCAGCGCCTGCGCCTGGGCCTGCGGTCCGGCGGCGGGCGGCGGTACCGCCCGGTGCGGCCGTCCCCCGGGCAGCAGGGTCAGCACCGCGCCCGCGGCGACCCCGCCCGCCAGCGCGGTGACCAGCACCCGCCGCGGCCACCGCCGCGAGCGGCGCGGCGCCGGCGGCTCGCTCGGCAGGGACGTACCCGGCACGCCCACTCGGTTGTCCATGGCGCTCACTGTGCGTCAATATGACGATCACATCCGGGTGGCCCAACCGGAGGGCGGCCGGGGTTCACACCGATGGCCGTGAGTGTCACCCTTTGATCATGAGCCGTAGCGAAGCGCCCCGCCTTGAAGACGCTGTGGTGACCGGAGACCTTCCCGGCCGGCTCCTGGCCGGCCTGCCGGCCGAGGCCGTCCTGACCGACCCCGGCGTCACCGCCTCCTACTCGCACGACATGGCGAGCTTCTGCCCGGCCGGCGCCCCGGCCGTCGTCGTCCTGCCGCGCACCGTCGAACAGGTCCAGCACGTCATGCGGGTCGCCACCGAGCTGCGCGTCCCGGTCGTCCCGCAGGGCGCCCGCAGCGGCCTGTCCGGCGCCGCCAACGCCACCGACGGCTGCATCGTGCTGTCCCTGACCAAGATGGACCGGATCCTGGAGATCAGCCCCGTCGACCGGATCGCCGTGGTCGAGCCGGGCGTGATCAACGCGACCCTCTCCCACGCGGTCGAGGAACACGGCCTGTACTACCCGCCGGACCCCTCCAGCTGGGAGATGTGCACCATCGGCGGCAACATCGGCACGGGCTCGGGCGGCCTGTGCTGCGTCAAGTACGGCGTGACCGCCGAGTACGTCCTCGGCCTGGACGTCGTCCTCGCCGACGGCCGCCTGATGTCCACCGGCCGCCGCACGGCCAAGGGCGTCGCCGGCTACGACCTCACCCGGCTGTTCGTCGGTTCCGAGGGCTCGCTCGGCATCGTCGTCCGGGCCGTCCTCGCCCTCAGACCCAAGCCGCCGCAGCAGCTGGTGCTGGCCGCCGAGTTCCCCTCCGCGACCGCCGCCTGCGCGGCCGTCTGCCGGATCATGGAGGGCGGTCACGTCCCCTCCCTCCTCGAACTGATGGACCGTACGACCGTCAAGGCCGTCAACGACCTCGCCCACATGGGCCTCCCGGAGACCACCGAGGCGCTGCTGCTCGCCGCCTTCGACACCCCGCACCCCGCCGCCGACCTCGCCGCCGTCGGCGCGCTGTGCGAGGCCGCCGGTGCCACGCAGGTCGTCCCGGCCGACGACGCGGCCGAGTCCGAGCTGCTGCTCCAGGCCCGGCGGCTCTCGCTGACCGCGCTGGAGGCGGTCAAGGGCACGACGATGATCGACGACGTGTGCGTGCCCCGCTCGCAGCTCGGCGCGATGCTGGAGGGCGTCGAGCGGATCGCCGCCAAGTACGACCTGACCATCGGCGTCTGCGCGCACGCCGGCGACGGCAACACCCATCCGACCGTCTGCTTCGACGCCCAGGACGCCGACGAGTCCCGGCGGGCCCGCGAGTCCTTCGACGAGATCATGGCCCTCGGCCTGGAGCTGGGCGGCACCATCACCGGCGAACACGGCGTCGGCGTGCTGAAGAAGGAGTGGCTGGCCCGGGAGATCGGCCCGGTCGGGGTCGAGATGCAGCGGGCCGTGAAGCAGGCCTTCGACCCCTTGGGCATCCTCAACCCGGGCAAGGTCCTCTGACGCCTCGGTACGGCCCGTCACCGGGCGAGCAGCTGGTCCAGCGCGTCGTCGATGCCCAGCTGCCCGCCCTCCGTGCCCGGCGGCACCGCCCGCAGGGTCCGCTCCAGCCAGGCCGACACCTGCGGGACGGGCGCCTCCAGCAGCGCGTCCCCGTCCGGCGAGCTGAGCGCCATGAGCACGACACTGCGCCCGTCGACCTTCGTCGGCCACACCCGCACGTCCCCCTGCCCGCGCGGCCGGAACACCCCCTCCACCAGCAGGTCGCGGGCGAACGTCCAGTTGACGGGAGACTCGGAGGTGATGTGGAAGACGATGTGGACGGCGTACGGATCGTCGGAGCGGTAGCTCAGCCGGGCCGGCACCGGGATGCTGCGCTCCGGCGACAGGATGAGCCTCAGTTCCAGCTCGCGCTCCACCACGATGAGCTCCATGACCTGCGTTCCTTTCCTCGTCTGCGCTGGCCGGACCCGCTCGGGACGGGCCCGCACCGGGGGAGAGCGGGCGGCGGGCGGGCCATTACGCGGGTTCGGGGAAATTTTTTTCGTGGATCTGTGAGAGCCCAGCACGGCGATGCCCGGAAAGGGGTGGGTCCTGCGGGACTGGCGCTGAGGGCTGCCCCGGTCTGATAGATGTGGAGGCCCCCATCCCACCCCCGAGCAGATACGGGACGACGGACATGAGCGCCCCAACCCCGGCCCCAGGTGACGACAGGCCCCGCGAGGGCTACTACCCGGACCCGTCCATCCCCGGATACGTCCGGTACTGGAACGGCGCCTCCTGGGTGCCCGGCACCAGCCGGCCGGCGCCGAAGGACGGCGAACCGCTCATCCCGCCGCCCGGCGTCCGCGCCGCGCCCGCGGCCGTGGAGGAAACGGGCCCGCACTTCTTCGACGAGGACCCCCGGCCGACGCCCTCCGGGCAGGACGGGGCCCGTGCGTGGACGGCCGACGGACCCGGCGGCACGGGCCACGCCGGGTACGGCACACCGGGCACGACGGGGCAGGCGGGTGCGGGCGCGTCCGGCTACGGCGCGGGGCGCCCCGGTGCGGGCGGTCAGACGGAGCCCGGGGCCGGGGGCCCGCACGGGCAGCGGGGCGGTGGCGGCCAGGGCGCGGGGCAGGCCGGTGCCGGTGGTGCCGGCCGTACCGCCGCTGACCCGAGGGTGCCCGCGGAGAGCACGGCCCGGCCGGCCGGTCAGGCCGGCACGGCCCCGGTCCAGCCGGCCGAGGGCGACGAGCCGGACCCCGGTGGCACGTTCCTCTTCCGCCGCCCGGTCCCGGGGCCCGCGGCCGTCACGGACGACGGCACGATGACCTTCCGCCCGGTACCCGGCCAGGGCCGGGCGCCGGCGTCGGGCGGCCGGGGCACCGGGGCGGCGGACGCGGCCCATGGCACACGGCCGGCGCCCGGCGCGGAAGCCGGCGCGCACGCGGGTCCGGGTGTGTACGGTCCGGCTCAGGGCGCGGGCTCGGGTGCGCATGGTCCCGGTCAGGGTGCGGCTCCGGGTGCGTACGGTTCCGGTCCGGGCGCCGGTTTCGGTCCGCAGGGTGCGGCGCAGGGCACCGGCTTCGGCGCCCCCGCCCCCGGTGCCGAGGCCGGGCCGGGTGCCGGATTCGGGGCACAGGGGCCGGCCCTTCCGGGCCAGGGCCACGTCCCCGGCGCGCAGGCCGCCGGCTCGGGATCGGCGCCCGGCGGGGCCGCGGGCGCGGGCTCGGCCGCCGCTTCGGCCGGTACCCCCGGGGTGTCCGGCGGCTTCGGACCGCAGGGCCCCGTCGGCGCGCCCACCCCGCCCGCCGCCGCGTCCTCCCCGAACCCCGCCCCGGCCGGAGGTCCCGGCTTCGGGGCCGGCAAGGCCGCCGCGGCGCGTGCCGCCGGCGGGCAGGCGGGACAACCGGCCCAGGCCGCGCCCGCGTCCCTGGCGCCCTCGGTGCCGGCGCAGGGCGGAGCCCCGGCGACCCCGGTGACCAGCGGGCCCGGTGGTGGTCAGGCCTCCTGGGCGCAGCAGGTGCACCAGTTGGCCGGGGGTGGTGACGAGCAGCCCGTGGTGCCGTGGAAGCCGCCGGTCGAGGACCCGTTCCAGGCGGCCGCGCGCCGCCAGGCAGCCGCCCGCCCGGCCGGACTCGGCAAGCGGTTCGCCGCCCGGCTGATCGACAGCCTGGTGGTGGGCGCGGTGACGGCGGCCGCCGCCGTACCGCTCGGCCTCCGGGCGGCCGACCACATCCAGGAGAAGGTCGACGCGGCCAAGCTGTCCGGCCGCGAGGTCACCGTCTGGCTGCTCGACGGCACGACCGCCACCAGCCTCGGCATCGTGCTCGCCGTCCTGCTCGTCTTCGGCGTCGTGTACGAGGTGCTGCCGACCGCCAAGTGGGGCCGCACCCTCGGCAAGAAGCTGCTGGGGCTGGAGGTGCGGGACATCGAGGCGCACGAGCCCCCGGCCTTCGGCCCCGCGCTGCGCCGCTGGCTGGTGTACAGCGTGCCCGGGCTGCTCGGCATCGGGATCGTGGGCGTGCTGTGGTGCCTGTTCGACCGGCCCTGGCACCAGTGCTGGCACGACAAGGCGGCCCACACCTTCGTCGCCGGCTGACCCGAGGGCCCGGGGGTGCCCGGGCCCCGGCACCGGGTACTCCGTACGGCCGCCCGCCGGGTGCGGAACCGGGGCGTTCGCGGTCCACTCGGGCCATGAGCAGCGAACCGCCCCCCGGCTCCGGAGAGCAGCCCCCCGAGGACGACCCGTTCAGGAAGCGGCCCCCGTCGGACCAGGGGCAGCGGTCGGGCTCGCCGTACGACACCCCGTACGGCGGAGCCCAGCAGCCCCCGCCACCGGGCGGCGGCGGGAAGCCGCCGGGCGGCGACCAGCCGCCCCCCTACGGCGGCGGCGAGCCTCCGCCGCCGTACGGCGACCAGCCCCCGCCGCCGTACGAAGGAGGGCAGCCCCCTCCCCCCGGCGGTGGCCCGTACGGAGGTGCCGGTCCCTACGGGGGCCCCTATGGTGCCGGCGCCGGTGGTTATCCCGCCGACCCGCTGGCCGGTATGCCGCCGCTCGCCGACAGCGGCAGGCGAACGCTCGCGCGCATCGTCGACATGATCCTCGTCGGGATCGTCGTCTGGCTGCTCACCTGGGCGTTCGGGGTGCGCGAGTACCAGGTCAACGGCGATCACATCGAGGTCGGCCGGTCCGTCGCGCAGTCCGTCATCGCGGCCGTGCTGTACATCGCGTACGACACGTTCATGATGACCAAGTACGGCCAGACCCTCGGCAAGCAGTGGCTGAACATGAGGGTGGCGAACCTGCACGACGGCGCCACCCCGTCGGCGCAGACCAACCTGATCCGCGCCCTGGTGCTGTGGCTGCCGTTCGCCTTCTGCTGCGCCTGCGTCTGGACGGCGATCTGCGGCGGCTGGAGTTTCTTCGACAAGCCGTACAAACAGGGCCTGCATGACAAAGCGGCCAAGACGGTGGTGGTCACCACCCGTTGAGCGAAGTGTGATGGGTGGCCATACGACAGCGGCGGATCCGTGGCGAGCATGGGCCCGCCGCTGTCGTACGGCCACCCGTCACAGGGCGCTGGACACCGGCTGTTCCTGGGGCGCGGGCTCGGTGGATGCGGCCGGTGCCTCGGTCGTGCGGACCGTCGGCAGTGGCACCGTCATCGCCACGAGCAGCCCCAGGGCCAGTGCCGCCAGGGCGATGACGGTGATCCCGAGGCCCGAACTCGTCTGGGACAGCAGCAGCATGGCGAGCGTCGAGAAGATCACGGTGCAGGAACCGTAAACGAGCTGTGCGGCAGTCGGACGAGGCATGGCAATCGTGTCCTAGGAAGACTTCGGGGGAGGGGCTGAGGCGTGCCGTTCGACTCTCTTCGCGTGCATGCCCGAACAAGAGCCCTGGTAAGCGTGACCTAACCCACGCTACGGGGTGCACGGGGGGCGCACGGAGTCATGGGGTGGAGGCATAGGCCGCGAGCAGGTTCGTAAAGCGGACGTTCAATCCGCATAGTGCACTTGGCCTGCACAAGTCAAGGACTGTCTTTTCTTCTAAACCTCTAGTCAAATTACGGCACTTGATTACACGCGTTGATCATGCGCCCACGGATCCCTCCATGACCCGGAACCCCCTGTCCGTGTGCGCGGCGCGGGGGAGGAACTCAAGTGACCAGCAGATCCTGGACGTTCAGAGCGGCCGCGATCGGGGTGACGCTCGCGGCGGCCTCTGCCACGTTCGCCACCTTCGCCGTCGCGGAGGCGAGCACCCAGGCCCGGCCCGCCGCCGCCAACCGGCACGACCCGGCCCCGGTGAAGCAGCAGGCCCACGACCTGGACGGCCCGCTGAGCAAGACCCAGGAAGCCCAGCGCCGGGAGGCGCTGAACCAGCTCATATCGGGCAAGGCCAAGGCCCAGGAGCGGAACGGCTCCAAGGTCGTGGCGCTCAAGAGCCGCAAGGGCAAGAGCAAGTACGTCGAGCTCAGCCGCGAGAAGACCGACAAGATCTTCACCATCCTGGTGGAGTTCGGGGACAAGACCGACCCCAAGTTCGGCGGCACCGCGGGCCCGCTGCACAACCAGATCGCCGCGCCGGACCGCAAGAAGGACAACTCCACGGCCTGGCAGAAGGACTACGACCAGAAGCACTACCAGGACCTCTACTTCGGCACCGGCAAGAAGACCGAGTCGCTGAAGAAGTACTACGAGAAGCAGTCCTCGGGCCGCTACTCGGTCAACGGGGAGGTCTCGGACTGGGTCAAGGTCCCCTACAACGAGGCCCGCTACGGCAACAACGCCTGCGGCCAGACCAACTGCCCCAGCGTGTGGAACGTGGTCAGCGACGGCCTGAACGCCTGGGTGGCCCAGCAGAAGGCGGCCGGCAAGTCCGACGCCGACATCAAGAAGGACCTCGCCCGGTACGACCAGTGGGACCGCTACGACTACGACCACGACGGCAACTTCAACGAGCCCGACGGCTACGTCGACCACTTCCAGATCGTGCACGCCGGTGAGGACGAGTCCGCGGGCGGCGGCGCCCAGGGCAAGGACGCGATCTGGGCCCACCGCTGGTACGCCTTCGGTACCGACAAGGGCTCGACCGGTCCCGTGAACAACAAGCTCGGCGGTGCGCAGGTCGGCGACACCGGTGTCTGGGTCGGCGACTACACCATCCAGCCGGAGAACGGCGGCCTCGGCGTCTTCGCCCACGAGTACGGCCACGACCTCGGTCTGCCGGACGAGTACGACACCGACGGCGGCGACAACTCCACCGGCTTCTGGACCCTGATGTCGTCCGGCTCCTGGCTCGGCACCGGCAAGGAGTCCATCGGCAACCTGCCCGGCGACATGAACGCCTGGGACAAGCTGCAGCTGGGCTGGCTGAACTACGACACCGCCAAGGCCGGCACGCAGTCCACGCACAAGCTGGGCGTCGCCGAGTACAACACCTGGAACAAGCAGGCCCTCGTGGTCAACCTGCCCGACAAGGCGGTCACCACCACGATCACCGAGCCGGCCGAGGGCAAGGCCCAGTGGTGGAGCGGCAGCGGCAACGACCTGAACAACACGCTGACCCGGTCCGTGGACCTCACCGGCAAGTCGTCGGCGAAGCTGGACCTGGACGGCTGGTGGGCCACCGAGGACGGCTTCGACTACGTCTACACCGAGGCGTCGACCGACGGCGGCGCCAACTGGACGCCCCTGGACGGCACCGCGGACGGCCAGCCCGTCCCGCGTGACGCCAGCGGCAAGCCGGCGCTGACCGGCTTCTCGCAGACGCACAAGAAGCTGTCGTTCTCGCTGGACGCCTACGCGGGCAAGAAGATCGACCTGCGCTTCCGCTACGCCACCGACGGCGGTGTCGCGGAGAACGGTTTCGCGGCCGACCAGATCAGCGTGACCGCCGACGGCACCGCGCTCTTCTCGGACAACGCCGAGACCCAGGACGCCGCTTGGACGTCGAACGGCTTCTCCCGCATCGGCGCGTCCTTCACCAAGGACTACAAGCAGTACTACATCGCCGAGAACCGGCAGTACGTGTCGTACGACAAGACGCTCAAGGTCGGCCCGTACAACTTCGGTTCGGCCGAGCGTCCCGGCTGGGTGGAGCACTACCCCTACCAGAACGGCCTGTTGATCTGGAAGTGGGACACCTCCCAGGCGGACAACAACACCAACGCCAAGGACCACCCGGGTACCGGTCTGATCCTGCCGATCGACTCGCACCCGACGGCGCTGAAGTGGGCCGACGGCACGCTGCTGCGCAACCGGATGCAGGCCTACGACTCCCCGTTCAGCCTGTACGGCACCGACGGCATCACGCTGCACAAGGCGGACGTCGCCACGGTGATCAAGGCGTCGAAGGGCGTGCCGGTCTTCAACGACCACACCAGCACCTACTACGACCCGGCCAACCCCGCCGGGGGCGTGAAGGTCACTGACACCAACACCAAGATCGCGATCGTCAAGGAGGCCAAGGACGGCTCGACGATCTTGCTCAAGGTTGGTCCCGCGGTGAAGTAGCCCGCATTTCCGCAGGTCAGGCGCGTATCGGCGGCAACCCCTTGGCGGGTTGCCGCCGATCGTGTTTAGGTGCGTCCTGTGGACCGCTTATTGACACCGACCGAAACGGGGATGTGACCGCATGGCCGCTGGAGGCTTCTGCAAACTGCCGAACGGCACGGTCGTGGTGGCACTGAACCTGCCCTACGGCTCCGCCGGGGTGCGCGTCCTGGTGCACGCCCAGAACCGGGCCCGGGCCCTGACCAGGCTCCGCAACCTGGGGTTGCGGGCGATCTACCTCCGGGGGAACGCCGCACCCCCCACGCCGGACGAGATCACGGCGGTGCTGCACCACCCGGACGGCCTGATATGGCGCACGGCACCGGCGGACAACGGTGTCATCGTCAATGAGCTGTGGCACCCCATCCGGGCGTTGCTTCGCAGGTCAGCGGTGGTCTAGCCGCCGAGCGAGTGGGGTGCGCGGCCGGCTCTCGGGCCCGTCGCGGCCGCTCGCGCGGTTCCCCGCGCCCCCCGGATGGGCATCCCCTGAGGAGCTGAGGAGGCGGGGGTGCGGGATGTGCGGGGGCGTCGTTCTGTGGATCGTGGGGCTGTGCGTCGCGGCCTGGGCCGGGCAGACCGCGGGGAACCTCTACGTCTGGGGCAGCCTGATCGGCGGCGGCGTGTGGCTGTGGGGCAGGTACGCGCCGGAGCGGCAGGCGCGGGCGCGGCAGACGGCGAGCAGGGAGCGGTCCCGCATCGGGACCGAGGTACGGGAGTGGGAGCGCGGCGGCCTGGAGCGGCCCGAGGAGAGCAGCGGGCTGCGGCCCGCTCCCGCCACGGTCGAACCGGCCGGATCAGGTCTGGAGGCCATCCGGTTCGTGCGGACCGAGCTGCCCTCCCGCCCCGCGCTGGACCTTCCCGATCCTGAGCAGGCACGCCGGCTGTGCACCGAGGTCGTGACGGGGCTCGTACGGTCCCTGGCCCGGGAGGCCGAGGCGCACGCCGAGGCCCTGCGTCCGCTCGCCGCGGGCGGCGGCCGCCGTCCCGGCCGCTACCGCGCCAGGAACGGCTACGACTGGGGCCCCGTCGAGGAGGGCTTCCGGCTGCGCCCCGAGGCAGCGCAGACGCTGTACCGGGTCCTCGCCTGGGCGGGGGCCAGAACGGAGCTGCTGTCCGTGCTGCATCCGCGTGCGGCGGCCGAGACGGACCGGGTGCAGGAGCGGGGCGCGACGCTGCGGCGGTGGCGCACCGGCGGCGACACCGTCTCCGAGCCGCCGGGCACCCCCGTACGGCCGGCCGGGCAGTGGGAGGACTTCCTGCGGGGCCTGCGCGAGGAACTGCTCACGGCCGCCCGCGGGCTGCGCGCGCTCCCGCCGTTCCCGGCGCCGCCGCGGCTGTCTCCGGTCGGGTCCGCCAGGCTCAGGGAGAACATGACCACGGAAGTGCTCGGACCCCGCATCGCCGAGTACGTGGACAGGCACGCCCGGCGCCTCGCCACGACCCCGCACGGCGGGTTCACGATGGCGCCGCAGGACTGGAGCACCGCCGGCCGGCTGCTGCAGGGGTTCGTCACGGACGCCGTCCCCGACGGCTTCAGGAGCACCACCGAGGGGTTCGAGGCGGTCGGCTCCTGGGGGCCCGACGCGGTCGTGCCCGAGGTCCGGTCCCGTATGCATCGCGTCCATGTGACCTTCGGGTTGCACTACCTGGTGGAGGTGTTGAGGTTCATGCCCCAGTACGCGGAGAACTCCGGAGAGAACGGGCAGGGGAGCAGGATCAACATCGGCGTGATCAACATCGCCAACTCGCTGAAGATCATCAACTCGAACATGGCGGCCGTGATGCAGCGCGGGGACACGCAGGCCGCGGAAGCGGTCAACGCCCTGACCGCGGCCGTCCAGGCAGACCCGGACCTCGCGCAGGAGGACCGTGCGGACCACCTGGAGAACGTCGTGGACGTGGCCGCGGCGGTGGCCGATCCGGACGCGGACGGGAACCGGCGCCGCGGCAGGAACGCCCTGGCCGCCCTCAGCGCCGCGGCGGGCGCGTCGTCACAGATCACCCAGGTGATCAACGAGTGGCAGCACGTCTTCGGGTCGCTGCTGCGCTGAGGGGTGCGCCGGGCGGCGCTCAGACGACGGGCTTACCGGTCAGCTCCACCCCGGCCCCCCGCAGCTCCTCCAGCGCCCGCTCGGTGGTCTCCTCGGCGACCCCCGCCGTCAGGTCCAGCAGGACCTGCGTACGGAAACCCTCCCGCGCCGCGTCCAGCGCGGTGGCGCGCACGCAGTGGTCCGTGGCTATGCCGACCACGTCGACCTCGTCGATGTGGCGGGCGCGGAGCCAGTCGGCCAGCGGGACGCCGTTCTCGTCGGCGCCCTCGAAGCCGCTGTAGGCCGCCGAGTAGGCGCCCTTGTCGAAGACGGCGTCGACCGCGCCGGAGGCGACGGCGGGGGCGAAGTTCGGGTGGAAGCCGACGCCCTCCGTGCCCGCGACGCAGTGCGCGGGCCAGGAGCGGACGAAGTCGGGGTTGTCGGCGAAGTGGCCGCCGGGGGCGATGTGGTGGTCGCGGGTGGCCACCACGTGCCGGTACCCGGTGCCGGCCGCCTGGCCGATCAGTTCGGTGATGGCGGCGGCCACGTCCGCACCTCCGGACACCGCGAGGCTGCCCCCCTCGCAGAAGTCGTTCTGCACATCTACGACGATCAAGGCGCGGCGCATGGTGGGTGTCCTTCGACTAAGGGTTAAGTAACTGAGCCTAGAGACTTCCGGGCCCGTGCGGGAGGGGGCGTTCGAGGGGGCGGACGACGGTCCCGCTTTAGCTACCCGAGCGCCCGTTGACGTACTCCGTCGGAATGACGGGTTCCCCCCGGGACAGCTGGGTGGCGGAGAGCGGGAGATTGGCGCGGGCGGCGATGTGGCGGTCCCTCGGCACGTCCAGGGGCTCGCGGGCCACCACGTCACCGCCCTTGATCAGCTCGACCAGCAGCTGACGGTCGGCGAGGTCCGCCGGGACCGGGCCGGTGCCCACGACCTCGGCCTCCGCCACCCCGTCCTCGTCCAGCCGGCGCGCCGCCCACTTGCGGCCCCCGAGCGAGGTCTTGCCGCCGCTGGACTTCTTCGCGACCGGCACCAGTGCGGCCTTCGGGTCGGCGGTCTCGGCGCGGGCGACCAGCTTGTAGACCATGGAGGCGGTCGGGTGCCCGGAGCCGGTCACCAGCTGGGTGCCCACGCCGTAGGCGTCCACGGGGGCGGCGGCCAGCGAGGCGATCGCGTACTCGTCCAGGTCCGAGGTCACGACGATCTTCGTGTTCGTCGCGCCCAGCTCGTCCAGCTGCTGCCGCACCCGGTGGGCCACGAGCAGCAGGTCGCCGGAGTCGATGCGGACCGCGCCCAGCTCGGGGCCGGCCACCTCCACCGCCGTACGGACGGCCTCGGCGACGTCGTAGGTGTCCACGAGCAGCGTGGTGCCCCGGCCGAGGGTGTCGACCTGGGCCTGGAAGGCGTCCCGCTCGCGGTCGTGGAGGAGGGTGAAGGCGTGGGCCGAGGTGCCGACGGTCGGGATGCCGTAGCGGAAGCCGGCCGCGAGGTCGGAGGTGGTGGTGAAGCCGCCGACGTACGCCGCCCGTGCCGCGGCGACGGCCGCCAGCTCGTGGGTGCGGCGCGCGCCCATCTCGATCAGCGGGCGGTCACCCGCGGCGGAGGCCATGCGGGAGGCGGCCGCCGCGATGGCCGAGTCGTGGTTGAGGATGGAGAGGATGACCGTCTCCAGCAGGACGCATTCGGCGAAGGTGCCCTCGACCCGCATGACCGGCGAGCCGGGGAAGTAGACCTCGCCCTCGGCATAGCCCCACACGTCCCCGTTGAAGCGGTAGTCGGCCAGCCACTTCAGGGTGTCCTCGTCGACGATCTTCCGCTCGCGCAGGAAGCCCAGGACGCCCGGGTCGAAGCGGAAGTTCTCCACCGCGTCCAGGACGCGTCCGGTGCCCGCCACCACGCCGTACCGGCGTCCCTCGGGCAGCCGCCGGGTGAAGACCTCGAACACGCTGCGCCGTTCGGCCGTACCGGCCTTCAGAGCGGCCTGCAGCATCGTCAGCTCGTACTGGTCCGTGAAGAGCGCCGTCGAGGGGACATCCACCGGCAGCCCAAGGTCCGCTGTGTTCATGGCAAGCGATCCTACCCCCATTTCGTCAGTGTGACGATTTTTCCTCGCCGTGGCAGCATGGGCACTGTGACGTCACCCGCGCCCGTAGAGATCGAACGCACCGAGTCGGCGGAGGAGGTCTTCGCCGTACCCGAGCCCGACGTCCCCTGGGTCACGATCGTGCACAACGACCCGGTCAACCTCATGAGCTATGTGACGTACGTCTTCCAGATGTACTTCGGCTACACCAAGGACAAGGCCACCAAGCTCATGCTCGACGTCCACCACAAGGGCCGGGCGGTCGTCTCCAGCGGTACGCGCGAGGAGATGGAGCGTGACGTGCAGGCGATGCACGGTTACGGTCTGTGGGCCACCCTCCAGCAGGACCGGAAGTAGCGAACCGACTTACATGCCCGGACATTTCGAACCGCTTCCCGGCGGCGGCGCGGCCGTCGCGCTCGACGACGTCGAGATCTCCATCATCCGGTCGCTGGCCGTCCAGCTCCTGGAGCTCATCGGACCCGGCCCCGGCGCCGGCGGCTCCGAGGACCCGCTCGCCGGGCTGTTCGCGGAGGGACCGAGCGAGCCCCCCGCCGACCCGGTGCTCAGGAGGCTCTTCCCGGACGCCTACAGCGACCCCGAGCAGGCCCCGGACTCGCCCGCCGAGGCCGAGCGGCGCCGGGCCCACTCCGCCGAGTTCCGCCGCTACACCGAGAACGACCTGCGCGCCGGCAAGCGCGAGAACGCGCTCGCGGTGATCCGCGCCCTGGACGCGCTCGCCCCGGTGGACGAGGGCGGTGCCGTACTGAAGCTGGTGCCGCAGGAGTCCCGGCAGTGGCTCGGCGTCCTCAACGACCTGCGGCTCGCGATCGGCGCCCGGCTGGAGATCACCGACGAGGACGACACCGATCTGCTCTACGGCCTCCCCGACGAGGACCCGCGCAAGCCGATGGTGATGGCCTATCTGTGGCTCGGCGGACTCCAGGAGACCTTGGTCGCCACCCTTATGCCCTGATCGGGGGATTACGTCACCAAAGGTGTCGCCCGGAGTGTTCGCTCAGAGGACACTCAAATCCGGATAACGATCCCGTCACCGTTGCGGCCTGGTTTGACGCATTCAGGCGTTGTTTGTCCGCTTTTACCTGTGTGGTGCGTCACACTCCCTTGCGGTGATCAATATTGCGGCCGTGATAAATCTTCACGACCGCCCGGCCCGCACCACCCATGTGCAGCCGGGTGCGCCACCGAGCCGACGACCGTCGGCCAGGCAACAGCTCCAGCAATCCGGGGGGATCGAAACCCGATCCGAGGCCGACGAAAGGCCCGGGTCGGCATGGAGAAAGGCGCACCACACATGACCTCAGCGCAGGTCGACCAGCATCGCGACGGCAACGAGGCCGTGCGGGCAGAGGACAGCGAGGGCGGCGAGGGGTATCAGCGCGGGCTCGGATCCCGCCAGATCCAGATGATCGCCATCGGCGGTGCCATCGGCACCGGCCTCTTCCTCGGCGCGGGCAAGGGCATCTCGAAGGCCGGCCCCAGCCTGATCCTGGCGTACGCCGTCGCGGGTTTCGTGATCTTCCTGATCATGCGGGCCCTCGGCGAGCTGCTGATGTACCGCCCGGTGTCGGGTTCGTTCTCGGAGTACGCGCGCGAGTTCATCGGCCCCTTCGCGGGCTTCGTGACCGGCTGGACGTACTGGCTGTTCTGGGTGGTCACCGGCATCACCGAGGTCACGGCCGCGGCCGCCTACATGACGTACTGGTTCGACATCCCGCAGTGGGTCTCGGCCCTGATCTTCACGATCGTGCTGTACGCCGCCAACCTGATCTCCGTGAAGCTCTTCGGTGAGCTGGAGTTCTGGTTCTCCATGGTCAAGGTCACCGCGATCATCGGCATGATCCTGATCTGCGCCGGCATCCTGACGATCGGCTTCTCCGACGCCGGCGACACCGCCTCCGTGGCCCACCTGTGGAACGACGGCGGCTTCTTCCCGCACGGCGTCGGCAACACCCTGATGACCCTGCAGATGGTGATGTTCGCCTTCCTCGCCGTCGAGCTGGTCGGTGTCACCGCGGGCGAGTCCAAGGACCCCAAGAAGGTGCTGCCGAAGGCGATCAACACCGTGCCGTGGCGCATCGCCGTCTTCTACGTCGGCGCGCTGATCATGATCCTGTCGGTCGTGCCGTGGACGAACTTCCACCCGGGTGTCAGCCCGTTCGTCGCCGCCTTCCAGAAGATGGGCCTCGCCGCCGGCGCCGGCATCGTCAACTTCGTCGTGCTCACCGCCGCGCTGTCGTCCTGCAACTCCGGCATGTACTCCACCGGCCGCATGCTGCGCGACCTGGCGCTCAACAGCCAGGGCCCGAAGTTCTTCACCAAGCTGACGCGCAGCGGTACGCCGCTGGTCGGCACCACGTTCTCCGCCGCGCTGATGCTGGTCGGCGTCTGGATCAACTACCAGTGGCCGGGCAAGGCGTTCGACTACGTCGTCTCCTTCGCGACCATCTCCGGCATGTGGGCCTGGATCGTCATCCTGCTCTGCCAGATCCGCTACCGGGCGAAGGCGAACCGCGGGCTGCTGCCGCAGAGCGAGTTCCGTGCGCCGGGCGCGCCGTACACGAGCGTCTTCGCCCTGCTGTTCATCCTCATGGTGATCGTGCTCATGGGGATCGACAAGGACGCCCGGGTGTCGCTTTACTGTGCTCCGCTGTGGGCCGCGATCCTCGGCGTCTCCTACTGGCTGCTCAAGCGCCGCAACCCGGAGGCCGCGGCCTTCCGCAAGCGCTGACCGGGCGACAAGCCACCGGAAAGGACGTCCGGCCGTCGGGAGCTCTCGTGGCGCCCCCGGCGGCCGCCGCTCAGGACGTCCACCATATGGGCCGTCCCGTACCATCCCTCGGTACGGGACGGCCCCTCTGCTTATGCTGGCCGACATGCTGACCATCACCCAGGCCCTGTACGACCAGATCGTCGCCCACGCGCGCAAGGACCACCCCGACGAGGCGTGCGGTGTCGTGGCGGGTCCGGCGGGCTCGGACCGCCCCGAGCGCTTCATCCCGATGCTGAACGCGGCCATGTCGCCGACGTTCTACGAGTTCGACTCGGGCGACCTGCTCAAGCTCTACCGGGAGATGGACGACCGCGACGAGGAGCCGGTGGTCATCTACCACTCGCACACGGCCACCGAGGCCCGCCCGTCCCGCACCGACATCTCCTACGCCAACGAGCCCGGTGCCCACTACGTCCTGGTGTCCACCGCCGACACCGACGGCCTCGGCGAGTTCCAGTTCCGCTCCTTCCGGATCGTCGCAGGTGAGGTCACGGAGGAGCAGGTCACCGTGGTGGAGGCCTACTAGTCTCGCGCACCGGACCAAAAGCGTCCGGCATACGGAATCACACTCCGGGACACGGACCGGGAATCGTTACGATGAGCGCATGGTTCTGACAGACGTGAGCGACAAGACGCCGAGCGTGCTGCTCGTGGCGCGGCTGCACGTCGACCTGTGCAGGCTGAACAGCGCCATCTGTTGACGTTCCCCGCCGCCGTACGGCCGTGAGCCGCGGCGCGCAGTCGCGTGCGCGCGCACCGAATCGACGAACCCTTTCCGACAGGAGCCCACCACCATGGCCATCGAGGTCCGCATCCCGACCATCCTCCGCACGTACACCGACGGTCAGAAGGCGGTGGAGGGCAGCGGAGAGACCCTCGCCGAGCTGTTCGCCGACCTCGAGACCCGGCATGCGGGCATCCAGGCCCGCATCGTGGACGGCGACCAGCTGCGCCGCTTCGTGAACGTCTACCTGAACGACGAGGACGTCCGCTTCCTGGACGGCATCAACACCAAGCTGTCCGACGGCGACAGCGTCACGATCCTGCCGGCCGTCGCCGGCGGCATGCGCTGATCGGCGCCTGAGCAGCGATGCGCTACGACTCCCCGCTGGCCGCGGTGGGCAACACACCCCTGGTGCGCCTGCCGCGGCTGTCGCCGTCCCCCGACGTCCGCATCTGGGCCAAGCTGGAGGACCGCAACCCCACGGGCTCGGTCAAGGACCGCCCCGCCCTGCACATGGTCGAGCAGGCGGAGAAGGACGGCCGGCTCACCCCCGGCTGCACCATCCTGGAGCCCACCTCCGGCAACACCGGCATCTCCCTCGCCATGGCGGCCAAGCTCAAGGGCTACCGCATGGTGTGCGTGATGCCGGAGAACACCTCGCAGGAGCGCCGGGACCTGCTGGGCATGTGGGGTGCCGAGATCATCTCCTCGCCGGCGGCGGGCGGCTCCAACACCGCCGTGCGCGTGGCCAAGGAGCTGGCCGCCGAGCACCCCGACTGGGTGATGCTCTACCAGTACGGCAACCCGGACAACGCGGGCGCCCACTACGCCACGACCGGCCCCGAGATCCTGGCGGACCTCCCCTCGATCACCCACTTCGTCGCGGGCCTCGGCACCACCGGCACCCTGATGGGCGTCGGCCGGTACCTGCGCGAGCACAAGCCGGACATCCGGATCGTGGCCGCCGAACCGCGCTACGACGACCTGGTGTACGGCCTCAGGAACCTCGACGAGGGCTTCGTACCCGAGCTCTACGACGCCTCCGTCCTCACCACCCGCTTCTCGGTCGGCTCGGCCGACGCGGTCACCCGCACCCGTGAACTCCTGCAGCAGGAAGGCATCTTCGCGGGCGTGTCGACCGGCGCCGCCCTGCACGCGGCGATCGGTGTGGGCCGCAAGGCGGTCAAGGCGGGGGAGTCCGCGGACATCGTCTTCATCGTGGCCGACGGCGGCTGGAAGTACCTGTCCACCGGCGTCTACACGGCGGCCACCACCGAGGAGGCCATCGAGACGCTGCAGGGCCAGCTCTGGGCGTAACACCGCATTAACGTGCCTCAAGCGGTCACCAGCCCCCTCCCTAGAGGGGGCTAAGCCATTCCTATGGCCAGGCAAAGAAATGTGTGCGGCACTGCCGGTCGCGCCCGGCCCGGAGCTACGTTCCTCCCCGCACCCTGACATGTCACGCTCACCCAGCGGCCATGTCAGGTGTCTGCGAATGTCATGCTCATGACTGCGCGGTCTCGCCGCCGCTACGCGCGTCACGGGCCTGCCAATCCAGTGCGCATCCCCACGTCAACGGAGGCAGTACCCCATGCGTGAGTCACACCCGAGCCGGCGGAGACGGAGTCTGCGAAGACTCGTCGCCGTCGCCTTCCCCGCCCTCACCCTCACCGTCGCCGGGCTCGTCGCGGCGCCGGCGGCCGGGGCCCGGCCCGCAGCGGCCCACCCCCCCACCTCCAAGGTCACGCAGAACAACAAGGCGCTGACCGCCCCGGGCCGCCAGACCTACCACTCCACCGGCAAGGCCGGCCAGAAGGTCCCCACGACCCGTCTGTGCGCCACCGCCCAGCCGGGCCACGCGTCCTGCTTCGCCCAGCGCCGCACCGACATCAAGCAGCGCCTCGCCTCGGCGCTCGCCGCCGCGGCGCCCTCCGGCCTCTCCCCGGCCAACCTGCACAGCGCCTACAACCTGCCCACCACGGGCGGCTCCGGCCTGACGGTCGCCATCGTCGACGCCTACAACGACCCCAACGCCGAGTCGGACCTGGCCACCTACCGCTCCACCTACGGCCTGTCCGCCTGCACCAAGGCCAACGGCTGCTTCAAGCAGGTCAGCCAGACCGGCTCCACCACCTCGCTGCCGACCAACGACACGGGCTGGGCCGGTGAAGAGGCCCTCGACCTCGACATGGTCAGCGCGGTCTGCCCGAACTGCAGCATCGTCCTGGTCGAGGCGAACTCCGCGAACGACTCCGACCTCGGCACCGCCGAGAACGAGGCCGTCGCGCTCGGCGCCAAGGTCGTCTCCAACAGCTGGGGCGGCTCCGAGTCCTCCGCCCAGACCGGCGAGGACACCCAGTACTTCAAGCACCCGGGCGTCGCCATCACCGTCTCCTCCGGTGACTCCGCCTACGGCGCCGAGTACCCGGCGACCTCCCAGTACGTGACCGCCGTCGGCGGCACCGCGCTCACCACCGCCTCCAACTCCCGCGGCTGGTCCGAGTCCGTGTGGCACACCAGCTCCACCGAGGGCACCGGCTCCGGCTGCTCCGCCTACGACGCCAAGCCGAGCTGGCAGACCGACTCCGGCTGCTCCAAGCGCATGGAGGCCGACGTCTCCGCGGTCGCCGACCCGGCCACCGGCGTCGCGGTCTACGACACCTACGGCGGCTCCGGCTGGGCGGTCTACGGCGGCACCAGCGCCTCCGCCCCGATCGTGGCCGGCGTCTACGCCCTGGCGGGCACCCCGGGCTCCGGCGACTACCCGGCGAAGTACCCGTACCAGCACACGGGCAACCTGTACGACGTCACCAGCGGCAGCAACGGCTCCTGCTCGACCTCGTACTTCTGCACCGCGACCGCCGGCTACGACGGCCCGACCGGCTGGGGCACCCCGAACGGCACCGCCGCCTTCACCGCCGGCTCCAGCAGCGGCAACACGGTGAACGTCACCAACCCCGGCAGCCAGTCCACCACCACCGGAAGCTCGGTCAGCCTGCAGATCCACGCCAGCGACAGCGCCGGCGCGGCCCTGACCTACAGCGCATCCGGCCTGCCCACCGGACTGTCCGTCGACAGCTCCACCGGCCTGATCTCCGGTACGGCGTCCACCGCGGGCACCTACCAGGTCACGGTCACCGCGAAGGACTCCACCGGCGCCTCCGGCTCGGCCTCCTTCACCTGGACCGTCGGCTCCGGCGGGGGCGGCTGCAGTTCCTCCCAGCTGTTGGCCAACCCCGGCTTCGAGTCCGGTAGCACCGGCTGGAGCGCGAG
Organism: Streptomyces durhamensis; assembly: GCF_000725475.1. NCBI lineage: Bacteria > Bacillati > Actinomycetota > Actinomycetes > Kitasatosporales > Streptomycetaceae > Streptomyces > Streptomyces durhamensis. Next base: position 133,357 of record NZ_JNXR01000002.1, read on the forward strand.
CAGCGGCGTCATCACCACCGACTCCGGTGAGGCCGCCCACAGCGGCTCCTACAAGGCCTGGCTCGACGGCTACGGCTCCTCGCACACCGACACGCTGTCCCAGTCGGTGACGATCCCGGCCGGCTGCAAGGCCACACTCACCTTCTACCTGCACATCGACACCGCCGAGACCGGCAGCACCGCGTACGACAAGCTGACCGTCACCGCCGGTTCGACCACCCTGGCGACGTACTCGAACGTCAACGCCGCCTCCGGGTACGCGCAGAAGACCTTCGACCTGTCCTCGCTGGCGGGCCAGACGGTCACCCTGAAGTTCAACGGCGTGGAGGACTCCTCGCTGCAGACCAGCTTCGTCGTGGACGACACCGCCCTGACGACCGGCTGATCCCCCGCGAAACCGGACAAGCGGTCCCGCACGCGGAAACCCTCCGCGTGCGGGATCCTTTCGTCGTGCTGGTACGTCACATCTGCACCAGGCGGCCGACCCCGTGCGGCCACGGCAGAAAGGCGAATTCCCATGCGCCGTACGACGACGTCCCTCGCCCTCGCGGCGGCAGCGCTTCTCCTCGCGGGATGCGGCTCGCACAGCGGCACCGACACCGGAAGCGCCGGCAAGCCGTCAGCGCCGGCCTCCTCCGCACCGGGCAAGGGCGGCTGCGCGGCCCTCGTCCAGCTCAAGGCCGCCGACAGCGGCCGTACCGTGTGCGTGGCCAAGGGCGGCGAGGTCCGCCTCGCCCTGGACGGCACCAAGTCCCGCCCGTGGAAGCCGGTCGCGGCCGCCGGCACCGGGCTGAAGGGCATCAACGCGGGCTTCGTCATCCAGCCGGGCCAGGCCACGGCCGCGTACCAGGCGGTGGCGCCCGGAACGGTGAAGCTGACGTCGTCCCGTCCGCTGTGCGCCCAGCCGACGGCCTCCGGCCAGGTTTCGTGCAAGGGCATCCAGGAGTGGACGGTGACGGTGAACGTGCGGTGACCGCCCCGCGCCCCGTGGGGGCGCTTCCTAACCCGCCAGGTGCCGTACCTGGTCCCACAGGACCGGGTCGACCACACCGACCCGGCGGCGGAAGTCGCCGACCGGCACCTCGCGCAGCTCGTCGGTCTCCAGGAAGCTGGGCCTGCCCCGGGCGTCGCCGACCGCGCCCGGGGGCAGCGGGATCACCCCGGCCCGCTCGTCGTGGTACTTACTGGTGATCTTCGCGACCGTGGCCCGGTTCCCGCGCACCGCCAGCACCAGACAGGGCCGGTCCTTCACCTCGGCGCGGTCCTCGTAGGGGACGTCCGCCCACCAGATGTCCCCCGGGACCGGCCGGGCGGCCTGCGCCCGGCGCGTTCCCGGGCGGCCGGGCGGCCTCAGGCGGCGCCCGGCGGGCCTGCGGCCGCGTCCCCAGCCGTCGACGAGCGTGGCGACCAGGGCGAGGAGTACCACCGCCGCGAGCGCCAGCCACCAGGACGTGTCCATACGACGACGTTACCGGCGCGCGCCGAGGATCGCGCGCCCTCTTCGTATCCTTCTGCGCCCCGGGTCCAGCCGAACCGGTGACAGCACAGGTGAGTTCGCCCACAACGGCCCCTGGCGGAGGAGCGACCCGCGCTTTCGCGCCTTACGCTCGACGCACCGCACGACCCCGTTTCCTGCCCTTTTGATCTTTCCGCCAACGGAGGTTTCTGCTTCATGAAGCTCACCGTCGTCGGCTGCTCGGGGTCGTTCCCGTCCGCGGAATCGGCCTGCTCGAGCTACCTCGTCGAGGCCGACGGCTTCCGGCTGCTTCTCGACATGGGCAACGGCGCCCTCGGCGAGCTGCAGCGCCACTGCGGTCTCTACGACCTCGACGCGATCTTCCTGAGTCATCTGCACGCCGATCACTGCATCGACATGCTCGCCTACTTCGTCGCGCGCTACTACCGCCACGACGGCGGCCGCTGTGCCCCGATCCCGGTCTACGGCCCCGAGGGCACCGAACACCGCCTGACCACGGCCTACGCCGACACCCCCTCCGCCTCGTCCATGAGCGAGGTCTTCGACTTCCACACCGTGAAGCCGTCCACGTTCGAGATCGGCCCGTTCACGGTGCACACCGAGCGGGTCCGCCACCCCGTGGAGGCGTACGCCATCCGCATCGAGCACGGCGGACGGTCGCTGACGTACTCCGGCGACACGGGGGTCAGCGCGGCGCTGGACGAGCTGGCCCGGGACGCCGACCTGTTCCTCTGCGAGGCGGCGTTCACGCACGGCAAGGAGAGCATCCCCGACCTGCACCTCAACGGCAGGGAGGCGGGTGAGTCGGCGGCCCGCGCGGGCGCACGCCGCCTGGTCCTCACCCACATCCCGCCGTGGACCGACCCGCAGGTCAACCTCCGCGACGCCCGCGAGGTCTTCGGCGGCCCGGTGGAACTGGCCGCGCCGAGGCTGACGTACGAGATCTAGCCGACCGCACAGCGCAAAGCCCCGGAACCTCCCTCGGTTCCGGGGCTTTCGCGTGCTCTGAGGGGGCGCGTTCCAGCGGAGCGCTACGCCTTGGTGAGGTCCTCGACCTCCTCCTCGGGCTCGCGGCCCGGGGTGGGGAGGTTGAACCTGATGATCGCGAAGCGGAAGACCGTGTAGTAGATCGCCGCGAAGACCAGACCGATGGGGATGATCATCCAGGGCTTGGTCGCCAGACCCCAGTTGAGGACGTAGTCGATCGCGCCGGCCGAGAAGCTGAAGCCGTGGTGCACGCCCAGCGACCAGGTCACCGCCATCGACACCGCGGTGAGGACCGCGTGGATCGCGTAGAGCAGCGGGGCGATGAACATGAACGCGAACTCGATCGGCTCGGTGATACCGGTGACGAACGAGGTCAGGGCGAGGGACAGCATCATGCCGCCGACGGCCTTGCGGCGCTCCGGGCGGGCGCAGTGGGTGATCGCCAGGGCGGCGGCCGGAAGGGCGAACATCATGATCGGGAAGAAGCCCGTCATGAACTGGCCGGCGGTCGGGTCGCCGTGGAAGAAGCGGGGCAGGTCACCGTGCCACAGGGCACCGGCGGAGTCCTTGTAGCTGCCGATCTCCTGCCAGGCCACGGTGTTCACGAACTGGTGCATGCCGATGGGCAGCAGACCGCGGTTGATCAGACCGAACAGGCCCGCGCCGACCGCGCCGAGGCCGGTCATCCACTTGCCGAAGTCGGTGATGACGTTGCCGATGGGCTCCCAGATCAGACCGAAGAGCACACCGACGCCGGTGCCGATGAAGGCCATCAGGATGGGGACCAGCCGGCGGCCGTTGAAGAAGCCCAGCCAGTCCGGCAGCTTGGTGCGGTGGAAGCGCTGCCAGACGACGGCGGCGATGAGGCCCATGACGATGCCGCCGAGCACCTTGGGGTCGTTGTACGTGGCGGGGATGTCCGCGCCCTTGGTTATCACCGCCTCGGTGATCGGGAACGCGGTCAGCACGTTCTTGTACACCAGGAAGCCCACGAGCGCGGCCAGGGCGGTGGAGCCGTCGGCCTTCTTGGCGAAACCGATGGCGATACCCACGCAGAACAGCAGCGGCAGGTTGCTGAAGACGGCGTCGCCCGCGGTGGCGAACACGGCCGCGACCTTGTTCCAGCCGAGGCCGTCCTTACCGAACACATCGTCCTGGCCGAGACGCAACAGGATGCCCGCCGCCGGGAGCACGGCGATCGGGAGCTGCAGGCTGCGGCCGACCTTCTGAAGGCCCTGGAACAGGCCGGATCCCCGCTTCTTCGCGGGAGCCGCCGTGGCGGTGGCGGTGCTCATGGATGGTTCCTCCATCGGTGGTGGTCTACACCACTCAGTGGTGTAGACCTGTTGTAGCACGATGAAGGCGGGATAAGGAACCACGAAATCCGCTACCGCAACGCTACGCGGCGTGCCGGTGTGCTAAAGGGGCTCAGGCCTTGGTGACGTCCTCGACCTGCTCCTCCGGCTCGCGCCCCGGAGTCCTCAGGTCGAACCGGGTGATCGCGAACCGGAAGACGGCGTAGTAGACCACCGCGAAGCACAGGCCGATCGGGATGATCAGCCACGGCCGCGTCGCCAGGCCCCAGTTGATCACGTAGTCGATGAGGCCGGCCGAGAAGCTGAAGCCGTCGTGTACCCCGAGCGCCCAGGTCACCGCCATCGACACACCCGTGAGCACGGCGTGGACCGCGTACAGCGCCGGGGCGATGAACAGGAACGAGTACTCGATCGGCTCGGTGATGCCCGTGACGAACGACGTCAGCGCCACCGACAGCATCAGCCCGCCGACCTCCTTGCGGCGCTGCGGCCTGGCGCAGTGGGTCATGGCCAGCGCGGCGGCCGGCAGCGCGAACATCATGATCGGGAAGAACCCGGAGGTGAACTGGCCCGCGTGCGGATCGCCCGCGAGGAACATGTTGATGTCGCCGTGCACCGGCGTGCCGCCCGGCGGCGTGTACGTCCCGAACTGGAACCAGATGGGCACGTTCAGGAACTGGTGCAGCCCGATGACGAGCAGCGCGCGGTTGGTGACGCCGAAGATGCCCGCGCCCCAGGCCCCCGCGTCCCGCAGCCAGTGGCTGAAGCTCTCCAGGCCGGCGCCGACCGGCGGCCAGATCCACAGGCACAGCGCCGCGAAGGCGATGCCGACGAACGCCATGATGATCGGGACGAGCCGGCGGCCGTTGAAGAAGCCCAGCCAGTCCACCAGCCGGGTGCGGTGGAAGCGGGCCCAGAAGAAGGCCGCCAGCAGGCCCATGACGATGCCGCCGAACACGCCGGGGTTCTGGAAGGTGTACGGCGTCACCGCACCGCTCCCCGCGCCCACGGTCACCTGGCAGCCGATGTCCGGCAACGCCTTCGAACCGCCCGGGCACGCCTGGGGGAACTGGTGCAGGACGCCGTAGTAGACGAGGAAGCCGGCCACCGCCGCGAGCGCCGTCGAGCCGTCCGACTTCTTCGCCATGCCGATCGCGACGCCCACGCAGAACAGCAGCGGAAGACCGAGGGAGCCGTCGAGCAGCGCGCCGCCCGCCCCCTTCATCACCTTCGACACGACCGTCCAGTCCAGGCCCTGGCCGCCGAAGACGTCCGGCTGCCCCAGCCGGTTCAGGATGCCCGCGGCCGGCAGCACCGCGATGGGCAGCTGGAGACTGCGGCCCATCTTCTGCAGCCCCTGGAACAGCCGGTTCCAGCGCTCCCGCGCCGGGCTCACCGTGCTGTCCGCGGGTGCGCTCTCGGCGCTCATGGGCGTCCTCCCGGCCACTCGACTCAGGCGCGGTTTGGCGACCGTCCCCCCTGTGGTGTAGACCAGTTGGCGGACGGTTCCGCTGTCGTGATCGCCATCATTCGGCACGCGCGGCATGACCGCTCGCGAAGATGAGCCAACTGTGGGTTACTGCGACAAAGCGGTTCGGATCAGGGAGAAGCAACATGGCCAGCAAGGCTGAGAAGATCGTCGCCGGCCTCGGCGGCATCGACAACATCGAGGAGATCGAGGGCTGCATCACCCGGCTGCGCACCGAGGTGTCCAACCCCTCGCTGGTCGACGAGGCCGCCCTGAAGGTCGCCGGCGCCCACGGCGTCGTCAAGATGGGCAGCGCCATCCAGGTCGTCATCGGCACCGACGCCGACCCGATCGCCGCGGAGATCGAAGACATGATGTGAGACCCCGTTCGAGCCGGGGTCACCTGTAAGGGGCTCTTCCCGACACGGGAGGAGCCCCTTTCCCGGGTACGGCTAGGCTCATCGGCATGTCTCGCATCGACGGCCGTACCCCCGAACAGCTCCGCCCGGTCACCATCGAACGAGGATGGAGCAAGCACGCCGAGGGCTCCGTCCTCGTCTCCTTCGGCGACACCAAGGTCTTCTGCACCGCCTCCGTGACCGAAGGCGTCCCGCGCTGGCGCAAGGGCAGCGGCGAAGGCTGGGTCACCGCGGAGTACGCCATGCTCCCGCGCGCCACCAACACCCGCGGCGACCGCGAGTCCGTCAAGGGCAAGATCGGCGGCCGGACCCACGAGATCTCCCGGCTCATCGGCCGCTCCCTGCGCGCCGTCATCGACTACAAGGCGCTCGGCGAGAACACCATCGTCCTCGACTGCGACGTCCTCCAGGCCGACGGCGGCACCCGCACCGCCGCCATCACCGGCGCCTACGTCGCCCTCGCCGACGCCGTCGCCTGGGCCCAGGGCAAGAAGCTGATCAAGGCCGGCCGGCAGCCGCTCACCGGCACCGTCAGCGCGGTCTCCGTCGGCATCGTCGGCGGCGTCCCGCTGCTCGACCTGCGCTACGAGGAAGACGTACGCGCCGAGACCGACATGAACGTCGTCTGCACCGGCGACGGCCGCTTCGTCGAGGTCCAGGGCACCGCCGAGGCCGAGCCGTTCGCCCGCGCGGAACTCGACGCCCTGCTGGACCTCGCCGTCGCCGGCTGCGGCGAACTCGCCGCCCACCAGCGCGCCGCCCTGGAGGCCACGCTCGCAAAGTAAAGGGCAGACCAACAAAACAGGTGCGCGCGGGCAACCCGCGCGCCCTCCCCGACGTCCTAGCTACGGACAGTTTCACCAGGGGAGGGAACACCACCATGGCCGTCAGCCGACGCCGTCTCACCGCCGTCGCCGCCGTGGCGCTCGCCGCGCTCACGACCGGGCTCACCACCGGCTGCGACGCCGTGAACAAGGCGCTGGACTGCGTCCAGACCGCCGACTCCATCGCCGACAGCGTCACCGACCTCCAGCAGGCCGTGGAGAACGCCGCGAAGGACCCCGGCCAGGCCGACGCCTCCCTCGACTCCATCGAGAAGAACCTGCAGAAGATCGGCGACAAGACCGACAACGCCGATGTCAACAAGGCCGTCGACGACCTCAACAAGGCTGTGGGCAACGTGCGTACGGCCATCAAGAACGGCGACAGGACACCGGACGTCGGCCCGGTCACGGACGCCGCCGGCGAACTGACCAAGGTCTGCACGAAGTGACCCGGGGGGCGCGGGGCCGGGGCGACACGAGGCCCTGACGGCGCGGGCGCGACCGGCCACGACGGGCCCGCAGCCGGCGACGGGTCCGCAGCCGGCGAGGGCGCTCAGTGCCCCCGACGCCGCTCCCGCTCCTCGTACCGGTCCTCACGGCGCGCCCGGTGCAGCTCGCGGCGGGACTCCCTGCGCTCCAGCCGCTCCTGACGGCGCTCCTCCTTCAGGCGTTTCTGCTCCGCCCGCGTGACCTTGCGTTCCACACCGACCCCGCCCCAGAAGGCGAGCCCGCTGATGACCACCCGCGGCGCGCCCGGCTCGGGCGGTCCGCCGTCCCTCGGGTGCTCGAAGCCGCCCATGATGCCGATGCCGCGGACGACCACCTCGACCCCCGGCGGCACGGTGACCTGCATCCCGCCCATGATCGCCACACAGTTGATCTCGACCTCGTGGTCCGCGAAGTTCGCCTCACGCAGGTCGATCTCACCGCCGCCCCAGAACGCGAAGCAGTTGAACCGCCTGGGCACCGTCCAGCGGCCCTTGCGCTCGAACCCCGACATGATCGCGACCGCGCCCGTCGAGGAACCCTCGCCCCCCACGATCCGATCGGCCCAACCTCCGCTCTGCGCCGGGGCCTTGGTGAAGGACACGGGGGCGGGCGGCGCCGCGGCGCCGGCCGCCGGCAGGTCGCGGGTGAGCGGCGCCAGTTCGCCGTACGTGCGCGCCTTGTAGGCCGCCTCCAGCCGCTCCTCGAACTCCTCCATGTCGAGCCGGCCCTCGGCCAGAGCGTCCCTGAGGACCTCGGCGACCCGCTCACGGTCGGCGTCGGCGGCCCGGAGATCCGGACGTGCGTCGTCGGTCATGGCAGAAGCCTACGAGACCGCCTTCTCCGCGTACATCTTCGCGATGACGGCCTCGATGTCCGGCTCCCGCACCGACAGGTCCACCAGGGGGTACTCCGCCGCCAGATGCGCCACGAGCGGCGCCGCCGACTGCCCCGCCGGGAACGCCAGCCACTGCCGCGGCCCCTCCACCCGCACCACCCGCGCCGACGGCACCCGGACCGGCGGCAGCTCCCGCTCCAGGTCCACCACCAGCGTCCGCTCGCTCTCCCCCGCCTCGTGCAGCCCCGCGAGCGGACCGTCGTACATCAGCCGCCCGTGGTCGATCACCATCACCCGCGAGCACAACTGCTCGATGTCCTGCAGGTCGTGCGTGGTCAGCAGCACGGTGGTGCCGCGCTCGGAGTTCAACTCCCGCAGGAACCCGCGGACCTTCGCCTTCGACACGACGTCCAGACCGATCGTCGGCTCGTCCAGGTACAGCACCTCCGGGTCGTGCAGCAGGGCCGCCGCGATGTCCCCGCGCATCCGCTGACCGAGCGACAGCTGCCGTACCGGCACCTCCAGCAGCTCGCCCAGTTCGAGGAGTTCGACGCAGCGGTCCAGGTTCTCCCGGTAACGGGCGTCCGGGATCCGGTACATGCGGTGCGCCAGCCGGTAGGAGTCGATCAGCGGCAGGTCCCACCACAGGGTCGTACGCTGCCCGAACACCACCCCGATCCGGTGCGCCAGCCGCCTGCGCTCGCTCGACGGGTCGATGCCGGCCACCCGCAGCCGCCCCGCGCTCGGCGTCAGGATCCCGGTCAGCATCTTGATCGTCGTCGACTTCCCGGCACCGTTCGGCCCGATGTACCCGACCATCTCCCCGCGCGCCACGGTGAACGAGATCGAGTCCACCGCCCGTACCTGACGCCGCTCCCGTTTCAGGAACCCCGTCTTCCTGCGCACGTCGAAGACCTTCTCGACCCGCTCCAGCACGATGAAGTCGCCGTCCGTCATCTGTCAGCTCCCTGTGCTCCGGTACGAACGAAGTCCCGCCCGCCAGGCCAGCCCCGCCAGCGCGCAGCACCCCACCGCCACCAGCGGCGAGGAGAACGCCACCCACCGTGGCAGCCCCAGCGGATACGGCCGCCCCAGCACATAGGTCACGGGCAGCCAGTTGACGAAGGCCAGCGGCAGCACGAACGTCACCCCGCGCACCAGCTCCTTCGCGAACACCGTCGGCGGATACTGCAGCAGCGCCCCGCCGCCGTAGGTGAAGGCGTTCTGCACCTCCGAGGCGTCCTGCGCCAGGAACTGGAAGGCCGCCCCCGCCACGAACACCGCGCAGAAGATCCCGCAGCCGCTCACCAGCATCACCGGCATCAGCAGCAGCTTCAGCGCCGTCCAGTCGACGTCCAGCCGCGGCAGCGACCAGCCCAGCACCAGCAGGCCCTGCACCACCCGGCCCAGCCGCCTGAGCGCGAACTGGTCGGCCGCCACCTGCGCCAGCACCGGCGCCGGGCGCACCAGCAGCGTGTCCAGCGTGCCGTCGCGCACCCGCCGCCCCAGCCGCTCCATCGACCCGATCACCAGGTCGGCCAGCCCGAAGGCGGTACCGGACACACCGTAGAGAAAGGCCACCTCGGGCAGCGACCAGCCGCCGAGGGCGTCGACCCGCGAGAACATCAGCAAGATCCCGACGAAGTCGAACAAGGTCGTCGCGAAACTGCCGAACGTCGTCATCACGAACGAGGCGCGGTAGGCCATCGTGGACCGCACCCACATCCCGGCGATCATCAGATAGGTCCGCAGGCCCTCCCGCACCCGGCCGGTCTCACCCACCCTGGACCACCACCTGACGTGTCGCCGCCGCCTGCACCAGCCGCCCCGCGCCCAGCAGCACCACCGCCCACGCCCCCTGGAAGAGATACGTGCCGAACGGATCCGCGTGCCCCAGCAGGATCTGCGCCGGCGCCTGGAGCAGCGAGGACCACGGCAGAGCCCGTACGACCTCGCCGAGGGCCCCCGGGAAGACGTTCAGCGGCAGCAGCATGCCCGAGCAGAAATAGCCCGCGAGCCATGCCATCTGCGTCACACCCATGCCGTCCATCAGCCAGAACGCGCTCAGCGCCACCAGGTACCGGATCCCGAACCCGACGAGCATCGCCAGCAGCACGGCGACGAGGAAGGCGATCCAGGTGCCGGCGTCCCGCGGTAAGTACACGGGGAAGCACAGCGCGCCGAAGAGGAAGGGGACCACCCCCCGTCCCAGCAGCTGGAAGAACGCCCGGCCCAGGTCCGTCGCCAGCCACCACAGCTGCAGGTCGGCGGGCCGGTACAGGTCGATCGCCACGTCCCCCGTACGGATGCGTTCCATCAACTCGTTCTCGACGCCCCCGCCGCCGATCGCGAGCGTCGCCAGCAGGGCCTGCCCCAGCCACACATACGTCACGACCTGCGACTGATCCCACCCGCCGAGGTGCGGTCTCTCGTCCCACAGCGCGCGATACGCGTAGACGAGGATCAGCCCGAAGACCGTGTTCGTGAACACCCCTGCCGCGGTGGCGGCCCGATACGTCGCGTACCGTCTGAATCCCCCCGCCGCGACGGCCCCGTACAACCGTCCCGCGCCCACGTCAGTCGACCTCCCTGGACCGCTCGACACCGAAGCGCAGGAGCCTAGTCCCGGGGTCCGGCTGTCGGCCACGCAATATTCGTGCCCGAAGCGTGCCGGGATCCGGGAACGGAACGCCAGGTGCGAGAGTCTTCAAACCGGGGGCGCAGAAGCGTACGAGGCGTACGGGAACGTACGACGCGAAACAGGAGTCCGTGCACGACATGAGCGACGAGCCGCAGCCGCAGCAGCCGAACGAAGGCGTGCCGCCGAAAAAGCCGCTGCCGGCTGAAGGGCCCGGTGACCCGGGGGGCCGCGACGCGCAGGCCACCGGCACGGTCAGGGGGACCGGCAGGCCGACACCGCCCGAGCAGCCCGGCGCACCGGCACGGCCCGAGGGGGCCGCCGGTGACCGCAGGACCGGCGACGGCCGTACGGGTGACGGGGTGGTGCCGGTTCCGGCGGACCGCTCTGCCCAGGAGCGGACGGCCTCCATGGCCCGAGCCCGCCAGGCGGCCCGAGGCGGCCGCACGGACGAGCCGACGCCCGCACAGGGTTCCGACGGGGCCCGGGCATCCGCCACGGCCCCCGAAGGGGCTTCCGCGCCGCGTCCCGCCACCGGCGCACCGACGTCCCGCGAGAACACCGACACCGACGCCGCCCCGGCACCTCGCGGCAGCTCGGGCTCCGGTGATGGCCGGGCGGCCCGCGAGGGTTCGGCTTCGGCCGGCGGTCCGGGGGCGCGCGGGGGCTCGGGCTCTGGTGAGGGTTCGGGGGCCCGCGGCGGCTCGGGCTCCGGTGCGGGTTCGGCGTCCGACGCGGGCCCCGGCGGGGCTGCCGGCGTGCCGGGGGCTCGCGGCGGTTCGGGCTCCGGTGGGGGTTCGGGGGCCCGCGAGGGTTCGGCTTCGGCCTCGGCCGGTGGTCCGGCACCTCGCGGTGGTCCGGCCCCTGGCGACGGCCGGGCGGCCCGCGAGGGCTCGGCTTCCGGTGGCGGTCCGGCGGCTCGTGGCGGCTCGGGTTCCGGTGAGGGGGCGGCCTCCGGTTCCGGCAGGGGGCCGGCGGCTCGCGGGGGCTCCGCGGCCGGTGAGAGGCCGGGGTCCGGTGGGGCCACGGCGTCCCAGGCCTCCCAGGCCTCCCGGGCGTCCGATGCGGCGGACGACGCCGGCGCGGCCGGCCGGCCGCGTGGTGGCTCTGCGCCGCAGGCCGCGGGGGCCGGGGACGGCTCCGGGCCGGCGCAGTCGGCCGAGAGCACCCAGGTGCTCCGGCGGGTCACCCCGCCCCGGGGATCGCAGGAGAACCAGTCCGGCGAGACGGCCGACGCGGCTCAGGGCGCCGGCGAGACGCGGGCGCCCGAGACCACCCAGGTCCTGCGGCGCGTCGGCGCGCCCCGAGCGGCCGAGCCCGGCGGCCCCGCCAAGACGGCCGCCTCTCCGGCCGACGCGGCGAACCCCACGGGCCGCACCTCCCGGGCGACCGGTGCGAGCGCCCCCGGCCGCCCTCGTACGAACGGCGCCGCCGGTGCGGCCGGTGCCGCGGCCGGTGCCGCGGGCGCCGCCGCCGGGCAGGCCGCCCAGGCGGGCCCCGCGGGCGCGCTCGGTGCGGCCGGAGCAGCCACCGGCGGCCCCCGCACCGGCCCTACGGGCACCACCACCGCCCCCGACCGCGACACCACCGTCCTCGCCGCCACCCCCGGTGACGCTCAGCCCCCCGGAGGCGACGGCGACGGCAAGGGGAAGGCGAAGAAGCCCAAGCGGCCCAAGCGGACCGGGTGGCGGCGGATCATCCCGACCTGGCGCATGGTGCTCGGCACCTTCATCATCGGCATCCTCCTGCTCGTCGGCCTCTTCTTCCTCGGCTACTCCCTGGTCAAGATCCCGCCGGCCAACGCCCTCGCCACCAAGCAGGCCAACGTCTACCTCTACGCCGACGGCTCCCAGATCGCCCGCGACACACGCGACAGCCAGGTCAACCGGGAGAGCGTCAGCCTCGCCGAGGTCTCCAAGGACGCCCAGCACGCCGTGCTGGCCGCCGAGGACCGCGACTTCTACACGGAGTCGGCCGTCGACCCCAAGGCCATGCTCCGCGCCGGCTGGAACACCGCCACCGGCAAGGGCAAGCAGTCCGGCTCGACGATCACTCAGCAGTACGTGAAGAACTACTACCTGGGCCAGGAACAGACGCTCACCCGCAAGGCCAAGGAGTTCTTCATCTCGATCAAGCTGGACCGCACCAAGTCCAAGGACCAGATCCTGGAGGGCTACCTCAACACCAGCTACTTCGGCCGCAGCGCCTACGGCATCCAGGCCGCCGCCCAGGCGTACTACGGCCGCGACGCCGCCGGCCTCGACCCGGCCCGCGCCGCCTACCTCGCCGCGCTCGTCAACGCGCCCAGCGAGTACGACGTCGTCGCCCACCCCGAGAACAAGGCCGCGGCCCTCGCCCGCTGGAACTACGTCCTGGACGGCATGGTCAAGAAGGGCTGGCTCAGCGAGTCCGAGCGCGCCGGCATGAAGTTCCCCATGCCCAAGGAGCAGACGGTCTCCACCGGCCTGACCGGTCAGCGCGGCTACCTCGTGGAGGCGGTCAAGCACTACCTGACCACCAACAACATCCTCACCGAGGACCAGCTCGCCGCAGGCGGCTACCGCATCACCACCACGATCCAGAAGAACAAGCAGAACGCCTTCGTCAAGGCGGTGAACGACCAGCTGATCTCCAAGCTGGACAAGAAGAACGTGACGGCCGACAAGTACGTCCGCGCGGGCGGCGCCTCCGTCGACCCGAAGACCGGCGAGGTCGTCGCGATGTACGGCGGCATCGACTACGTGAAGCAGTACACCAACGGCGCGACCCGCGGTGACTTCCAGGTCGGCTCGACGTTCAAGCCGTTCGTGTTCACCTCGGCGGTGCAGAACGGCTCGACCACCCAGGACGGCCGCACCATCACCCCGAACACCATGTACGACGGCACCAACGAGCGCCCCGTACAGGGCTGGAGCGGCGGCACCTACGCCCCGCAGAACGAGGACCAGAAGTCGTACGGCCAGATCACCGTCACCAAGGCGACGGACCTGTCCGTGAACGCCGTCTACGCGCAGATGGCCGTCGACGTCGGCCCCAGCAAGGTCAAGGAGACCGCCGTCGACCTGGGCGTCCCCTCCGGCACCCCGGACCTCCAGCCGTACCCGTCGATCGCCCTCGGTACCGCCACCGCCAGCGTGCTGGACATGGCGGAGTCGTACGCGACGCTCGCCAACCACGGCAAGCACGGCACGTACACCTTGGTCGAGAAGCTCACCAAGAACGGCTCGGACGTGGTCAAGCTGCCCGAGCAGTCGGTCAAGCAGGCCGTCAGCCGGGAAGCGGCCGACACCACCACGTCGATGCTGCAGAGCGTGGTCGACAACGGCACCGCCGTCGCCGCGCAGGGCGCCGGCCGTCCCGCGGCCGGCAAGACCGGTACCGCGGAGAACGACACCGCCGCCTGGTTCGCCGGCTACACCCCCGACCTGGCCACCGTGGTCTCCGTCATGGGCCAGGACCCGGTGACCGCCAAGCACATGCCGCTGTACGGCGCCCTCGGCCAGCCCCGTATGAACGGTGGCGGCCCGCCCACCCAGATCTGGGCGCAGTACACCCGTAACGCCCTCAAGGGCACCCCGGCCGGCGACTTCGACCTGCAACTGCAGCAGGGCGCCGACGAGCCCCAGCCGCCCAGCTCCACCTCCTCGGCCCAGCCGGGCACCACCGGCGGCCAGAACGACGGCGGCACGACCGCGACCCCGACCGGCGGCGGCACCGCGACCCCGTCCGGCGGCGGCACCACCGGTACCCCGACCGGCGGCGGCACCCCCACCGGCGGCACCCACACCACCGGCGGCGCCACCACGACCGACGGCGGTGGCACCACCACCGGCGGGGACACGACCGGCGGGGGCACCACGGGCGGGGACACCACCGGCGGGGACGCAACCGGCGGCGACGCGACCGGGGGAGGAACGGACACGGGCGGCGGCACCGACGGCGGCGGCACGACGGGCACCGCCGCCGGCGCGGGAGGCGGCCCCCTCACCTGACGCCCGCCCGCCTAGTGACCGCTGGTCGCCTTCAGTCCCACCACGGCGACCAGCAGCAGACACACGAAGAAGATCCGGGCGGCGGTGACCGGCTCACCGAGCACCACCATGCCGAGCACCGCCGCACCGGCCGCCCCGATGCCCACCCACACGCCGTAGGCGGTACCGATGGGCAGCGACCTCGCGGCGTACGACAACAGGAGCATGCTGGCGACGATCCCGGCACCGGTGCACACACTGGGCACCAGCCGGGTGAAACCGTCCGTGTACTTCATCCCGATCGACCAGCCGACTTCCAGCAGTCCGGCGACGATCAGCAGAACCCAGGCCATGACAGGCACCTCCGAGACGGATGACGACTCTCTTGCGGTGCGTCGTCTTTGCCTTCATCCCGGTACGGCGCGTCTCGTCGGGCTCACTCCCGAACATAGCAAAGGCAGTGCAAAAGGGGCCGGTGACGATGGTCACCGGCCCCTTTTGCACTGCCGAAAGACGGGCGGACCCGTTTAACGGGCGGACCCGCTCACAGGTACAGGCCCGTGGAGTCCTCCGACCCCTCGAAGCGGTCCGCGGCCACGGCGTGCAGGTCCCGCTCGCGCATGAGCACGTACGCCACCCCACGCACCTCCACCTCGGCCCGGTCCTCCGGGTCGAACAGCACCCGGTCGCCCGGCTCCACGGTCCGTACGTTCTGCCCCACCGCGACGACCTCGGCCCAGGCCAGCCGCCGACCGACCGCCGCGGTGGCGGGAATCAGAATGCCGCCCCCCGACCGCCGCTCACCCTCACCGGTCTCCTGCTTGACCAGAACCCGGTCGTGCAGCATCCGGATCGGGAGCTTGTCGTGATGGGGGGTGCTGTGCTGGTTTCTGTTGGCGCTCACGCCTCGAACCTACCTGTCCTCGCCCTGCCCGTACCCGCCCGGGTCAGTCCTTGCGCCGCCGGGAGCCCACGGTCAGCAGCCCGACCACGCCGACGGCGAGCAGCGCCACCGGCACGACCCGCTCCAGCCGCAGGTCGCCCTCCGCGTCCACGAACTGCGCCCGCACCTCGCTCACCACGCGATTGACCTGGACGTACGCCCGTCCGACCGTGTGATCGAGATGGGCGACGGCCTTGGCCTTGGCGTCCCCGACGATCGTCTTCGGATGCACCCGCACCCCGATCTCGTCGAGCGTCTCGGCCAGCACTTCGCGGCGGCGCTTGATGTCCGCCTCGATCTGCGCCGGGGTTCTGGTGTCCGACGTGTCCGCCACCGTACGGCCTCCGAAGTCTCCTGATGCTGTCCCGGACAGTCTGTCAGCTTCTGCTCCCGGCGCACCGCAAGGCCCCCCGGTTACCCTGGCCCGATGAGCGAGCGACTCCAGCCGGGGGACGTGGCCCCCGCCTTCACCCTCCCGGACGCCGACGGCAACGAGGTGTCCCTTGCCGCCCACAAGGGCCGCAAGGTCATCGTCTACTTCTACCCGGCCGCCCTGACTCCCGGATGCACCAAGCAGGCCTGCGACTTCACGGACAACCTGGAGGTCCTGGCCTCCGCGGGCTACGACGTCATCGGTATCTCCCCGGACGCCCCGGAGAAGCTGGCGAAATTCCGCGAGAAGGAGTCCCTGAAGGTCACGCTGCTGGCCGACCCGGAGAAGAAGGTCACCGAGGCCTACGGCGCCTACGGCGAGAAGAAGAACTACGGCAAGACGTACATGGGCGTCATCCGCTCCACGGTCGTCGTGGACGAGGACGGCAAGGTCGAACGGGCCCTCTACAACGTCCGCGCCACGGGCCACGTGGCAAAGATCATCAAGGACCTTGGCATCTGACCAACGGGTCCCGCTGCCCGGCCGCTAGCATGGCCGGGCAGCACCGAGCGGCCGTGGTGGAATTGGCAGTCACGCTGGGTTTAGGTCCCAGTGGGGTAACTCCCGTGAGGGTTCGAGTCCCTCCGGCCGCACCAGAGTTCAGCCGAGCAGCTCCCGCACCACCGGCACCAGCGCCCGGAACGCCTTCCCCCGGTGGCTGATCGCGTTCTTCTCGTCCGGGCTCAGCTCGGCGCAGGTGCGGGTCTCGCCCTCCGGCTGGAGGACCGGGTCGTAGCCGAAGCCGTTCGTGCCCGCCGGGGCGTGCCGGAGGACGCCCCGGAGCCGGCCCTCGACCACCCGTTCCGTGCCGTCCGGCAGGGCCAGGGCGGCGGCGCAGGCGAAGTGCGCCCCGCGGTGCTCCGGCGCGATGTCGGCGAGCTGGGCCAGCAGGAGGTCCAGGTTGGCCTTGTCGTCGCCGTGGCGGCCGGCCCAGCGGGCGGAGAAGATGCCGGGGGCCCCGTTCAGGACGTCGACGCACAGGCCCGAGTCGTCGGCGACCGCGGGCAAGCCGGTGGCCTGGGCGAGGGCGTGGGCCTTGAGCAGCGCGTTCTCGGCGAAGGTGACGCCTGTCTCCCTGACGTCGGGGACATGGGGGTAGGCGTCGGCGCCGATCAGCTCGTGGGGGAGACCGGCCTCGGCGAGGATCGCCCTCAGTTCGGTGATCTTTCCGGCGTTACGGGTGGCGAGGATCAAGCGGGTCATGCCCGCCAGTATTCCTCGCCCGCCGATCACGGATCCCTCCGGCCCGAGCCCGCTCCCGGCGCGCCCGGCGGTTTCGGCCGCGCGCCCGCCGGCTACAGCTCCGCCTGCCCGGCGCCGCCCAGCGTGCTCAGGTCGAAGACCTCGGCCATCCTGCTGAAGCCCAGGTCGCTGGGGTGCAGGTGGTCACCGGAGTCGTAGTCGGGGCGCAGGCGGCCGGGGGCGTAGGGGTCGCGGAGGGCCTTGTCGAAGTCGACGACGGCGTCGTACACCCCGCCGGCCCGGATCTGCGCGTTGACCTGCTGGCGTACCGCCTCGCGGGCCGGGCTGTAGCCGCGGTGGCCCTGGAAGGGCATCAGCGTGGCGCCCACCACCTTCAGGCCGCGGGCGTGGGCCTCGCGGACCAGGGTGCGCAGGCCGGTGAGGATGCGGTTCGGGTCGGCGAGTCTCGGGTTGCGCAGGATGTCGTTGACGCCGAGGTCGATGACGACGACCTTGACGCCCGGGTGGGAGAGCGCGTCGCGGCCGAAGCGGCCGAGGCCGCTCTGGTTCTCGGCGGGCCGGCCGAGGCCGTCGGCGAGCACCTGGTTGCCGCTGATGCCTTCGTTGACGACGCTGTAGCGCGGCAGTTGCCGGCCGCCCTCGACGGCGGTGCGCAGCCGGCCTGCGAGGATGTCCGGCCAGCGGTGGTTGGCGCCGGTGGTGGAGGTGATGCCGTCGGTGATGGAGTCGCCGAAGACGACGACGGTGCCGTCGGCTTCGTTGCTGAGGACGTCCAGGCTCGTGAGGTAGCGCCAGTAGGGCGTCTGTCGGGTGTACGGGGCGCCGGTCGCGTCCTCGGTGCGGTCGCCGTCCGCGAGGTAGGAGATCTGCCGGGCGTGCGGGTGGTAGGTGACCGGGCCGGACGGGGTGGGGGAGAAGGTGGTGACCAGGACGTCGCTGTCGTGCGGGACGGTGAGGCGTACGGCGTCGCTGACGATCTGTCCGCCGGCGGGTATGACGACGCTGGTGGCGCCGTTGAAGGTGAGGCGGCGCATCGACTCGGGGTCGGCCGCGGCGGTGCCGTCGCCCGCGGACAGCGCGATCGAGGCGTGGGTGAGGGCCAGCGGGGCGTGGCCGTAGAGGTTGGACAGCGTGATGCGGGCACTGGTGCCGCCGGTGCCCGCGTGGACGACGTTGCGGACCGAGTGGCCCGCGAGGCCCGCGGTCTCGGTGCCGGGCTCGCCGGCGACCGGGGCGGTGGACCAGGAGCCCACCCAGGTGCCGGTGGAGGCGGGGGCGGCGGAGGAGCCGTGATGGGGGCGGTTGTCGGCGAGGGTGCCGGGCGGGGTGCCGTCGTCGGACGCCACGGTGAGGTAGATGGCGGCGGACACGGCCAGGATCAGTGCGACGATCGCACTCAGGACCGCATAACCATGACGCTTGGTCACGCTTGTGTTGTTCTCCTAGGGATGGGAGCCCGAGGCTCCGATCGTGATGTGCCCATGATGCGTCATGGGCCGGGGAGAGCTGTCAGGGCCCTGCCCAAACCCCCGTGCGGACAGACGCCGGGAACTCTTGTTCCGTTCCGGGAGTCGGTCAGGAAGGGACAATTGTGTGCGGGATCACCGCATGGGTGGAGTCGAACGGGTGGAGCTGATGGGACCGACGGAGACCGGAACGGCGCCGGGGCGGGGTGTGTCGTATCGCACCATGACGGCCTTCACCCCGGCCGACGAGGAGCGCCGGCGCGGGGTGCGGCGGATGAAGCTGACGGCGACGGCCCTGCTGCTGTTCGTGGCGGTGGTGTACGTCGCGGCCAAGCTC
Organism: Streptomyces durhamensis; assembly: GCF_000725475.1. Taxonomy (NCBI): domain Bacteria; kingdom Bacillati; phylum Actinomycetota; class Actinomycetes; order Kitasatosporales; family Streptomycetaceae; genus Streptomyces; species Streptomyces durhamensis. The sequence goes on from NZ_JNXR01000002.1 coordinate 152,163, forward strand.
GCCGGGCACGAGGGCGCGGGGCCCTGGGCGGAGTACGTGGCCGCGGCCGCCGAGGCCGGCATGGTGGGCGCGCTGGCCGACTGGTTCGCGGTCACCGCGCTCTTCCGGCACCCGATGGGGCTGCCCATCCCGCACACCGCGATCATCCCCACGAAGAAGGACCAGCTGGGTGTGTCGCTGGGCGAGTTCGTCGGGGAGAACTTCCTCTCCGAGGACGTCGTACGGCAGCGGCTGCGGTCGGTCGGCATCGGCAGCCGGCTCGGGGCGTGGCTGGCGGAGCCGGAGCACGCGGACCGGGTGACGGCGGAGCTGGCCACGGCGTTGCGGGGCGCGCTGACGGTCCTGCGCGACAGGGACGTCCAGGCGGTCGTGAGCGAGGCGATCACGCGGCGCGCCAACACCAAGGAGATCGCGCCGGGCATCGGCAAGATGCTGGAGGGGATCGTCGCCGACGGCGGGCACCGCAGAGCGGTGGACCTGGTGGTGGCGCGGGCGCACGACTGGCTGGTGCTGCACCGGGACGATGTGATGGTCGCCGTGGAGGGGGGCGCGCCGGGCTGGACGCCGCGGTTCGTGGACCGCAGGGTCGGTGAGCGGGTCTACAAGGAGCTGCTGCGGTTCGTCACGGAGATGCGGGACATGCCCTCGCATCCGGCGCGCGGCGCGCTGGACCGCTTTCTCACCGACTTCGCCTCCGACCTGCAGTCCGACACCGACACCCGGGAGCGGGTGGAGCGGCTCAAGGGCGAGGTGCTGGGCCGGGGCGAGGTGCAGGACCTGATCGCGTCCGCCTGGACGGCCGTACGGTCCATGATCGTGGCGGCGGCCGAGGACGAGCGGAGCGAGCTGCGGACGCGGGTGCGGGCGGCGCTGCTGTCGCTGGGCGCGCGGATGGCGACCGAGCCGAAGGTGCAGGGGAAGGTCGACAGCTGGGTCGAGGGCGCGGCGGTGCACGTCGTGACGACGTACCGCAAGGAGATCACCTCGCTGATCACCGACACGGTGGCGAGCTGGGACGCCGAGCACACCACCCGGAAGATCGAGGCGCACATCGGCCGGGATCTGCAGTTCATCCGGATCAACGGCACGGTGGTGGGGTCGCTGGCGGGGCTGCTGATCTTCGCGGTGACGCGGACACTGGGTGCCTGAGCCGGTTCCGAGTGTTTCCGCGCGGCGGGGGCACCCGTGTTGCCGTCCCCGCACGTGAGGGGACGTCCTTCGACGAGGAGGGGGCCCCATGGCCACAGCCGACGCGCCGTCGCCGCAGACCGGCCGCACGATCACCACCGACATCCCGGCCCGCCTGGACCGTCTGCCCTGGTCCCGCTGGCACTGGACGATCGTGATCGGCCTGGGAACCGTATGGATCCTCGACGGCCTGGAGGTGACGGTCGTCGGCAACATCGCCGGCCGACTGGCCGAACCCGGCAGCGGGCTGTCGATCACCTCGGGCCAGATCACCGGCGCCGCCGCCGCGCTGTACGTGGCCGGCGCCTGCTCGGGCGCGCTGTTCTGGGGCCGGCTGACCGACCGCTTCGGCCGCAAGAAGCTCTTCATGATCACCCTGGCGGTGTATCTGGCGGCCACGGCTCTGACGGCCGTGTCCTGGGAGGCCTGGTGGTTCTTCCTGTTCCGCTTCCTGACCGGCTTCGGCATCGGCGGTGAGTACGCGGCGATCAACTCCGCGATCGACGAGCTGATCCCGGCGGACTACCGGGGCCGGGTGGACCTGGTCATCAACGGCAGCTTCTGGCTCGGCGCGGTCGGCGGTTCCCTGCTTTCGATCGTCGCGCTCGACACCGGCCTGCTGGCCAGGAACGTCGGCTGGCGGCTGACGTTCGCCCTCGGCGCGGTCCTGGCCCTGGTCATCCTGCTCGTACGGCGGCACGTCCCGGAGAGCCCCCGCTGGCTGCTCATCCACGGCAGGGACCGGGAGGCGGAGGAGATCGTCTCCGGCATCGAACGCCAGGTGGAGCAGCACACCGGGGTCACGCTGCCCCAGCCGCGGGGCGAACTGGAGATCCGTCAGCGCGAGAGCGTGACGTTCCTGGAGATCGCCCGCACGGTCTTCGGCCGGTACCGCAGGCGGGCGGTGCTCGGCTTCTCCCTCTTCATCGGCCAGGCGTTCCTGTACAACGCGATCACCTTCGGCTTCGGCGCCATCCTGACCAGGTTCTTCGCCGTGCCCGCCGACCGCACCGGCTACTACTTCGCGGTGATCGCGGTCGGCAACTTCTGCGGCCCGCTGCTGCTGGGCAGGCTGTTCGACACGGTGGGCCGCCGGGTGATGATCTCCTCGACCTACCTGCTGTCGGGCCTGCTGCTGTTCGGCACGGCGTGGCTGTTCGACCGGGGTGTGCTGAGCGCGGTCACGCTGACCGCCTGCTGGTGCGCGGTGCTGTTCTTCGCCTCGGCGGGAGCCTCCAGCGCGTATCTGACCGTGTCCGAGATCTTCCCGATGGAGACCAGGGCGATGTCCATCGCCTTCTTCTACGCCCTCGGCACCGCGGCCGGCGGGATCAGCGGCCCGCTGCTGTTCGCCGACCTCACCGGTACCGGCAGGGTCGGCGACACGGTCCTGGCCTTCTCCATCGGCGCGGCCCTGATGTGCGCGGCGGGCCTGGTCGCCGCCTTCCTGGCCGTACGGGCCGAACGCCGCTCCCTGGAGGACATCGCCCGCCCGCTGACGGCGGTGGCGGACCGGGCCAGGGCGGCGGCGCGGGGTGCCCAGGGCACGCCGGGTACGCAGGGCATGCCGGGGCCCTCGGCACCGCCGGCGGCGAGCAGGCCGTGACGGCCACGACGGTCAGGCACCCGTCGTGGACCCCGGCCGCACGATCATCAGCACGGTCACGGTGGCCCACAGCAGGTTGAACGCACCGGTGAACATGGCCAGCCGCGCCGGATTCGCCCCCCGGCCCTCCAGCAGCGCGCCCTGCGCGGGCAGCACCAGCGCGCCGAGGACCACGGCGGCGAGGGCGGTCAGCGCGATCGACACGATCAGCCAGGCGCTGCCGAGGACGCCCATCTCGCTCGCGGTGGCGAACCCGAAGGCCGGGACGACGACGCCGACAAGGGCGTACACCCGGCAGATCCGGTGCAGCACGGTCAGGGTTCCGACGGCGCTCGGGTCGTCGGGTGCGGCGAGGACGCGGCGTGCGGCGGGCGGGAACATGCTGGCGGCGACGGTCACGGGGCCTACGGCGACGATGGCGGCGAGGACGTGGACGGCGAGGAGGAACTTGGTCACGCGGTGACGGTAGGAGGCGGCGGGACCGCGCAGAAGTGGCGGGAGTGCCAGGCTCCGACGGATTCCCGCCAGCAGGACGCACGTGCCCCCTGCACGGACAGGTGCCGTCGGCGGTCATCCGTCGCAGACCTACGATCCCGCCATGCACACCGTGGCCGTACTGGCGCTGGACGGCGTCATCCCGTTCGACCTCTCCGCCCCCGTCGACACCTTCGGCTGGGCGCGGCTGCCCGACGGCCGTCAGCCGTACCGGGTACGGGTGTGCTCGGTGCGGGAGGAGGTGAGCGCGGGCGCCTTCACGGTGCGGGCGCCGTACGGCCTGGACGCGCTGGCGGAGGCGGACACGATCATCCTGCCCGGCGTGGCGGAACCGCCGGAGGTGTTGCCACCGGGGGTGGCCGAGGCACTGCGCGCCGCGGCGGCGGCCGGCACCCGCATCGCCTCCATCTGCGTGGGCGCGTTCCTCTTCGCGGCGACGGGCCTGCTGGACGGACGGCGCGCGACGACGCACTGGGTCGCGGCGCGGGACCTGGCGGCGAGGTACCCGGAGGTGACGGTGGACCCGAACGTCCTGTACGTCGACGACGGCCAGTTCCTGACGTCGGCGGGCGCGGCGGCGGCGCTGGACATGTGCCTGCACCTGATCCGCAGGGACTTCGGCTCGGCCGTGGCGGCGCACGCGGCACGCATGTCCGTCATGCCGCTGGAACGGGAGGGCGGCCAGGCCCAGTTCATCGTCCACGACCTGCCCCCAGCGCCGTCGGGCGCCACGCTGGAGCCCCTGCTGCACTGGCTGGAGGACCACTGCGACCGCGCCATGACGGTGGACGAGATCGCGGCCCGGGCGGGCATGAGCACCCGCACCCTCAACCGCCGCTTCCGCGAACAGACCGGCACGACTCCGCTGCAGTGGCTGCACCGGGCCCGGGTACGGCGGGCCCAGCACCTGCTGGAAACCACGGCGCACCCGGTGGAACGCATCGCCGCCCAGACCGGCTTCGGTTCGCCGACGGCCTTCCGCGAACGCTTCCGCAGGGTGGTGGGGACGAGCCCGCAGGCGTACCGGAGGTCTTTTCGGCAGGGTGACGAAAAGCCCCTCACGATCAGCTAGGATTCCGGGCCGTGGCAGGCACGGGCAGGTGGAACGCCGTGGCGTGTCACTGTCCGGCATGTCTTCGGGGGAGCAATCGGTGCACAACAGCAGCAGGGGCGCGTCCGCGTCCTTCTGGTCGATACCCAGCCCGTTCACGCTCGCCACGACGGTGGCCGCGCCGTCTCGTCCCGACCGCGTCGAGGACCCGGTCGTCACCGGCCTGCAGCGGGCCCGTACGGCGGTGGGGCTCATCGCCACGCTGTGGCTGCTGATGGCATATCCGCTGGCGGAGGGGGGCGAGCAGTTCGTCATGGGCAAGGTGGAGGACCTGCTCGTCGGCAGCGGGCTCACCCTCGCCGTCGGGGCTGCCGCGGTGACCACCTTCATCATCGCGGCCCGCTCACCGCTGGGCCGCCGGTACGCCGCCCGGCTGGCCGGCCCGCTGTGCTCGCTGGCCGGGATCGCGCTGGGCGCCGGGGGATCGTGGCTGATGGTGAAGATGCTGAAGGGCGAGATCATCTCGACGGCCGACGTCGGCTACCACGGCTTCCTGATCGGCCTGCTGGTGCTGTTGCTGTTCTTCGTCGGCTGGCTGATCTGCGTGGTGGCCCTGGTCTTCGCGGTGCTCTTCACTCTGGCCGCGCTGGTGTACGGGCTGAACTCCTGCTTCCGCCTCGGTGATGTGCACGAGCTCCTGCCGCCCTGGATCTCCCCCCTCCTGATCTGGTCCCTCTTCGCCCTCGGCCTCTTCGACGGCCCGGACGTGGCGGCGCCGCCCGTGGTGCTCTACACCTTCCTGCTCGGCGGCCCCGTGTCGGTGACGGCACTGTCGGTCTGGGAGGTGCGAAGGCTGCGGGCGCGGCACGGGGTGACGCTTCGGCGGGCGCTGGGAAGGTAGCTCCCGGCGCCCCACTCGGAGCAGGTGTCCGACGGAGCCGATCAGCCCCGGCGGTCGGCGACGGCCCAGGAGGCGAGGGCGACGGCGCCGGCGACACCGAGGACGGACGGCCAGGCGCCGACCTTCTTCGCCAGCGGGTGGGACCCGGCGAACGCGGCGACGTACGCGGCGCTCAGCGCACCCGCGGCCTTCCCGCCGGCCTGCCTGCGCCACTGCTGAGCGGCGGTGACCCCGGCGACGGCCAGCACGGCACCGCCCAGCTGCCGCTTCTTGGTCCACCGGGCGACGCCGTAACCGCCGACGAGCCCGGCACCGGCGACGACCGCACTGGGAACCCTGGCCATGACTGCCTCCTCTGTTGCCCTATGTCTCGGGCCGAGGCTAACGCGCAGGCGACCGGACCCCGCCGACTTGAGTCGGCCGCTGTCAAGTGCAGTCCCCGCAGGCGACCCCGTCGACCGCGGGCCACCCAGTCGACCCCGGTCGACCGCCGGCGGCCGCGGGCAACCCCGGCGACCCCGGCCGACCGCCCCAGGGTCCCGGCGACCGCCTCGGTGCCCCTCAACACCACCACCCTGCACCCCCCGGCACCCCCGCCCCAAGCCGCACATTGGCCGAACTCCAGCTCATGCAGCTCGCATTACGGGGTACCGGGGGTACTGCCCCCCGGTACCCCGAACTGTCGAAGCGCCGATGCTTCGCAGCGTCCCGGAGAAGGAGCCACCGCGATGACCGTGACGACGACCCCGCCGCAGAGAACGACGATCCCCGCCGCATCCCCCCTGACCCGCGACCGTGGCCGTGACGCCGACGCCGAGTCCGCGGGCTGGGAGAAGCTGACCGAGGCGGTACGAGAGGCGGGCCAGTACCCGACGAGGGCGGAAGCGGAACGCGTGACTTGCACGGTCCTCTCGGCCCTGGGCGGCCACGTGACCGGCGACGAACGCGTCGCCCTCGCCCAGTCCCTCCCCCGGGAGGCAGCCCGGCTGATCGCCTCCCAGATCCCCACGACACACCTCCTCACAGCCCGGGAGTTCGTCGACTCGGTGGCCACCCGCATCGACGGCGCGACCCCGGCGACGGCCCGCTGGCACGTCAGCTCGGTCCTGACCGTCCTGGCAACGTGGGCAGGCGCCCCCCTGACCACCCACCTCCTCACCCAACTCCCCCCGGGCTACGCCCTCCTCTTCGGCCGGGCGGACCTGGCACCGACGACTTGACGGCCCGCCCTACGGCAACCCGTTAGCAACGGCCAGGTCATCAACAGGGCACGTCAGTTCGGGCTTCGACCGGTTCGGCGAGCATGTCACCGCCGCAAGGGACAGGTACGAGGGGCGTTCGAGATAGAACCCGAGGGACACGTCGCTGCCCGAACAGAGCTTGTCCGCCACAGAGGCCACCAGCGCCCCCGGATCGCCGGAGTCGCGCTCCCAGGCGGAGGCGAATCGGTGCGCGTACTCGGCCACACGCGCTTCGACCCAGGCAGCGGCGCCCCTCCCCTCCTCCCGCGTCCCCCGCACCAAGGAACGTGGTTGGACTGGTTCTCCCCGGCCCGTCTGGCGGCCTTCAAGGGCAACACCCAGGTGATCGCGGGCCACCTGCCACAGGCTCGCGAGAGCTTGCTCCACGCTTTGTCCTCGATGACGTCTGCCGAGGACAAACAGCGTTCAGTGATCCACGGTGACCTGGCAGCAGTGGAGGTGGCGTCGGGAAACGTGGAGCAGGCATGCGGGTACGTGGGGCAGGCCCTCGACCAATTGGCGGTCACCTGGTACGCCGCCGGCATGGATCGAGTGCGTGAGGCTCGCCGTGCGCTAGCGCCCTACCAGCATGAGCGCTGCGTCCGGGACCTAGACGATCGGCTGTACGACTGGTCGACGACGGTCAACGTGCCGTTGCCCAGGGTCCGCGATGCACGAGTGCCGTATGCATACCTGCCTCACGTGCCGGCCGGATGTCGTTGTCGCAGCGGTCCCCGACGTAAAGGATTTCACCGACGTCGAACGGCACCGCCTCGGCGACCCGCTTGAAGAACTCGGGGTCGGGCTTGCTGGCACCCCAGTCATCAGAGGTGCCGATCAAGTCGACGTCGCTTGCAAACAGCTCACGCAGTATCCGCCCAGCGCGCGTGGTCTGGTTCCCGGCGATACCGAGCCACAGCCCGTCATCCCGCAGTCTGGCCAGAGCAGGCCGTACGTCTGTGTACAGATCGCGCATGAGGTGTGACACGGGTGATCAACCTGCGTCAGTATGGGGCGATGGGAGAGCGAGTCATCGGTCACATAGGCGGCGTAGTCCCTGGTGCGGTCTTTCCGCGTCGGACGAATGTGAAGCGAGCGAACCTGCATGGGGACACTATGCGAGGCATCTCGCGGTTGAAGGATACCGACGGTAGCTACGTTGCAGACGCGATTGTCTTGAACGGTGGCTATGTACACCGGCGCCTCCCCGGACAAAGAGAAGAGTAAGGACGGCAAGAGGCTCCTGCGCAGCCAGTCTTGGGAGTATCGTGATAACGTCGCACTCAAACTGAGCTTTGAGCGCGGCTACCCTATACGCATCATCCGCGGCCCCGAGGGAGACTCGCGCTATTCGCTGCCTGGGAACTATCGGTATGACGGCCTATACCGGATCACTGCGTCTCGGACGACTTTCTCCAAAACGCCAGCTCCTGATGGTTCCCCGATAGAAATATGCCAGGTTGACCTTGAGCGACTCCCAGACCCTGAGCAGGAGTTGACCCCGGTCGAACGCGAGGTCGCCTCCGTGCTGGTGCGGCAGGAGGTGCGACTAAAGGAGGAGATGAACGAGACTGCTTCTGACCCCAGCGAGTTTGCCGATGGGGAGAGTGAGCGGTTCCCTACGACACGGGCCACCTCTATTCAGAGGATTGTCCGTGACGCCGCCGCGGCGCGACGAATCAAAGAGCTGTACGATCATGAATGTCAAGTGTGTGGCATGCGTTTGGTCGGGCCGGATGGCAAGCCTTATAGCGAAGGCGCGCATATAAGGCCGCTGGGTAATCCGCATAACGGGCCTGATGTTGAGAGGAACATTCTGTGCCTCTGTCCTAACTGTCACGTCCGCCTTGATATCGGCGCCGTAGTCATCGACGAAGATTGGTCGATCATTGTGCGGGCCGGAGTCTTTGGGCATGACGTGCGGTCAGAGCTCAAGCGGCACAAGAAGCACAGGGTGCATGAGGAGTACGTTCAGTACCACAGGGACTGGTGGCAGAAAAAGAGCCGGCCCAGCTAGGCGTGAGGAAAAGCCGGGCCGCTCTAGGACGCAAGGAAGCGAGCGGGCGGCCCGGGCAAGGTCGGCTCCAGGTGAGTGGCTGTTTGGCCGGCTGGGGCGGCCGGAGTGAGCAGTGCGTCCCGGTCTTTATGCTCCGTGGCACTCCACATAGACCTCCCCCGCCCCGCACCAGCACTCCGCCCCCCTCTGTGGCGGCCAAGCCACCGCCCGCCCCCGGGCCGCCAGTGTCGTCGCGTACTGGGGGAGCAGGGTCGCATCGTCCGGGGACGAGCCCTCCGACGCCGCGAAGGCCTCGTACGACGGGACCGTGCCCGTCACGATGCCCAGATTCCCCGTGCCCGACGAAGACAGCTCGCGCAGCGAGGACTCTATGGTCGACAGGTGCGTCTCGTGGGACGGGTACTCCGAGGTCAGGGCCGGGTACGCCGACAGCAGCTCCGCCAGTTCGGGGACCGGCCAGTGGAGGACCGCCACCGGGAAGGGGCGGGACAGTGCCTCCCGGTAGGCGCCCAGTTCGGCTCGCAGCCGGGAGATCTCGGCTTCGAGCTCCGCCGGGTTGTCCGAGCCCAGGGACCAGACCCGCTTGGGGTCGTGGAGTTCGTCCAGGGAGACGGGGGCGGAGTGGAGGCTGTCCGCCAGGGTGTCCCAGTCGTCGTGCGGGAGGCCGCGCATGCGGCGCACCCGGTGGCGGCCGTAGAGGAGGGCGTGAGTGGACGCGGGCGGCTCCTGCCCTTCGGTCAGCAGCAGGCGAGCCGCCTCCGTGAAGGTCTCCTCCGCCGCCTCCAGCTCGTCGTGCGACTCCAGGCTCTCCGCGACGATCACCCAGGGGGCGGGGTCGCGCGGGGCGGTCAGCCGGACGCCGTCGATGATCGCCCGTGCCTCGGCCTCGTGGTCGTACTCCCACAGGTTCGACGCCTTGAGGGCACGGATCAGGGCGGGGTTCTCCAGGCCGTCCGAAGCGGACAGGAGGCGGTCGTAGAGCGCGGTGGCCGCGGGGCGGTCGCCGGAGAGTTCGAGGTGGGCCGCCGCCCTCAGCAGCAGGGCCTCGGTGTCCTCGGGATACAGTCCGGCGGTCCGCTCCAGGCGTGCCGCTTCGGCGGTGTGGTCGACGTTCTCGGCAGGAGTGTCGGGGCGCATGGGGGACACCGTACTGCCGCCCGGTGACAAAAGTGAGGCGCGGAGGGGGCGCTCGGACAGGGTCGCTATCTTCGGGGCGGACAGCCACAGGTGTGGGCGAGCGGTGGGGGTGGCGTGCAGAGGACGTCGGGTGGGTCGGCCGCGGGCGACGACGTGGCAGACGAGGGAGTCACAGCGGACGAGGGGCTCATAGCGGACGAGGGGCGCATGGCGGACGAGGGGCTCATCGCGGGCGAGGAGGCCACGGCGCGCGAGCGGGATCCAGCGGGTGCGGGGGATCCGGTCGGCGCTGTCCCGGGTCGGGCCGAGCCGCCCCGGTACTGGCCCCTGCTGCTTGTCGGTGCCGCCGTCGTGCCGGGCACCGTGCTCTATCTCGTCGCGCGCTTCGGGGACGCGCCGGCCGTGCAGGCGTGGCGGACCGTGTGTCTTGCCGTGACCGTGCAGGCGCTGCCGTTCCTGCTGCTCGGTACGGCTCTGTCCGGGGCCATCAACGCCTTCGTGCCCGAGCGGGTGTTCCGGCGTGTGCTGCCGCGGCATCCCGTCCTCGCCGTGCCGGTCGCCGGGGTCGCCGGGGTCGTCCTGCCGGGATGCGAATGCGCGTCCGTGCCGGTCGCCAACAGTCTTATCGGGCGGGGGGTTCCGCCGGCCGCCGCCTTCGCGTTCCTGTTGTCCGCGCCGGCCGTCAATCCCGTGGTGCTGACCGCCACCGCCATCGCGTTCCCCGGGAATCCCGCCATGGTGCTGGCCCGGCTGCTCGCCTCGCTCGCCACCGCCGTCGTCATGGGCTGGCTGTGGCTGCGGTTCGGGCGGGCGCAGTGGCTGCGACCCGCCGTGCGGCACACCGGGCACCGGGACGGCGGCAACCGCTGGGAGGAGTTCAGGGCCGGGTTCCAGCACGACTTCCTGCATGCCGGCGGGTTCCTCGTGCTCGGGGCGATGGCGGCGGCCACCTTCAACGTCACCGTGCCCCGGTCCGTGCTCGACACCTTCGCCGGGTCCGCCTGGCTCTCCGTGCTCTTCCTGGCCGGGCTCGCCGTACTGCTCGCCGTCTGTTCCGAGGCGGACGCGTTCCTCGCCGCCTCGCTCACCGGGTTCCCGCCGGTGGCGCGGCTGGCGTTCATGGTCGTCGGGCCCATGGTCGATCTGAAACTCATCGCGTTGCAGGCGGGGACGTTCGGGCGGCCCTTCGCCGTGCGGTTCTCCGCCGCCACCGTCGTCGTCGCCGTCGCGTGCAGCGCACTGATCGGGGGAGGACTGCTGTGAAACGGTCGCTTCGGGCGGTGCTGCTCGTCCTGTGCGGGCTCGGTCTGCTGCGCGTCTCCCTCCTCACCGACCTCTGCCTGCGGTACGTGAAGGAGAGCATGCGGCCCATGCTCATCGTCTCCGGGGCCGTCCTGGTCCTGCTGGGGGCGGCGAGTGCCGTCCTCGACCGCCGCGCCGGGGCCGACCTCAGGAACCAGGACGACGGGCATGACGGCCACGGACACGACCACTCCGGTCTTCCCCGTGTCGCCTGGCTGCTGCTCCTGCCCGCGCTGAGCCTCCTCTTCCACGCCCCGCCCGCCCTCGGTGCCTACACCGCCTCCCGGCAGCCGGCCAAGCCGGTCGCCCGGCAGAGCGACTTCGGCCCGCTGCCCGCCGTCTCGCCGCTGCCCATGACGCTCTCCGACTTCACCAGCCGGGTGCAGCAGGACCGCGAGCGGGCCATCAGCGGGCGGACCGTCCTGATGACCGGGATCGTCACCCCGCGTGAGGGCGGCTGGGATCTGACGCGGATCATCATCAGCTGCTGTGCGGCGGACGCCCAGTCGGTCAAGGTGCGCGTCTACGGCGGTACCGTCCCGTCTGCCGACAGCTGGGTGACCGTCACCGGGACCTGGCACCCCGGCGGGACGCTGGGGACCGCGTCCGCGCCGGTCGCGCTGGACGTGCAGACGGTGAAGAAGGTCCCGCGGCCGGTCAACGGCTACCAGGACGCCCTTCCGCTGCCCTCGACCCTCACACGGTGACACCGTCCACCTGCAGCGTCTGCACCGACTTCGCCGCGAAGGGGACCGTCACCGCCTTCCCCGACAGGTACGTGTCCGCGTGGGGCGTGTACAGGTCCGCGCCGCCCGTCGTGACCGTGTTCCAGCGGGGGACCAGGCCTCCCGGGCCGCCGGTCACGGAGGAGAAGCGGGAGAGGTCGAAGGTCAGGTTCTGGGCCGAGGACGAGGTGTTCGCGGCCACGATCACCAGGCGTTTCGCCTGCTTGTCCAGGGCCGCCGCCGCGTAGCTCGCTCCCGCGTCCAGGATCGTCATGCCCGGGCGGATGTGCCGGGTGAACTGCGCCAGTACGTAGTACTTCGTCTGTACTGCGCCGGGCTGGAGGGTCGAGGCGTCGTACGCGATGGCCGCCCAGCCGGCGCTGGGGTCCATCACCTGCCAGTAGACCCAGGCCGTGGGGTGCAGCCAGCGGAAGTCGTAGAGGAGGTTGCCGGCCAGGGTGAGGCCCGTGGCGTCGCCGTCCCCTGTCTCGGAGTTCCACAGGGCCTTGCCGGCCGTCGTCACCACGTCCGTGTAGAGGAGGTCGCGGCGGCCGCCCGAGCCCTGGTAGCCGTGGACGTTGACGCGGTCCACACAGCCCTTCGCCGTCGCGGAGAAGGAGTTCCATGTGGTGCGGGCCAGGTCGTAGCTCGTCTCGTCCGACGCGGAGATCCTCGTCGCCGTCAGGCCCCGTTTGTCCAGCTCGCTGCGGAGGCAGGGGAGGACGGCGGCCTGGACGGCCGCGTCCATGTGGCAGCCCTCCTGGGTGCCCGTCGCCGTCCACCAGGAGGAGGACGGTTCGTTGAAGGCCTCCACCGAGGTGAAGGTGACACCCCAGTGCTGTCGCGCGTACAGCGCCACGGCCGCCAGGTGGGAGGCGTGCCGGCGGTAGTTCCAGGACTGGAGGTTGTTTCCGCCCCCGGACGCGCCTGACGGGTTGTGGTTGAGGCACATCCACCACATCGGGGAGTTGGCGAACAGTTCGCTGGTCGCGCCTCGTCGGGTCGCCTTCACCAGCATCGCGCGCTGTGCCGCGTCCGCCGTCCACTTCCAGGACGACGACGTCGGGTCCTCGTTCGTCCAGTCCTGCCAGTAGCCCTCGATCTGCTTGAACCCCGGGATGTCGGGGGAGGCGGTCATCGACTCGCCGCCCACGCTGTTCCAGCTGCACGCGCCCAGGTTGTAGCGGGCGATGGTGAGGCCTAGACCGGGGAGCGAGGTGCCGTTGTACGTCGTCGTCCTCGTCGTGAAGAAGAGGTCGGCGAAGTCGTCCCGCGCGCCGAAGACGTTCGCCCACCAGGCCAGCGAGGTACCCCAGCCCTCCCAACTGCCGTAGGTGATCGCCGGGTCGACCGTTGTCGTCGCGTCCGCCCGTGCCGTGCCCGTGGCCAGGGCGCTGCCGGCGAGGCCGCCGCCCGCTGCGGCCAACAGGGTTCTGCGTCGGATCATGGCTTCTTCTCCGCCTCTTCGTCGCGGCTTCGGCAGCAGGAAGCATCGGGGGTCGGGGTCGGGTTGTCGAGGGTTCTGACAGGGGTTTCTCAAACCCGTTGCGAAAGCCGGGTGCGGCCCGTTGAGGAAGACCGGACGGTGTCCTGGTCCCTTACGGGTATGGCCAGTTGACGGTGTTGCGCCTATCGTGCGGGCGGCTCCCGTGGAGGTGGGTGCGGATGCCGGCATGGTCGGGCGCGCGGGTGGTACGGCACAGTGATCGGCGCAGGCGTGCCCGGCGCAGACGGGCACTGTGGGGCGGGGGCGAGGTGCTCGTCACCGTCGGGGTGCTGCTCATGCTGCTGGTCGTGCACCAGCTGTGGTGGACCAACCGGGAGGCCAGGCGCGCGGCCGAGCGGCAGGTGGAGGCGCTGGAGCGGGAGTGGGGGAGTGTGCGGGCCGGTACGGCCGGCGGCGGTGGCGGGGCCGCGGCGCCGACCGTGTCCGCCCCGGCCGCCACGCCCGCGCCGGACGCCGGGGCGTCGGACGACGGCTCGGCACCGTCCCGTGCATCGAAGCGGTCGTACGTCCCCGTCGTCCTGCCCCGGCGGTCCCAGGCGTACGCCGTGCTCACCGTCCCGCGGCTGGGTCTGCGCGTCCCCGTCGCCGAGGGGGTGAGCAAGGCCGGCGTCCTCGACAAGGGGTACGTCGGCCACTACCGGGGGACCCAGCAGCCGGGCCGGGTGGGGAACTTCGCGCTCGCCGGGCACCGGAACACCCACGGAGAGCCCTTCCGGTATCTGCCCCGGCTGCGGCGCGGGGACGACATCGAGGTGGAGACGCGGACGGCGACGTACACCTACGACGTCGACCAGATCCTGCCGCGGACCTCGGCGACGGACTCCGGGGTCGTGCGCGCCGTTCCGCGCTCCCTCGTCCGGCCGGCGTACGGGTACGACGAGCCCGGCCACTACATCACCCTGACCACCTGCACCCCGGAGTTCACCTCGCGCTACCGGATGGTGGTGTGGGGGAAGCTGGTGTCCGTGCGGCCCCGGTGAGCCCCGTGAAAGACGCCGGCCCTCACCGCTCCCGCAGCGCCACCACACTCACCGCGCCGACCGCCGCCAGCCCCGCCGACACCAGTAGGGCGGTGTTCGTGCCGGCGGCCAGGGTGCGGGCCGAGGTGGCGAGGGCGATGGTCAGGGCGACTCCGGCGCAGGAGCCGATGTAGCGGAAGGTCTGCTGGGCGCCGGAGCCCATCGCGGCGCGTTCGCGCGGGACCGACTCCACGGCGAGCAGCGGCAGCGCGCCGTTGAGCAGGCCGCTGCCCAATCCGCCGACGATCAGGCCGGGCAGCAGCCGGGTCCAGGAGCCGGAGGCGACGGCGCCGAGCATGGTCAGGACGGCGACGGTGTGCAGGGCGAAGCCGACGGCGAGCTGGACGCGCGGGGCGACACGGCCGGCCAGGTGCTTGACCTGGAGGGCCACCGCGAAGCTCAGCCCGGACCAGAGCAGGAACAGCCAGGCCGTCGCCATCGGGGACAGCCGGAGCGTCTGCTGGAGCAGGGCGGGCAGGAAGCTGAACATGCCGATCACCGCGAGGCCGGTGAACAGACCGCCGGCGGCGGAGGCCAGGAAGCGGGCGTGGCGCAGCAGACCGAGGTCGATCATCGGGGTCTCGGTGCGGTGTTCCACCGCGGCGAAGAGCGCGATCAGGACGGCGGCGGCCGCCAGGAGGAGCTCGACCGGGGCGCGCAGCCAGCCGTCGCGGCCCAGGGTCAGGGCGGCGACCAGGGCCACCAGGGCCAGGCCGAAGGTCAGGGCGCCGCGTATGTCCGGCCGGCCGCCGCGCGGGGCGCGGGACTCGGTCAGCGCGCGGGCGCCGAGCGCGGTGGCCAGGAGGGCGGCGGCGCCCAGGACGCCGTACGCGATCCGCCAGGTCGGCAGCGCGCCCGCGACCAGCGGGCCCGCCGCGATCCCGCCGCTGACGAACGCGCCCCACACGCCGGTCGCGTGCAGCCGGCCGCGCGGCGAGGGGTAGGCCGCCACCAGCAGGCCGAGGCTGCTCGCCAGGATCGCCGCGCTCGCCGCGCCCTGGGCGATGCGGGCGAGGGTGAACTGCCAGGTCGACGTCGTGAGGGCGCCGAGGGCGGTGGTGAGGCCGAGGGCCAGCGTGCCGCCGAGGAAGATCCGGCGGCGGCCGTAGTCGTCGGCGAGGCTGCCGGCCACCAGCAGCAGGGCGGCCAGGCCGAGCGGGGTGCCGTTGAGCAGCCAGGCCTGGGCGGAGAGCGGGGTGTGCAGGGCGGCCGCGGTGTCCGGCAGCGTGACCATCGGGGCCGTGTAGGTCATCAGCGCCACGGCGGTGGCCGCGCTGGTCAGGGCGAGGGTGGCCCGGGGGCGTGCGGGGGTGTCCCGGGCGGGTTCGCCGCCGGTGGCGGTGGCCGCGGGGGTGGTGGCGGAGTCGAGCCCGGTCATGGCGTGGTCCTGTCCTTCCGGGGGCTGCGGCGACGTACGTCGGACCGCTTCTAGGTTCGTTCATTGAACTGACCTGACTCCACCACCGTAGCACCATAGGTTCGGTCACCGAACCAAGGTGTCGGAAAGTGGCTACAGTGGACGGCATGGCACTGGGCAAGGACTACGCGACACAGGAGTGCTCGATCGCCCGCGCGCTCGAGGTCGTCGGCGAACGCTGGACGCTGCTCGTCGTCCGGGACGCGCTGTACGGGGTGCGGCGCTACAACGACTTCCTGGTCCACCTCGGCATCCCGCGCGCCGTCCTGGCCGCCCGCCTGCAGGCCCTGACCGCCGAGGGCATCCTCGAAAAGCGCCGCTACCAGCAGTCGCCGCCGCGCGACGAGTACGTCCTCACCGAGCGCGGCATCGCCCTGTGGCCCACCCTGCGCGCCCTCGGCCTGTGGGGGCGCCGGCACTTCGGCGAGACCCAGCTGCGGTACTTCCGGCACGCGGCCTGCGGCACCGAACTCGGCCCGTACGGCGAATGCGCGGTGTGCGGAACCGTCGTACCGGTCGAGGACGTGCTCATGGAGCCCGGTCCGGGTCTCGACCCGCAGCCGGCGGATCCGGTCAGCCGGGCGCTGCTGAAGCCGAAGCGGCTGCTGGAGCCGCTGGAGACGGACCCCGCCTGACCGCGCGGGCCCTCAAGCGGTGCCGGACCGCTCAGGAGGCCTGTGAGCCGCTGTTCCCGAGCAGTTCGACGGCCATCCGGTCGGTCCGGACCGACCGGCCGCCCAGCCGGTGGACCACCACCCACCGGCCGTCCTCCGTGGCCCCGGCGAAGAGGGAGGCGTGACGGGTCGCGCCGTTGTGCCAGCGCAGCCGGCCGGTCGTCACCCAGGAGGGGGCGGGATCCCCCAGCCGGCGCTCGACCGCCAGCCGGACCAGCAGATCGGCGACCGCGCGCGGGGTGGCCCACAGGCCGCCCGCCGGGAGGATCGCCCCGTCCATGGTCCAGGGCCGGCGCTCCCCGCCGAACAGCCCGGGCGCCAGGAGGCGCCGGGCGGGGTCGGGCCGGACGCTCACCTCCTCGACCTCCAGCGGCCGCAGGACGTGCTCGGCGAGCAGTTCCTCGTACGCCGTACCGGCCGCGCTCACCAGGGCCGCGCCCAGGACGGCGTACCCGAGGTTGGAGTACTCCTCCCGCTGTCCCGGCGGCCGGAGGGCGACCTTGTCCAGCCGGCCGAGCAGCCGGTGCAGGGCGGCTTCGTCGAACGGGGCGTACGGGTCGAGGAACCGGGTGCCGGGCGGGAGGCGCGGCAGCCCGGAGGTGTGCTCGGCCAGGTGCCGCAGTGTGATCCCGGTGCCGGGAGCGGCGGGGAGCAGGCGCTCGACCGGGGCGTCGACGTCGAGCAGGCCCGCGGCGGCCATGCGCGTCATCGCCGTACCCGTGAGCACCTTGGTGAAGGAGCCGATCTCGACGAACCGGTCCACCGCGTGACCGTCCGCGGCCCGTGCGGGAGACGCGCTGCTCAGGACGCAGGTGGGGGTGCGAGGCACGTGCGGGCCCTTCGGGGTGTGGCGGGCGGTGTCATCGGGCCGGTGGGCCACGCCCATTGTCCGTCAGGGGCGCGGCGAGGGGAGCGCCTTTCGGTCATCACCGGCCGCTGTACGCGCTGTTCCCGCCGTTCAGGTATAAAAGGCGGAGAAACGTCGGCAGTTGGGACCACGGGGAGGGGGCCGGGTGATCCGCACACCGGAGCGGTCGCGTGCGCTCGCCTCGCTGCTGCTTCTGCTGCTGCCCGTCCTGCTGCTCGACACCGGCAGTCTCTCCGCGACCGTGGCCCTCGCCGCCACCGCCGCCGCCGGTTCCGCGCTCGCCCTCTGCTCCCTCCTCACCGCCCGCTCGGCGCCCGCCGTCCCGCCCACCCGGGTACGCACGGCCATCCGCGACCGGGCCCGGCGCACGGCCTTCCTGCCGCAACGCGATCCCGACGCGCCCGGCCGGCGCCGGCCCAGGGCACCCGGACAGGCCCTTCCGGCGACCGCCGCGCAGGGCACCTCTCACCAGGGCACGCCTCACTCGTCCCGTACGTGACCCCGCGCGGGTCGTCATGCCGTTCTGCTCGCTTCCGGAGCATTCCGGAACTTTCCGGCACGACGAGACCCCCGGAGGGCTCACCCATGTCCGTCTTCTCTGTTTTCGCCCGCCTGGTCGGGCAGCTCGCCGACCTGCTCCAGCCGCTCTTCCACGCCTCCGCGGCCGCCGCCGCGATCGTCCTGTTCACCGCGCTGGTACGACTCCTCGTCCACCCCCTGTCCCGCGCCGCCGCCCGTGGCCAGCGCGCCCGCGCCGCGCTCCAGCCGGCGATCGCCGAGCTGCGCGAGAAGCACGCCGAGGACCCGCAGCGGCTGCAGCGGGCCGTGCTCGAACTGCACGCGGAGGAACGGGTCTCGCCGCTCTCCGGCTGTCTGCCCAGCCTGCTGCAGCTGCCCGCCTTCTTCCTGCTCTACCACCTGTTCTCCAGCTCCACGATCGGCGGCGAGGGCAACGGCCTGCTCAGCCACCAGCTGCTCGCCGCGCCGCTCGGCGGGCGGTGGGCCGACGCGCTCGGCGGGGGCGGGGTGTTCGGCCCGGCCGGGCTGGTCTATCTCGGGCTCTTCGCGGTCGTCGCGGTCATTGCCACCTTCAACTTCCTGCGGACCAAGCGGATGACGGCGGCCGGCTCCGGCGCCGTGGCCGCCGGGGGCGGTGAGCAGATACCGGGGCTCGGCGCGGTCGGCAAGGTCATGCCGTTCATGTCCTTCTTCACCCTCGTCACCGTGGCGGTCGTACCGCTCGCCGCCGCGCTGTACGTCGTCACCAGCACGGCCTGGAGCGCGGTGGAGCGGGCCGCGCTGTACCGGTAGAGGCGTGCGGTTACGGTCCAGTACCTGAACAGGGTCTTGCGGAGTGGACGGTCCGCTTGGAGGATCGACCAGTCCTCCGATGGCTGCACCCGTCGGTCGGGCGCCCGCGATCGAGGGAGATGGTGACCATGAAGCTGCTGCGCGTCGGTACGGCAGGGGCGGAGCGGCCTGCGCTGCTCGACGCCGAGGGGACCCTGCGGGACCTGTCGGGCATCGTGGACGACATCGACGGCACGCTGCTCGCCGACGAGGCCGCCCTCGGCCGGGTGCGGGCGGCGGCCGAGGCCGGCGAGCTGCCCGCGCTGGACGCGACGGGCCTCAGGGTCGGGCCGCCGCTCGCCCGGATCGGGAAGGTCGTGTGCATCGGGCTCAACTACCACGACCACGCCCGCGAGACCGGTGCCGAGCCGCCCGCCGAGCCGGTGGTCTTCTTCAAGGCGCCGGACACGGTGGTCGGGCCCCACGACACGGTTCTCGTCCCCAGGGGATCGGCCAAGACCGACTGGGAGGTGGAGCTGGCGGTCGTCATCGGGCGCACCGCCCGCTACCTGGGGTCCGCCGAGGAGGGGCTCGCGCACGTCGCGGGGTACGCGGTGGCGCACGACGTGTCCGAGCGGGAGTTCCAGATCGAGCGCGGGGGGACCTGGGACAAGGGCAAGAACTGCGAGACGTTCAATCCGCTGGGCCCGTGGCTGGTGACGGCGGACGAGGTGCCCGATCCGCAGGCGCTGTCGCTGAAGCTGTGGGTCAACGGGGAGCTGAAGCAGGACGGCACGACGGCCGAGCAGATCTTTCCCGTGGGGGAGGTCGTGCGGTACGTCAGCCAGTTCATGACGCTGTACCCCGGGGACGTCGTCAACACGGGGACGCCGGCGGGGGTGGCCATGGGGCAGCCCGAACCCAAGCCGTACCTGAGGGCCGGAGACGTGGTCGAGCTGGAGATCGCCGGGCTCGGCCGTCAGCGGCAGGAGCTCAAGGACGCCTGAGGCCGGGGCCGCGCGGGCCGGGCGGGCCGGGCGGGCCGGGCGGCCTAAGGGCCTTCGGGGCCGGGGGCGGCCGGCACCTGGCAGCCCCCGGCCGTCCCGGCCGCGTCACACCTCCAGGAACCGCTCCAGCGCCTCCACGACCAGCCTGTGGTCCTGCAGCTGGGGCAGGCCGGACACCGTGACCGCGCCGATCACGCCCACGTCCTCGACGGTGATCGGGAACGAGCCGCCGTGCGCCGCATGGGTGCCGGGGTCCAGGCGCGAGGAGTCCTCGAACGTCGTGCCCTTGGCGCGGAAGCGGGCGCCGACCAGGTAGGAGGAGGCGCCGTAGCGCTCCACCACGCGGCGCTTGCGGGCGATCCAGGCGTCGTTGTCCGGGGTGGAGCCCGGCAGGGCCGCGTGGAAGAGCTGCTGCCCGGCGCGGTGGATGTCGACGGCGACCGGGGCCCGGCGCTCCCGGGCCAGCCCGACCAGGAGCGAGCCGAGGGCCCAGGCGTCGTCGTGGGTGAACCGCCGGAAGACCAGGCGGCGTTCCTGGGCCTCCAGTTCCTCGACGGACGGGGGCGGTTCGGGGGTGGTCCCGGGCGTGGTCCGCGCAGGGTGCTGCTGGTGCTGCATCAGAGGGTCACCGTCACCTTGTCCCGTGCGGACCTGCGGGCCGCTTCCAGCACGTCCAGGGCGGCGGCCGCCTCCAGCGCGGTCACCGGGTTGGGGCCGGTACCGGTCAGGGCGCGCGCGACGGCCGCGTAGTAGGCGGGGTAGTCGCCGGGCAGGGTCGGTACGGGGGTGCCGCCGCCGGTCGCCGGTGAGGTGCCGGCGCCGATACGGCCGTGCAGGGCCTCGTCCTCCGCGCCCCACCCGGGACCCGGGCGCAGGCCCTCGCGCAGCGCCGCCTCCTGCGGGTCGAGGCCGTACTTCACATAGCCGGCGCGGGAGCCCAGGACGCGGAAGCGGGGGCCCGACTGGGCGGTCGTCGCGGAGACGTAGAGGTGGGAGCGGACGCCGTTCGCGTGGGTGAGCGCGAGGAAGGTGTCGTCGTCGGTCTCGGTACCGGGGCGGCGGACGTCGGTCTCGGCGTAGACCTCGGTGACCGGGCCGAAGAGGACCAGGGCCTGGTCGACGACATGGCTGCCGAGGTCGTAGAGCAGACCTCCGATCTCTGCGGGATCGCCGGACTCGCGCCAGCCGCCCTTCGGTTGCGGGCGCCAGCGCTCGAAGCGGGACTCGAAGCGCCATACGTCGCCCAGTTCGCCCTGGGAGACCAGCCGGCGGACGGTCAGGAAGTCGTTGTCCCAGCGGCGGTTCTGGAAGACGGACAGGAGCAGGCCGCGCTCCTCGGCGAGGGCGGCGAGGCCGCGGGCCTCGGCCGCCGTGCCGGCGAGCGGCTTGTCGACGACGACCGGCAGACCCGCCTTCAGGGCGGCGGAGGCCAGCGGGACGTGCGTCCTGTTCGGGGAGGCGACGACGACCAGGTCCAGCCGGTCCGCGCGGTCGAACAGCTCCTCGGGCGTGGCGAGGGCCGTCACGTCCGGGAACTCGGCACGGGCCTGCTCCTGCCGCTCGGGGCGGGAGGTGACCACGGTGTCCAGGCGGAGGCCCTCGGTGGCGGCGATCAGCGGGGCGTGGAAGACGGAGCCGGCGAGGCCGTAGCCGATCAGGCCGACGCGGAGGGGGGTAGCTGTCATGCGTCCACTTTCGCAACGCTGTTGCCAAAGTGCAAGTGGCGGGGACAATGGGGGCGTGAACAGGACGAGGCCGGGGACCGGCACGGGGAGCGGGGCCGGGAGCGGCGGGGCGGCGGGGGCGAACCTCGGCGCCGTACGCAGCCACAACACCGCGTTGGTGCTGGGGCTGCTGCGGGAAGCGGGAGCGGAGGGCGTCAGCCGGCTGGAACTGGCCGAGCGGACCGGGCTGACCCCGCAGGCCGTCAGCAAGATCACCGCGCGGCTGCGGGAGGCGGGGCTCGCCGCGGAGGCCGGGCGGCGGGCGTCGACGGGCGGCAAGCCGCGGACCGTGCTGCGGCTCGTGCCGGAGGCGGGGCACGCGGTGGGCGTGCACCTGGACCGGGACGAGCTGCGGGTGGTGCTGGCCGACCTGGACGGGGCCGTGGTGGGGGAGCGGCGGACCGGGCTGGATCTGGGGGCCGGGGCGGAGACCGTGCTCGGGATGGTCGCCGGTGTGGTGGAAGGAGTCGTCCGCGACGGCCTGGGGCTCGGCGTCGGCGGCGTCGGCGGCTTGGGCGGCTTGGGCGGCTTCGGCGAGGAGGGGCGCGCCGGGGGCGGGACGCTGCTCGGGGTGGGGGTGGCGCTGCCGGGGCCGCTCGACCACGCGCGGGGTGTGCTGCACCGGGTCACCGGGTTTCCCGAGTGGGACGGCTTTCCGCTGCGGGAGGCGCTCGGGGAGCGGCTCGGGGTGCCGGTGGTGGTGGACAAGGACACCAACGCCGCGGCGCTCGGGCTGTCGGTGGGCGGTGAGGGCGGTTCCTTCGCGTATCTGCATCTCGGTACCGGGCTCGGCGCCGGGCTGGTGATCGGTGGGCGCGTGCACCGGGGGGCACGGACCGGGGCGGGGGAGTTCGGACACCAGGTGATCCAGCTGGACGGACCGCTGTGCGGGTGCGGGAACCGAGGGTGCGTGGAGGTGCTGTGCCTGACGGCGGTGGGCCGGGGGGAGCCCGGGGAGGCGGCGCGGGTCCTGGGGGTGGGGGCGGCGAATCTGGTCGGGTTGCTGGACATCGACCTGGTGCTGCTCGGGGGGCGGACGGTCGCGGGGGCGCCGGAGGTGTTCGCCGCGGGCGTGCGGGAGGTCCTTGAGGCCCGGTCCCGCAGGGAGGGCGTGCTCGGGGGGACGGTGCCGGTCCGGGTGGCCGCGGGCGGGGAACGGGTGGTCGCCGAGGGTGCGGCGCAGTTGCTGCTGGGGCCGTTGTTCGGGCGGGGCGACGGCTGAGACAGCGGGGGCGGGCCGGTGGCACCGTGGCTTCCTGGCGGCGGACGGTCGCGGGGGCGCCGGAGGTGTTCGCCGCGGGCTGCTGAGACCGCCGGGGCGGGCCGGCGGCATCGTGCTTCCTGGGGCGCGTGCGACCAGCCACGACGCACCGGCACCACGTGCACCGCCTGCCCCCGACGGAACTCCCCGCGCACCTGTTCCTCGCATCCCGGGTACTCGGTGCGCCCAGGGCCCGGCCCGGGCTCCCCGCAAGGAGGTACCCCGTGCGCTCGACCAGGATGAGAACGGCCGTCGGTCTGCTGGGAGCCGCCGCGTTCTGCCTCGCGGTGCCCGCCCAGCCGTCCGCGGACACCGGCGCGCCCCCGGGATCCACCCCCTACTGCGGTACGGACCGGGCCACCGGGCTCGGGGTGTCCGCCGGCGGGAGCGTGTCCTGCGCCGCCGCGCTGCAGGTCGCGGCCGCCTACACCGAGGTCTGGCACGGCACGGCCGGCGCCCCCGTCCAGGTGCGCGCGGCCGGAGCCGTATGGAGGTGCCGGGAACGCCAGGGCGACCCCGACCCGTACCAGCAGTGCGCCGACACCCGGGACGCCACCCGGCTGGTCACACTGACGTCCTGACCGCGGCCCCGCCCGGCCCCACTCCCTCGCCCCGGAGGTTCCTCATGGTGTCCGAACGCCTGCCGGCGCTCGCCGCCGGTGCCGTGCTGCTCCTCGCGTTCTCCCCGGCGGCCCGTGCCGCCTCCGCGGGCGGCACGGACAGCGCCTGCGACAGGGCCGTCGCGGCCGCCGACAGGGCCGAACACGACTACGAAGCACTGAAGAAGGGCATCGAGCGCCAGATCGCCGACGGAGGGCATCCGGGCGCGGCCGAGCTGCAGGCACTCCAGGACGCCGGTGCCCAGCGGGTCTCGACGGCCTCCCAGGCCCGGCGTGTCTGCGGGACCTGACGTCCCGGCGGGCGGAACTGCGCTGATCGGGCGGAGTTCCGGCCCGTCCCGGGGTGGCGTGCGCGGCCCCCGCCCGCGACCCGGCATGGTCATGTGTTCATGCGACTGTGCACGCCCCTGTCCCTCTGCCTTGCCGCAGCCGCCGCCGTGGTCGTCCCCGTGTCGTCGCCGGCACCCGCGTTCGCCGACACGCCCCCGGCCTGCGTCGGCGCCGACGCGCGCTCCTTCCCGCTGACCACCCGGATCCGCGGCGGCCCGGGCTCCTACGAGGCGGGCGGCGGATACGGCACCTGGTACATCGACCTCACCAACACCACCCGACGGGCCTGCGCCGGCGTCCACCCGGTGATCGTCCTCGTCGACGACCAGCGCGTCCTGCGGCCCGACCAGCCGGACCTGCAGTTCTACGACGGTGCCCGGGCCCGGCCGGTGACGTTCGAGAGCACCGACGAGAAGGAGCTGGTCGGCGTGCTCGACGGCGCGGGGTTCGACGGGTTCGCCGTACCGGCCGGCGCGACCGTCAGCGTCCGGGTCAGACTCGCGCTGCGCTCCGACGTGGCGATCGACCGGATCACCGCCACCGCCGCCGTCGTCCAGCGCCGGGGTGACGACGGTGACTGGGTCGGGGAGTCCAACGCGTACCGGTTCGGCGTCGGCGAGGACGGCGGGGACGCGACGCAGGACCCGACGCAGGAAGCGACGCCGGGCCCGACGCGGGAAGCGACGCCGGACCCGGACGGCACGCAGGAGGGCGGCGTGGACCCCGGCGTCTCCGGCAGCCCCCGGGCCACACCCGTGGCCGCGACCCCCGCCGCCACGCCCGACCCCTCCCTGTCGTTCGCCCAGCAGCCGGTGGAGGCCGGGGCGTGGGCCCGGGAGCTGGCACGTACGGGACCCGGCCGGGCCGGCGGGCTGCTCGCGGGCGCCGCCGTGCTCGTCGCCGCCGGCGCGGGGGCGCTGCTGCTGGCCCGCGGACGCCGCTGACCTGTCCGGGGCCCCGTCGGGCGGGGCCCGTCCCGTCTGCGACGATCCCTCTCGTGGACTACCCGAACGACCAGGCTCCCGGCGCCCCCGTCCGCTCCGGCATTCCCGAGCACGGGCGCATCCCCAAGTACTACGCGGTGAAGGCGCGCATCGCCGCCCTGCTGGAGGAACTCGGTCAGGACAGCGTCATCCCCACCGAGCGGGACCTCGCCGAGCGGTACGACGTCGCCCGGGAGACCGTGCGGCAGGCCGTGCGGGAGCTGGTGCTGGAGGGCCGGCTGAAACGGCGCGGCCGGGGGACCGTCGTCGCCGGGCCCAAGCTCGCCCAGCCGCTGTCCCTCGCCAGCTACACCGAGGGGGTGCGCCGGCAGGGCCGTACGCCCGGACGGACCCTCGTCACCCTGGACCGCTTCCCCTGCCCGGACGCCCTCGCCGCCGAGACCGGGCTCACCCGGGGCGAGCCCGTCTGGCACCTGGAGCGCGTGCTGCTCGCCGACGAGGAGCGGGTCGGCCTGGAGAGCACGTACGTCGCCGTCGCGCGGGTGCCACGGCTGGACGGCGACTTCGACCCCGACTCCTCCTTCTACGGCTACCTCACCACCCAGGGCATCTCCTTCGGCGACGCCGACGAGCGGATCGAGACCGTGCTGGCCACGCCCCGCGAAGCCCTGCTCATCGGCACCCCGCCCGCCCTGCCCATGCTGCTGATCCACCGGATCTCCCGGGACACCGAGGGGCGGCCCCTGGAGCGCGTGCGGTCGCTGTACCGGGGCGACCGGTTCTCCTTCACCACGCATCTCAAAGGCTGACACCACGCAGCTCAAAGGCTGAAAAGCACCCTGCCGACGGGCGCCGTAGTATCACGAAAAGATAACGGGTCTAGCCCAAACGTGATGGGTCGTTCACGCTCTCGTTGTCAGCCGGACCCTTCCGGTTACCCGATCGCGAGGAGCGTTGCAGCCGTGAGAGTGACAGTCGTCGGAGCCGGCGTGGTGGGCACCATGCATGCCTGGCACGCCGTGGAGCGCGGCCATCAGGTCGTCCAGATCGAGCGCGAGACCGAGGCGCGCGGCGCCTCGCTGCGCAACTTCGGGCAGATCTGGGTCAGTGGCCGCGCCGGTGGAGAAGAGCTGGAGACCGCGCTGCGGGCGCGAGAGCTGTGGGAGGGGATCGGGGGCCGCGTCCCGGCGCTGGGCTTCCGGGCCAACGGGTCCCTGACCCCCGTCCGGGGCCCCCTCGAACGCGCCGTCGCCGAGGCCGCCGCGGCCCGCCCGGACGCCGCCGCCCGCGGCTACAAGCTCCTGACCCCGGGCGAGGCCCGCGCCCTCAACCCGGCCCTGCGCGGCGACTTCACCGCCGCCCTGTACTGCGAGCGGGACGCAGCCGTGGAGCCGCGCACCGCCCAGCTGGCCCTGCGGGAAGAACTGCTGAAGTCCCCGAACTACACCTTCCTGCCGGGCCGGGAGGTGCGCGAGGTGGTCGGCGCCGGCACCGTCCGGGACGACCACGGGGTCGTGCACCGGGCCGACGCCGTCGTGCTGTGCACCGGCGCCTGGCTCGGCGGACTCGTGCGCGAACTGGCCGGACCCGAGCTGCCCGTGCGCCGCGTCCGCCTGCAGATGATGCAGACCGACCCGCTGGGCGAACCGCTGACCACCTCGGTCGCCGACGCCGACAGCTTCCGCTACTACCCGGCCTACGCCTCCCCGGCGCTGGACGAACTCAACGCCCGGCAGCCGCAGCCGGAGATCCCCGCCACGCACCGGATGCAGCTGCTCATGGTGCAGCGCGCCGACGGAGGCCTGACCATCGGCGACACCCACGAGTACGAACACCCCTTCGCCTTCGACACCGTCGAGGAGCCCTACGAGCACCTCACCGCTGTCGTCGAGTCCCTCCTCGGCCGGCCGCTGCCACGCATCCGCCGCCGCTGGGCGGGCGTGTACGCACAGTGCACCGACCCCGGCCGGGTGGTGCACCGCCAGCGGGTGAGTGAGGGAGTGTGGCTGGTCACCGGGCCCGGTGGGCGCGGTATGACCTGCTCCCCCGCGATAGCCGAGACCACCGCGAACGAACTGGGCTGGTGACCGATCCCATGACCGCACAGACCACCGACATCCGTCTGGTCGTCCTCGACATGGCGGGCACGACCGTCGCCGACGGCGGCCTCGTCGAGCGCGCCTTCGAGGCCGCCGCCACCGAACTGGACGTCGAACCCGGCTCGGCCCGGCACGCCGAACACCTCGCCTACGTCCGCGCCACCATGGGCGAGTCCAAGATCTCCGTCTTCCGCCATCTGTTCGGCGACGAGGAGAGCGCCCGGCGCGCCAACACCGCCTTCGAGAAGGCGTACGGCGAACTCGTCCAGGGCGGACTGATCGCCCCCGTGCCGGGCGCCCGCGAGGCCATCGAGGAGCTGGCCGACGGCGGTCGTACCGTCGTCCTGACCACCGGATTCGCCCGCGTCACCCAGGATGCCGTCCTCGACGCCCTCGGCTGGCGGGGCCTCGTCCCGCTCACCCTGTGCCCGGCCGACGCGGGTGGGCGCGGACGGCCCTACCCGGACATGGTCCTGGAGGCCTTCGTGCGCACCAAGGCCGCTGAGGCCGTCACGCAGGTCGCCGTCGTCGGGGACACCTCCTACGACGTGCTCAGCGGCGTACGGGCGGGGGCCGGCCTGGTCGCCGGGGTACGCACCGGGGCCCACGGGGACGAGGAGTTCCGCGCCGCCGGCGCCACCCACGTCCTCGACTCCGTCGCCGGCCTGCCCGCCCTCCTTTCGGGAGCCCGGTGAGATGAGCATCCGCTTCGACTCCGTCACCGTCGCCTACGACGGCAACGTCGACAGCCTCGCCCTCGACGCGCTCGACCTGACCGTCGAGCCCGGTGAGGTCATGGCGCTGCTCGGGCCGTCCGGCTCCGGCAAGACCACCGCGCTGCGGGCGGTCGCCGGGTTCGTACGGCCCGTGTCCGGGCGGGTGCTCCTCGGCGGCCGGGATGTGACGGACCTGCCGCCGTACCGGCGTGGCATCGGGATGGTCGTCCAGCAGTACGCGCTCTTCCCGCACCTGCGCGTCGACGAGAACGTGGCCTTCGGGCTGCGCGCCCGCAGGACGCCCAGGGGCGAGATACGGCAGCGGGTCGGCGAGGCGCTGGAGATGACCGGCATGGCCGCCTACGCCCGCCGGCACCCGCGTGAGCTGTCCGGCGGGCAGCAGCAGCGGGTCGCCATCGCCCGCGCGCTGGCCATCCGGCCCCGCGTGCTGCTCCTGGACGAGCCGCTGTCCGCGCTGGACACCCAGCTGCGGTCCGGGATGCTGGCCGAACTGGCCCGGCTGCACCGGGAGCTGCCGGACGTGTCGATGCTGTACGTCACCCACGACCAGGTCGAGGCGCTCACCCTGGCCGACCGGATCGCGGTCATGGACAAGGCGCGGCTGCGGGCGTGCGGGACGCCGAGGGAGCTGTACCGGGCGCCCACCGACGCGTTCACGGCGTCGTTCGTGGGCGGGGCGAATCTGCTGCCGGTGACGGTGGGTTCCGGGGGCGTGTCCTTCGCCGGTGCCGAGCTGAAGGTCGAGACCGGGGACGTCGTCGCGGGGGCGCGGGCCACGCTGTGCGTGCGGCCGCATCTGGTGGGGCTGGGGGCCGGGCCCAACCAACTCGTGGGTGTCGTACGGGAGATCCAGTGGCGGGGGGCCACACACCGGCTGTACGTCGAGGTCGACGGGCACGCTGTCATGGCCGACCTCCGTGAGCTGAGGGACCCGCCCCTGCACGGGGAGTCCGTGAGTCTGCACTTCGCCGCGGAGGACGCGGTGCTGCTGCCCGCGGGGGTGGCCGGCGATGGCAGGTGACCCGGTACTGCGGGCCGTGCCCACCCGTTCCGCCCCGCGGACCGACCGCCCACGGCGGTGGAGCCCACAGCTGTGGGCCGCTCCCCCGGCAGCCGCACTCGCCCTCTTCTTCCTCTACCCCCTCGCCCTCGTCGTCCGGCAGTCCTTCCAGCCGGACAGCAAAGGCACCTCGCTCCGGCCCTACGCCGATGTGTTCGCCTCCCAGGCGTTCCGGCACGCGCTGTGGACCACCGTCTGGCTGGCCGTCGCGTCCACGGCCGGGTGCCTGGTGCTCGGCTTCCTGCTGGCGCTGGTCATCTCCTTCGTGCCCTTCCCGGGGGCGAAGGGGGTGGCGCGGTTCATCGATGTGTACCTGTCCTTCCCGTCCTTCCTGATCACGCTGGCGCTGCTGTTCATCTACGGCACGACCGGCATCATCGGCTCCTTCCAGTTCCTGACCACGCCCTGGGGGGTGCTGCTGGCGGAGGTCACCTACTTCACGCCGTTCGTGATGCGCCCGCTGCTCGCCGCCTTCTCGCAGCTGGACACCGCGCAGCTGGAGGCGGCCAGTTCGCTGGGGGCGCGGGCGCCGCGGATCGTGCGCCGGGTGATCCTGCCCGAGGCGCTGCCCGCGCTCGCGGCCGGCGGGAGCCTCGTCCTCGTGCTCTGCCTCAACGAGTTCGGGATCGTCCTGTTCACCGGAGCGAAAGGGGTCACCACCCTGCCGATGCTCGTCTACAGCAAGGCGATCCTGGAGTCCGACTACCCGGGCGCGTGCGTGGTCGCCGTCGTCAACGTCCTGCTCTCCGTGGGGCTGTACGGCCTCTACCGGGTGGTGAGCCGTCGTGCTGGTGCATAGTCGCGGGGCCAGGTGGGCCGTGTGGGCGGTGTTCCTCGTCCTGTTCCTGCCGCTGTTCGCGCTTCCGCTCCTCGTCGTCCTCGGCGCCTCCTTCGCCACCCACTGGTCCGGCGTCCTGCCCGCCGGGCTGACCACCGCCAACTACCGGGCGGCGACCCGGGGCGACGCCCTGCAGGCCCTCACCACCAGCCTGCTCACCGCCACCGGCGCCAGCCTGCTCGCGCTGGTCGTCGGGACCTGGGCCGCGCTGGCCGGGGCGGCCCTGAACCGGCGGTACCGGCGGCTCATGGACGCGCTGTTCGTGCTGCCGGTCGCCGTGCCGTCGGTCGTGGTCGGACTGTCGGTCCTGGTCGCCTTCTCCCAGCCGCCGATGCTGCTCAACGGCACCCGGTGGATCGTGATCCTCGCGCACACCGTGCTGGTCACCGCCTTCGCCCACCAGTCCGTGTCCGCGGCGATCGCCCGCCTCGACCCGGCCTGCGAACAGGCCGCCGCCTCCCTCGGCGCCCGGCCCTCCTACGTGCTGCTGCGGGTACGGCTGCCCCTGCTGCTGCCCTCGCTGACCGCCGCGGCCGGCCTCTGCTTCGCCCTGTCCATGGGCGAACTGAGCGCCACGATGATGCTCTACCCGCCCGACTGGACCCCGCTGCCCGTCCTGATCTACGCGGCCACCGACCGCGGCGCCCTGTTCACCGGCTCCGCCGTCGCCGTCGTCCTGATGGCGGGGACCCTGCTCGTCCTGTTCGCCGTCTCCCGGGTCCGCACCCGGGCCTCCTACCGCTGATCCCTTCCCCCTCCCCAGGCAAGGAGTTCGCCTCGCCATGCCCAGAAACCGCCTCGCGCTCGCCGTAGCCCTCGCTCTGCTCGCCACCCCCGTGCTGTCCGCCTGCGGCGGTTCCTCCGCCGCCTCCGACGCCAAGGTCGTCACCGTCTACAGTGCCGACGGCCTCAAGGGCGAGAACGGCGACGGCTGGTACGACAAGGTCTTCGCGGACTTCCAGAAGCAGACCGGCATCAAGGTCAAGTACGTGGAGGGCGGCTCCGGCGAGATGGTGCAGCGCGCCGTCCGCGAGAGGAGCAACCCGCAGGCCGACGTGCTGGTCACCCTGCCGCCGTTCATCCAGGAGGCCGACAGCAAGGGCCTGCTGCAGAAGTACGAGCCGAAGGACTCCGACCAGGTCAGCGGCGCCGACAAGGCCGAGGACGGCACCTGGACCTCCGTGGTCGGCAACTACTTCGGGTTCGTCTACAACAAGAAGGAACTGAAGCGGGCCCCCAGGACCTGGGACGAACTGCTCGACGCCACCTACAAGAACAAGCTGCAGTACTCCACCCCGGGCGTCGCCGGTGACGGCACCGCCGTGCTCATCAAGGCCGTCCACGACTTCGGCGGCAAGGAGGCGGCCCTCGCCTACCTGAAGAAGCTGCAGGCCAACAACGTCGGCCCGTCCGCCTCCACCGGCAAGCTCGCCCCCAAGGTCGACAAGGGCGAACTGCTCGTCGCCAACGGCGATGTGCAGATGAACTACGCCCAGTCCAAGACCATGCCGAACCTCGGCATCTGGTTCCCGGCGGGCAAGGACGGCAAGCCCACCACCTTCGCGCTGCCCTACGCGGCCGGCCTGGTCACCAAGGCCCCGCACAGCGAGAACGGCAGAAAGCTCCTCGACTTCATGCTCGCCCGGAAGCAGCAGCAGGAGGTCAGCGAGATCGGCGGCGGGTTCGCCGCCCGCCAGGACGTCAAGGCCACCGACACCAACGCCATCGCCCTCACCAAGGTGATGGACGGCGTCGAGTTCTTCGCACCGGACTGGAACGACGTCGACAAGAACCTCGCCTCGTACGTGGAGGACTGGAAGTCGGCCACCGGCAGCTGAGCCCTCCGGTAACTCGCCGCCCTTGCGGCACCTGCCGCCGAGGTGATCGAGGGGGTACGGATCAGCCAGGTCTGACTAGGCTGAGGGCGTCGGTACGCCGTGGTTCCGGCGCCCCCGCTTTCTTGACCGTACGTACGCCAGGAGACGCACAACATGCCAGACCGCAAGCCGATCGAGTCGTGGCTGACCGACATGGACGGTGTCCTGATCCACGAGGGTGTCCCGATCCCCGGCGCCGACGCCTTCCTGAAGAAGCTGCGCGAGTCCGGGCGGCCCTTCCTGGTGCTGACCAACAACTCCATCTACACCGCCCGTGACCTGCACGCCCGCCTGCGCCGTATGGGCCTGGACGTGCCGGAGGAGAACATCTGGACCTCCGCGCTGGCCACCGCCCAGTTCCTCGACGACCAGCGCCCCGGCGGCAGCGCCTACGTGATCGGCGAGGCCGGTCTGACCACGGCCCTGCACGACATCGGCTACATCCTCACCGACCACGCCCCCGACTTCGTGATCCTCGGCGAGACCCGCACCTACTCCTTCGAGGCGCTGACGAAGGCCGTGCGGCTGATCAACGACGGTGCCCGGTTCATCGCCACCAACCCCGACAACGTGGGCCCGTCCACCGAGGGCGACCTGCCCGCCACCGGTTCGGTCGCCGCTCTGATCACCGCCGCGACCGGCAAGAAGCCGTACTTCGTCGGCAAGCCGAACCCGCTGATGATGCGGGCCGGCCTGAACGCGATCGGTGCCCACTCCGAGACCTCCGCGATGATCGGCGACCGCATGGACACCGACGTCCTCGCGGGCCTGGAGGCCGGCATGCGCACCTTCCTGGTGCTCAGCGGCGTCACCCAGCCCGACGACGTCGACCGCTACCCCTTCCGCCCCTCCCAGGTCGCCGACTCCATCGCGGACCTGGTCGATCTGGTCTGACCAGGGGTTTCCAGGGATTCCCACACCCCGAACCACCCATTCGGAGCAATGGGGCGCCCCCCGAGGATGCGGGGGCGCTCCGGCCGGGGGAGCCTCCTGATATCTGGAGGTTCACGATGGGCTCACTACGCCTCACGTTCTGTACCGGCATCCTGGCCTGCACCGCGCTCGCGCCGGCGGCGCACGCGGCCCCCGCTGCCGACGCGGGCTCGGTCTCCGTGACCCCCGCCTTCCCCGCCCCCGGTTCCGACGTGTCCCTGCAGGTCCGCGGCTGCTCCGGGCAGCAGGCCACCGCCACCTCGGCCGCGTTCGTCTCCGACGCCCGGCTGACCGGCGGCCAGGGCACCCTCTCCGGTGAGACGCGCGTCCGCTCCTCCCTTGAGCCCGGCCTCTACGACGTCCGGATCACCTGCGCCGACTCCGTGATCACCAGAAAGATCACCGTGGGCGGCAAAGGAGCCGCCCAGAGCCAGGAACCCAGCCGGCAGCCCGGCGCCGACGCCACGCCCGTCGCCCCCGTCCGCGCGGGCGGCGGTGGCACCGCCCACTTCGCCACGGTGGCCACCAGTGAGTCCGGACCCGACACCGGCCAGGAGGTGACCGGTCTGGCCCTCGCCGGGATCGCGGCGGTCGCCGTCGGACTCGGCGCCCGCCGCAGCCGCCGTAACCGCTGAAGCGGCCGGATGTCCGACGACCGCGAGCCCGCCACCGGCAGCGGACGGCTGATCACCGGCCTCACCTGGGCGCTGCTGCTGCTCGGCCTGTGGCTGTGGGGGCTCGGGGTGACCGGCACACCGCACGGCACGGGCGACCCCGCCACGGGTGACCTGTTCGCCGTCACCCCCGTCGACCCCGCCCGGCTGCCCCGCCCCGCCACGCCGCTCGGCGACGCCGTGCCCCAGCGGGTCGACATCCCCCAGCTGGGGGTGCGGGCACCGGTGGTGAGCAGGGGCCTCGACGCCCAGGGCGCCGTCGACCCGCCGCCCCTCGACCAACCGGGCGTGGTCGGCTGGTACGGCGCCGGCACCGCCCCGGGCGCCAAGGGTGCGGCGCTCCTGGTCGGGCACGTCGACACCGCCACCCGGCCCGCGGTCTTCTACAAGCTCAGCACCCTCAAGGCCGGCGAGACGGTCCGGGTGGTCCGCTCGGACGGCACGGTCGCCGAGTTCACCATCGACGACGTCCGGGTCCTGCCCCGCGCCGGCTTCGACGCCGACCAGGCCTACGGCCCCCACCGGCCCGGCCGGGCCGAGCTGCGCCTGATCACCTGCGGCGGCTCCTTCGACCGCGCCAGCCACAGCTACACGGCCAACGTGGTGGTCTCCGCGTACCTCACCGGTACCACCCGCTGACCCCCGTACGCCCCGCCACGCGACCTCGTGACGCACCGGCCGGATATGCCACGATTGGCACCCGGACCAGTTCGCCCAGGGGGACCAGGGGGATGCGCATGGACGGCAGCAGGGGGGCCCACCCTTCCGCACGGGTGTCGGCGGCGGCGGTGCTGGGGGCGGCACTGCTGCTCGCCGGATGCTCCTCCGGCGGCGGGGACGGGAGCGGTGACCCGGCGTCCCGGATCACCCAACAGCCCAAGGCGGCCGACCCGTTCTGGGTCAACCCGGACGGCACCGCGGCCCGCCAGCTGGCCGCCTACGCGAAGGCCGGCCGGAAGACCGAGGCCGCGCAGGTCCGCAAGCTCGCCGAGCAGCCGGTGGGGGAGTGGATCGGCCCCGAGAACCCGGAGAACGAGGCCCGCGGCTTCACCGAGGCCGCCGAGAAGTCCGACCGCACGGCCCTGCTCGTCCTCTACGACATCCCGCACCGCGACTGCGGCCAGTACTCCCAGGGCGGTGCCGCCGACGGCAACGCCTACCGCGCCTGGGTCGACGCCGTGGCCAGGGGCATCGGCGACCGCTCCGCGATGGTGGTCCTCGAACCCGATGCCATCCTGCACCTCGTGGACGGCTGCACCCCGGCCGAGTTCCACGAGGAGCGCTACGACCTCCTGCGGGGCGCGATCGCCAGGCTCAAGTCCCTGAAGAACACCAAGGTCTACCTGGACGCGGGCAACGCCGGCTGGGGCCACCCCGACCAGATCTACCAGTCCCTCCAGCAGGCCGGCGTCGACCGGGCCGACGGCTTCTCCGTCAACGTCTCCAACTTCTACTCCACGAAGGACTCCCTCGCCTACGGCAAGCAGCTGTCGTCGAAGGTGGGCGGCAAGCACTTCGTCATCGACACCAGCCGCAACGGCAACGGCCCCTACACCGGCGGCGACCCGGCCCAGCGCTGGTGCAACCCGCCGGGCCGGGCCCTGGGAGAGACCCCGACGACGAAGACGGCCGACCCCCTGGTGGACGCCTATCTGTGGGTCAAGCGGCCCGGCGAGTCCGACGGCACCTGCAAGGGAGGGCCGAAGGCCGGGCAGTGGTGGGCGAGTTACGCACTCACCCTCGCCCGGAACAGCAGGTGATCACGGCACCCTGACCCACTGTGCCGTCGACGGTGTCCCCTGGTCGTCGTCCACGAACAGCATGTACCACCCGGACTGCACCAGGTTGCGGTCCTTCGGGACGGTCACCGTGACCCGGTCGCCGGCCGTCCTGAAGTCCAGCGCGATGGACCGCTGGTCCACGTCCGTCACATGCGTCGACGCACTCGGCCGGATCAACCGCACCTTCTTGATGCCGGCCGCGTGCTTCGACGTGAACGTGCCCGAGGCGCCCCGGGCGATCGTCTGCGGCCCCCCGCTCAGCGTCGGCCGGGAATCCCGGTACAGATAGGGCGGTGTGTAGATCTCGATCCGCTGCTCGAACTTCCCCGGCCTGGTGTTCGCCTTGTCCGCGTACAGCGAGTCGGACCCGAAGAACATCACCCGTCCGTCCGGCAGCAGGATCGACCCGGAGTGGTAGTTCCGCCCCACCAGCGGGTCGGCGACCTGCGTGAAGCTGTTGCTGTCGGGGTGGTACAGCCGGGCCTGCAGGATGTCGGAGTCGCCGCGCCCCCGGTAGTCCTCCGAGCCGCCGGACACCAGAACCGTGTCGTCGGGCAGGATCGAGGACTGCGGATACCGGGTGCCCTTCTCCAGCTCGGGCCCGTCCACGAACCTGGGCGCCTTGGCCTTCAGGTCGATCAGCCGCGTCTTCCTGCTGGACAGCTCCGACTCACCGACGCCGCCACCCCCGATCACCATGAACTTCTCGTTCTGCGCCGGAGGCAGCAGCACGGTCCCGGAGGTCTCCATCATGTTCGGATCGGAGAGCCCGGGCAGCCTGGTGAACTTGTTGGTGCCGACGTCCCAGATCCCGGGGTCGCGGCCCACGTCGTCCGGCCCGTACCCCGCGTTCGACCCCGAGTAGAAGATCTTCCCGTTCTGCATCAGGAACAGCGCCGGATACGTCGGGAACTGCCGGATCTTCTTCGTGTACGTCCACTTCTTGGTCGTGGGGTCGAAGATCTCGTTCTTGCCCGGCACCAGCTGACCGATGTCGTCCAGCCCGGAGACACTGAGGATCCTGCCGTCCGACAGCGTGGTGAGCGTCGGGTACCAGCGGGCCTCGTTCATCGGGTCGACCTTGATGTACCGCTCGGCGACCGGATCGAACTCGTAGGCGTCGCGGATGCCCTGGAAGTCCTTCTTGTCGAGGGCGAGCTTCTGCGCGATGCCGTACGTGTTGCGCGCGTCGGTGCCGGTCAGCCCCTGGATCCGGTAGTTGTCCTGGGTGCCGGTCTCGTACCTGGTGCCGCTTCGCTGCGCCTCGACGTAGATCCGGCCCAGCCCCGGGTCGTTGCGCAGCCAGGCGCCCGTGCCCGGGTCGAACACCTTCTTCGCGCGCGGCACCAGCACCGGGTCCTTGGAGACGAACGTCCTGCCGTTGGTCCTGCCGGTGAACCTGGTGCCCGCGGGCAGCGTGATCGGCTTGTCCGGGTTCTCGTTGTGGACGATCATCAGGCCGCCGGCCTTGGTGACGTCGCCCTTGAGCTTCTCGTAGCGCTTGGTGCCGCCCGCGATCAGCAGATTGCCGTTGGCCAGCTGGGTGTGGCCGGTGCAGAACAGGTCGTTGGGCGTGGGGATCTTCTTGATCGTGCCCTTGACCGGGTCCCAGATCCGGGTGTCGAACTTCTTCTTGTCGAAGTTGTCCTGGTTGTTGCCCGAGCCGGCGACCAGCAGCACCTTGCCGGTGTGCAGGAGCGCCGCGTGGATGGTGTCCTGCCGGTACTCCGGTGGGAACTCGATGATGTCCCAGTGGCCGTTCCCGGCCTTGTACTCGGGTCTGTTGATCTTGTACTGGTGGTACTGCGCGGTGCCGAAGCGGTACACCCACGGCCCGTTCATCCCGGCCAGCGCGAGTACCACCGCCGTCCCGATCGCGAGTCGACGGGCGCGACGGCGGCCTGCCTGGTCCTTCATTCCTTACGTCCCCCAAGTCCGCCAAGGGCGATCTGCATGGACTGCTCGTTCTCCCCGTCCCGGTCGCCCTGCCCGGCGTTCGCCCAGGTGGGCCGCTGCTGCGGCACATGCGGCGCGCGGGCCGCGTACGGCGCCGGTACCGCGTCCTGCGGTTCGGCGACGGCCGGCGCCGGCTTCGGCCTCCTCTTCTCCTGCCACAGCGTGTACTGCCAGGCGAAGATCGGCGAGGCGGTGATCAGCAGCGCGAAGCACGCCCAGGTGATCATCGCGGGGTGGGAGTGCCCGAACACGAAGCCGGCCGCGAGGGAGCCGGCGAAGACCAGGATGAAGAACCAGTGGATCCGGAACGTCCCGAACAGCGTGTCGGGGCTCGCCGATTCGCCCTTGGGCGTCACCACGAACTTGCTCTTGCGGCGCAGTACGGCGTCCATGAGGGAGCGCGCGTAGACCGGCGCGGACAGCGCGGACATCACCATGCCCGCGACACCGCCGGAGCCCTCCGGCTCGTGCGGGGAGACGTTGTGCCGCCGGTTCCAGATGTACAGGCCGATCTGCAGCGCGGAGGCGTTGCCGTACAGCATCAGCCACACGGTCGGGTCGATGTTCACACCCGAGGCGCCCAGGCCCAGGAACAGCGCGCAGCTCAGCGCGGCGAGGATCCAGTTGAGGGCGGACATCGGATAGAAGATGATCATCATGGTGTAGTTGAAGAGCTTGCCCGGCCCCAGCGTGAACAGGCCCTTCCAGTACTGCTTCAGGATCGTCTCGTAGGTGCCCCGGGACCAGCGCAGCTGCTGGGTGAAGAAGTCCGTCCAGGCGTTCGGTCCCTCGCCGACGGCGAGCACGTCCGGGGTGTAGACCGACTTCCACTTCCGCCCTGTCACCGGGTTCTTGGCGCGGTGCATCTCGAAGCCCGTCGCCATGTCCTCGGTGATCGAGTCGTACAGTCCGCCGATCTGCTTGAGCGCCCTGATCCGTACGGCGTTGGAGGTGCCGACGAACATCGGGGCGCCGTAGCGGTTGCCGGCGCGCTGGATCAGGGCGTGGAAGAGGAACTGCTGCGACTCGGCGGCCTTGGTGACGAACGTGTCGTAGTTGCCGTAGACCTGCGGGCCGATGACGAAGCCGACGTCCGGGTCGCGGAAGTAGCCGAGCATCCGCTCCAGGTAGTTGGGCAGCGGCACGTGGTCGGTGTCGACGGAGGCGAAGAAGTCGTAGTCGCCGCCGTGCGCCTCCAGCCAGGCGTTGTAGTTGCCGTGCTTGGTCCTGGCGCGGTGCGGGCCCTTGGGCTGGTTCCACCGCGCGACGCCCTTACGGGAGAAGTGGTGCACGCCGAGCCGGGCGCAGACCTCCTTGACGGCCGGGTCGTCGCCCTCGTCCAGCAACCACACGTGCAGCAGCCCCCGGTGACGGAGCTTCACCGCCGCTTCCAGGGTCTTCGTCACCATCTCCAGCGGCTCCTTGCCGGGCACGAAGGAGGTGAGGAAGGCCACGCGGGTGCCGGCCTCCGGGACGACCGGGACCGGGTCGCGAGCGACGAGTGTGGCGTGCGCGTTGGACAGCACGTTCATGCAGCGGAAGAACTCGATCAGGCCGATCGAGACGAGCATGACGGTGTCGAGCGCCGGCAGGAAGTCGTAGGCCGGGTAGTCGCGTTCGGTCCAGTGTTCGGGCTGGAGCAGCCAGAACAGCAGGACGAGGGAGAGCACGGGGGCCGCGCCCAGCATGAGCGCGGCGCGCACGCGGTGCGGCTCCTGCGAGAGCAGCGAGCGGTACTGCACCGTGTACGGCTTCGTCGGGTCGGGCTGGGTGAGGGGGCCCGCGAGCCGGCTGTAGTGCTCGTAGTCGTATCTCGGCAGGCTCTTCCTTATCCGGCGGAACTGGCCCGTCCGGTGTGTGACCGCCCTGAGCTGTGTGGTCTGCGAGTCGTTGTGAGCGTGGCTCGGTCCGGCGCCCGGCGGCGTCGACGACGTCATGAGTCATTCCCCCCACACGCAGGTCACCGCGTGTTTCGTCGGTCCTCTTCCGCCCGGCAGGCTCCCCTTAAGCCCGCGCGCGGATCAGTGGTGGCTGCCATACCCACGTCTTCCCCACGTTATAGACACGGGACGGCGAGCTTCCGGTTGCATGATGCCCCCCTCGGCATCGATTCATGAGCGGGGCCCCCTCCCCGCCTGCGGGCAACCGCTTGATTCCCCCCAACTGCCGTCAGACAGCGGCAGGTTGAATGTCCAGGGTTCTACGGCGCTCCGCATGATCGCAAGATGCGAAACGCGGTGTTTACCGGTCAAACCCGTTCATTGTGGCGCGGGTGGGGCTCGGGAGGCCGGGGTGCGCCGGTGGTCTCGGGGGACCGCGGCGCGCCGCTGGTGGAGAGGCGGACACGGATGTTGCCGAAGTGGTCCCTTATGGCCTCCTCCGCCCGCAGCGAGTCGCCGGACCGGACCGCGTCCAGGATCTCCCGGTGCTGGCGGCAGGTGACCCGGGGGTCCTGCGGCACCTCCACCAGATCCCGCTGCACCCGGTGGAAGGCGTCCCAGAACGCCTCCAGTACCTCGCTCAGCAGCACGTTGTCCAGCCCCCGGTAGAGGGTGGCGTGAAAAGCGCGGTCGGTCTCGGCGAGGCCGGCTCCCTGTGCGGCCTCCTGTTCCATACGGTCCACGAGGGCGTCCAGTTCAACGAGGTCCGCCTCGGGCAGCCGCCCGGCCAGCCGCGAGACCAGTCCGGTCTCCACGGCCTCGCGCAGCTCCAGCAGCTGCAGCAGGGACTCCTCGCCCCGGTAGTGCCCGGCGACGGTGCGGAAGGCCAGCCCCTCGATCATGGGTGCGAACGACATGGAGCCGACGTACGTCCCGAAGCCGTGCCGGATCTCCACGATCCCCATCGCCTGCAGCGCCTTCAGGGCCTCGCGCACCGAGTTCCGGCTCGCGCCGAGGTACTCCATCAGCTCCGGTTCGGTCGGCAGCGGGGCGCCCGAGGGCAGCCGCCGATCGATGATCAGCTTCTTGATGCGCTCCTGAAGGTCCCGGGCTGCCATGGCGAGAGGGTATCCGGCCAATCGGGGGGACGGCCCGGTTCCGGACAGGGGGATGTCCGGGTGTGCGAAAGGCCCCCCGCTTTCGCGAGGGGCCTTCCGGTCGGTGCGCCGCCAGGGACTCGAACCCCGGACCCGCTGATTAAGAGTCAGCTGCTCTAACCAACTGAGCTAGCGGCGCCTGCTGACAGAGAGAACTCTACCCGACCTTTCGGGGTGCCTCCGACCATCCAGGGATGGCCGGAAGGCCTCCCCTGGGGCCGCGTACATCGTTCGGACCGTCAAAGTGGCGGCCGGATGGACAGTTGAGAAACTGATCATCGTGCACAAGCGCGGACAAAACACCCCCGAATGTGAGGTAGATCGCATGACCACTCCGGTGTTCGAGGAAGTCGAGCCCGCGAGGGACTGCGACTGCCCCGGTTGTGTCGAAGGACGACGGGCGAGCCCCCGCCCGTCGTCCGGCCGACAAGGCGGCCGCCCGGCGGCGTGCGGAATCGTCGTCGTGGCCGCCGCGTCGGCCGTACTCGGCGCGGTCACCCCGGCCGCGGCCGTCACCCCCGCCCGGCCCGCCGGGCACCGTCCCCACGTCCCCGCCGACGGCGAGCCCGAGACCCCCCAGGGCGGCAGGTCCCAGCTGCACGGCGCGGCGGGCAAGCCGGTCGCGCCCGCCGACGTCCCCACTCCCGCGACCACCCGGGCCGACATCATCAAGCGGGCCAAGGTCTGGGTGGCCGCACAGGTGCCGTACAGCATGTCGGACTACTGGTCCGACGGCTACCGGCAGGACTGCTCCGGCTACGTCTCCATGGCCTGGAACCTGGGCACCAACGAATGGACCGGCAGCCTCGACCAGTTCGGCGTGAAGATCACCAAGGAGGAGCTGCAGCCCGGGGACATGCTGCTCTTCCACAACCCCGACAACCCCGAGAAGGGCTCCCACGTGGTGATCTTCGGCGGCTGGACGGACACCGCGCACACCACCTACACGGTCTACGAGCAGACGCCCCCGCACACCCGCAGCCAGCCCACCCCGTACCCCTACTGGAGCAACGCCGACAAGTACGTCCCCTACCGCTACAAGGGCGTGACCGCCGGCACGGCGGACGCCGAGCGGGACGACGGCAAGGCGAGAGTCCCGGGCCGGCCCGCCTCGCACCGGGTGCCCGGCTATCCCGGCCGGAGCCTGTTCCGCCCGGGCGCGGAGAACCCGTACGTCACCCAGCTGGGCCGCCGGCTGGTGAAGAAGGGGTTCGGCAGGTTCTACGCCGGCGGCCCCGGCCCACGCTGGGGCGAAGCGGACCGGCGTGCCGTGGAGGCCTTCCAGCGTGCTCAGGGCTGGCGCGGCGGCGCCGCGGACGGCTACCCGGGGCCGGAGACCTGGCGACGGCTCTTCATGGAGGCGGACCCCGGCCACGAGAGTGGCGGCTGAGCGCCTGACCGTGGCGGCCGCTGCCCGGCCGCCACGTCCCGCCCTCACCCGCACCACCCCCTGTCCATCCCCCTGTCCACCCCCTTCATGACGTATCTGGCGCGGAGGCTGGAGGAACGCATGAGTACGACCACGTCACACACACCGCCCGAATCCGAGGGGCAGCCGGAGGGCGGTCCGGTGCCGGGCGGGCGCCCGGCCCGGCTGATCCAGAACGAGGTGACCACCGAGATCCCCGTCCATCTGCTCTTCCGTGACGATCCCGACCCCCTCAACCCGGTGAAGGTGCCGCTCAAGCCCGCCGTGGTGGGCCGCCGCCAGGGCACCGGTGAGCAGCCGCGCCTCGGGCGCCCGGCGCCGGTGCGCCGCCGTCCGCTGCCGGAGGTCGACGCGGCACTGGTCGAGCGCCCGGGGCGGGTGCTGCCGGGGATGGCCGGACTGCTCGCCGGGGCCTGCGGACTCACCGGATGTCTGGCGACCTCCTGGTGGGCGGGGCTGCTGCCGTCGGCCGCGCTGGAGGCGCTGGGGCTGCCCGCCTCGGCGGCCGCGGGTCTCGGCCCGGCGCAGTGGGCGGCGTACGCCGGGGCCGGGGCGCTCGGGATGTTCGGCTTCGCCGGGCTGGCCCGGGGGCGGACCGGGCGGGCCTGGGTGCTCGGGATGTTCGGCGGCTACCGGGGGACGGTCCGGCGCACGGGGCTGCTCTGGGTGAATCCGCTGTTGCGCCGCCGCCGGGTCGATGTGCGGCTGCGGCACTGGCGCAGCGAGGCGGTGCCGGCGGCGGATCCCGAGGGGATGGCCCTGCGGGTGACGGTGCTGGTGGTGTGGCGGGTGCGGGACACCGCGCGGGCCGCGCTCGGCCTGGAGGACCACGAGACGTATCTGCGCGAGTGCGTGGAGGCGGCGCTGGCCCGGGTGCCGGTGGAGCCGGCGGGTGGGCCGCGGGGCGGGGTGACGGCGGCCGGGGACGCGCTGACCCGGCTGGTGGCGGAGGAGACCGCGCCGGTCGGTGTGGAGGTGTTCTCGGTGCAGCCGGTGCGGGTGGAGTACGCCCCGGAGGTCGCCGCCGCGATGCACCGGCGCAGGATCGCCGCGCTGGACGCCCGGCAGCGGGCGAGTGTGCTCAGCTCGGTGGTGGACTCGGTGGAGGACACGGTGACCCGGCTGACGGTGCGCGGCCTGGTGGAACTGGACGACTACGAGCGCAAGGCGCTGGTGAAGGACCTGACGGTCGCCTTCTGCTCGGGGCGGGGGGAGCCGCTGTAGCGGGCGATCACCGGAACTCCACGGCGGGCGTCGTTTGTATGGACACAGTCAATGGCCGGTAATAATCTGACACTTGGTCTAGACCTACCTGCACAGCTCATCGAACTCCCCACGTTCTCCAGGAGCGGCAGTATGCGCACGAGGACCAAGTTGTCCGCGGTCGTGCTGGGCGCGGTGACCGCCGGAGCGTTCGCGCTCTCCAGCGGCGCCGCCAGCGGGCACGGCTACACCGACCTCCCCATCAGCAGGCAGAAACTCTGTGCCAACGGCACCGTGACGGGCTGCGGCGACATCCAGTACGAGCCGCAGAGCGTCGAGGGCCCCAAGGGCTTCCCGGCCGCGGGGCCCGCCGACGGCCAGCTCTGCAACGGCGGTCTGAGCCGGTTCGCCCAGCTCAGCTCGCCGGTCACCCCGTCCGGCGGAGCCTGGCCCACCACCAGGGTGACGGGCGGCCAGTCGTACACCTTCCGCTGGCAGTTCACCGCCATGCACGCCACGACGGACTTCAAGTACTACGTCACCAGGCAGGGCTGGAACCAGAACCACCCCCTGTCCCGCTCGGACCTCACCCTCACCCCGTTCCTGACGGTGCCGTACAACGGTCAGCGCCCGCCGCAGACCCTCAGCCACAGCGGCACCCTGCCGACCGGGCTGAGCGGACACCACGTCATCCTCGCGGTGTGGACGATCGCCGACACGGGCAACGCGTTCTACGCCTGCTCGGACGTCACCTTCTGACGGCCGTACCGCCACAGCACGGAAACTGAGGTTCCCTTGAGGCGGGCCGGCCCTACCGCCGGGTACGTTCCTCGCACGCCGGCCGAGCGGGACGGCGTACGACCTCGGGGGAACCTCATGTTCGAGCTGCTTTTCTATGCCGTGCCCGCGCTCATGATCACCCTGGCCGTCTTCGGCCTGGTCAGGCTGCTGCGCCGGTCGCGGGAGGTGCGCCGGGCGTGGAACGGCGGACTGACGGCCGAGGCGCGCTGCCTGCAGACGTACACCACGACCAGCGGCGGCGGCGGTGAGACCTCCGTGAGCACGACGCTCCACCATGTGTACGAGTTCACCACCCGCGAGGGCCGTACCGTGCGCTTCGAAGAGGGCAACGGGCCGGGGACGCGGATCGTCGGCGACGTCGTCACCGTGTACTACGCGGCGGAGCATCCCGAGCGGGCGACGGCGCACGCCCCGGCGCGCGGGAAGCTCGCCGCCGAATCCGGCTGCATGGTGGCGTTCTTCGGCGTGTTCATCGGGGGCTGCGTCCTCTTCATGATCACCGCCCACGCCGCGTTCTCGATGGCGGACGACTTCCTTCCCTAGCCTCCCGATCTGATGGCGTGCCAGCCACCGTGTGCCCCGTGGATTCCACGGCGCGCACGGTCGCGGAGCTGGTCGCGGCCCGGTGGGGGGACCACCGGCCGGGGCCGGTGTGTGAGGCGCGAGTGCTGACCCAGCACGAGGTGGCCACGGGTGCCGCCGCGGCCGTCGCCGTGTACGGGGGTCCCTGCTCAGGCGTGAGGGGTACCGATCCGGTGTGGTGGAGGCCACCAGGGGAGACCTCGTACCGGCGCCTCGCCGCGGAGAACGCCGAAGGGCCCCTCGCTTTCGCGAAGGACCCTTCGTCCATGTGCGCCGCCAGGGACTCGAACCCCGGACCCGCTGATTAAGAGTCAGCTGCTCTAACCAACTGAGCTAGCGGCGCATGACTCTCGCCTCCCGCGGATTTCTGCCCTCCGCGGCTGGCGACGAAGAAAATACTACCTGGTCCCCAGGGGTGCTCGTGACCACCTACAGGGCCAGGGACAGCAGCACCGGTGTCGCGCTCCGGTTGAGCGTGTCCGCGGCCTGCTTCAGCCGGTGCGCGTGCTCCACGGGAAGCGACAGCGCCAGACAGCCGACCGAGGAGCCCGCGGTGATCGGGACCGCGGCGCAGACCGTGCCGACCGCGTACTCCTGCAGGTCCAGCACCGGCACCGTCGGCGGCTGGGACTCCAGGCGGGAGAGCAGCAGCTTGTCGCTGGTGATGGTGCGCGAGGTGAGGCGCGCCATCTTGTACCGGGAGAGGTGGTCGCGGCGGGCGTTGTGGTCCAGCTGGGTCAGCAGGCTCTTGCCGACGGCCGTGGCATGGGCGGAGCAGCGGAAGTCGACCCACTCGTTGACCGCCGGGGTGGTGGGCCCGGCGGCGTACTGGGTGACCTTG
The DNA here is from genome assembly GCF_000725475.1 of Streptomyces durhamensis. NCBI lineage: Bacteria > Bacillati > Actinomycetota > Actinomycetes > Kitasatosporales > Streptomycetaceae > Streptomyces > Streptomyces durhamensis. Next base: position 196,335 of record NZ_JNXR01000002.1, read on the forward strand.
ACCTCGCCGTCGACGTACCGGCTCATGTAGACCGCCGCGCCGACCGAGTCGCGCAACTGGTCCAGGGTGTGCTGGAGCTTCTCGCGCAGGGCCCGCTCGCGATCGTGCGCGGAGGTGAGGCGGCGCAGGGTGTCGCCGGTGACGTACGCCCCGTCGGTGATCTGCTCGACATAGCCCTCGCGGCGCAGCATCCGCAGCAGGGCGGTGAGCCGCTCGGAGCCGAGGCCGGTGCGGCGGGCCAGCTCGGTGTCGGTGACGCCGGCGGAGTGGCGGGCGACGGTCTCCAGCACGCGCAGCGCGTCCTGGGCGGAGTGGTACGGGGCGGTCGGCTCGTGCATCAGCGCCACGGTGGTCTCCCCCTGCGCTCGCCTGTCTGTTCGCCTGTCGGTAGCCGCGAGATCCGGTCGGCGGATCGCTACCACGATAACGGGCAAACCCCCTGCCGGGAGAGGGGGTTGGCGAGATTGTTCCGCTCGCCGTCCCCTCTCAGCTGCGGGCAGATCCGTTGGCATATGCCACGGGTATGACCCAGCGGCCGGACCTCGGTATCGTCCGGACCCGGCCGCCGCGGTCACAGCACCGCGCTGAGGAATTCCCGGGTCCGGTCCTGCTCCGGGTCGGTGAAGATCTTCTCCGGGGAGCCCGACTCGATCACCCGGCCTTCGTCGAACATCAGGACCTGGTCGGAGATGTCGCGGGCGAAACCCATCTCGTGGGTCACGCAGAGCATCGTGATGTCCGTGCTGCGGGCGATGTCCCTGAGCAGGTCGAGCACGCCCGCCACCAGCTCCGGGTCGAGGGCGGAGGTCACCTCGTCCAGCAGCAGCACCCGGGGCCGCATCGCCAGTGCCCGGGCGATCGCCACCCGCTGCTGCTGCCCGCCGGACAGCCGGGTCGGCTTCGCGTCGCACTTGTCGGCCAGTCCCACCAGGTCCAGCAGCTCCCGGGCCCGCTCCTCGGCCTCGTCCCCGGACATGCCGAGGACCTGCACCGGGGCCTCGGTGATGTTGCGCAGCACGCTCATGTTCGGGAACAGGTTGAACTGCTGGAACACCATTCCGATCTTCTTGCGGACCTCCCGGACCCGTTTCTCCGGCGCCGGGAACAGCTGGTCCCCGTCGACGGTGATCGTGCCCTCGTCCGGCCGGGTGAGGGTCATCAGAAGTCTGAGGATCGTGGTCTTGCCGGAACCGGAGGGGCCGATCAGGGTCACGTGCTTGCCCGGGTCGACGGTGAAGCTCAGATCGTCGAGCACGGTGTTCGCGCCGAACCGCTTGGTGATGTTCGCGAGGCGGATCAGCTCGCCCGGCTGGGCGTCGGACAGGGACGGCTGCGGATGGGTCTCAACGGACAAGGCGACGCTCCAGGGCTCGCAGGAGAAGGGAGGCCAGGTAGGAGATGAGGACGAAGGCCACACCGATCACCGTGATCGGCTCGGTGAACTGGAAGTGCTGCTGCGAGAAGAGCCGGGCCCGCTGGAGCATCTCCGGCACGGTGATCAGCATCAGGATCGGTGTGTCCTTGAGCATGGCGATCACGTAGTTGCCGAGGGCCGGCACCACCCTGCGGATCGCCTGCGGCAGGATCACCGCGGTCCAGGTCCGCCGCCGGGGCAGGTTCAGCGCGGTCGCCGCCTCCCACTGGCCGGCCGGGACCGCCTCGATACCGGCCCGGTAGACCTGCATGGTGTACGTCGAGTAGTGCAGGCCGACCGCGAAGACGCCGGTGGCCAGCGCCGAGAACGTCAGACCCCACTCGGGCAGCACATAGAACAGGAAGAACAGCTGCACCAGCAGCGGGGTGTTGCGCACGAACTCCGTGACCACCCCGACCGGCCAGCGCACCCACCGCGGCGGCGTCCGGATCAGCAGCGTCCACACCAGGCCGAGCGTGAAGGACACCAGCGAACCGAGCGCGAGGACCTGCAGCGTGACCAGCAGCCCGTGCCAGAACGCCGGCATGAAGTCGCCGACGGCGTTCCAGTCCCACTTCATGCGGCACCCCCGCCCATGCCCACGCCGCCCGCGGCGCCCACGCCGGTCGTCTGGGCCCGCTTGAGCTCACGCGCCGCCCACTCCGTCCCGGGGTCCTTGCCGACCCCGGCCTTCAGCCGCTTCTCCAGTCCGCGCATCAGCCGCGTCAGCACGAAGGCGATCGCGAAGTAGATCACCAGGACGTAGGTGTAGATCTCCGCGCTCTGCTGCAACGCCAGCCGCACCAGGTTCGCGCTGAACGTCAGATCACCCATGCCCATGACCGACACCAGGGCCGTGCCCTTGAGCAGCTCGACCAGCAGGTTGCAGAAGGTCGGGATCATCTCCGGCACCGCCTGCGGCAGCACGATCAGCCGCAGCCGCTGCCAGGGCGTGAAGCCGAGCGCGATCCCGCCCTCCTTCTGCGCCGGGTCCACCGCGTTCAGCGCGCCGCGCACGATCTCCGAGCCGTACGCGCCGTACGTCAGCCCCAGCGCCAGCGTGCCCGCCCACATCGGCACCAGCTGCCAGCCCACGGCGACCGGCAGCACGAAGTACACCCAGAAGATCATCACCAGCGCCGAGGTGCCGCGGAACACCTCGGTGTAGAAGCCGGCGACGAAGCGCACGATCCACAGCCGGTGGGTGCGCGCGACACCGACGACGAACGACACCGCCGCGGTCAGCAGCGCGCTGAACACCAGCAGCTGGACCGTGGTCCAGACGCCCTTGAGTACGAGGTCCCACAGTCCCGGGGTCATCCGCCGCACAGCTCCTTCGCGGTGAGGCCGGTCATCTCGGCCTTGGTGAAGCCGAACGGCCGCAGGATCCGGAACAGTTCGCCGCTCTTCTTCAGCTTGCGCAGCTCCCCGTTGAAGGCGTCCCGCAGGCTCGTCTCGGCCGGCCGGAACGCGAACGCGCCGCCGTCGACGTGCGGTGTGCCCTTGACCAGCGGCGCGAACGGCCGTGTGGCCTCCGCCTTGGCGGACTTCTTCACCACCTCCCGCGTGGTGAGCGCCGTACCGGCGAACACGTCGACCCGGCCCGCCTCGACGGCGTTCAGCCCGGCGACCTGGTCCGGGACGATGAGGATGTCGCCCTCCTCGTACCCGGCCTCGACCGCGTACTGGATCTCGGCGTATCCGGTGCCGGTGGCGAACTTCGCCTTCTTCGCCACGACATCGCGGTAGGAGTGCAGCCCCAACGGGTTCCCCTTGCGCACGATGAACGAGTCCAGCATCTGGTAGTCCGGATCGGCGAAGATCACCTGCTGGCAGCGCTCCGGATTGACGTACATCCCGGCGGCCACGACATCGAACTGCTGCGAGTTCAGCCCCGGGATCAGCGAACCGAACTCGGTGGGCACCGGCTGCACCCGGCCGACCCCCAGCCGCTTGAAGATCACCTTCGCCAGCTCGGGGGCCTCGCCGGTGAGACGGCCGTCCTTGTCGATGTACCCGAACGGGACCTCGCCGGCGATCCCGAGCCGCACGACGCCCTGCGCGCGGAGCCGGTCCAGCAGGTCACCGCCCGCCTTGCCCGAGGCCGCGGCCACCCGCGTGCAGCCCGCCGCGCCCAGCGCACCGAGGGCGGCGAGACCACCGAGCACGGACCGCCGGGTGCGTCTGTGTTCCGCCCGAATTGTGTGTACGTCGTTCCCAAGTGGTGGAGCCATGGCGGCGCGGCTACCCAAGCGCTCTGCGGCTATGCACCCTTGTTCTCATGGCCGATCGATTCGTCACCGTCTCGCTCGACAAGCGGGACGTGCGCTGCACGGCACGACTGCTGGACGACCGCGCGCCCCTGACCTGCGCGGCGGTCTGGCAGGCGCTGCCCCTCACGGGCGAGGTCTACCACGCCAAATACGCCCGCAACGAGATCTACGCCCTCTTCCCGCCGTTCGCCTCCACGGAACCCCCACTGGAGAACCCGACGGTCACCCCGATTCCCGGCGACCTCTGTTACTTCTCCTTCGCCGGCACCGAACTCGGCACGAACGCCTACGGCTACGACCGCGAGGTCCGCCCCGGCACCACGGTCGTCGACCTGGCCCTCTTCTACGAGCGCAACAACCTGCTGCTCAACGGCGACGTGGGCTGGGTACCCGGAATCGTGTGGGGCCAGGTGGTGGAGGGCCTGGAGGCGATGGCCGAGGCCTGCAACGACCTGTGGCGCAGCGGTGCGGCGGGGGAGACGCTCAGTTTCCGCCGGGCGTGAGGGCGGGGAAGGTCCGGTCCCCGGCCCTTCCTTGTCATCCGGGCCGAGGTGTGGGGCGCCGTCGGGGTCCCCGGCTCACCGACGGGCCGAAGCGTGACGCGGTGGAGGAGCCCAGGAGGGGGACCGGCCGAGGTGGAGCAGGATGCGGGGCAGGGGGTTCCGGGCGATGGACCGGGAAAGGGGCGGGGCGAACGCGGCGCCCGGCCGTAGCCGGTGAGCGCCGTCCGGGACGGCGAGCGCGATGGGGAGGGCCGCGTCCGGGAGGCCGGGGGCGGGGGTGAAGGGGACGTCGAGAGCGCGGGCCGCGTCCCAGGCGTGCACCACGTAGTCAAGGAAGTGGAAGCCGATGGCCCGGACCGCGGGGAAGGCGGATCCGGTGCCGAATTCCGGCAGGGTGAAGTCCTGGTCCGCGGAGCGCACTTCGGCGAAGGCCTCGATGACCGCTTCCGCGGCGGTCATGTACCGCTCGATGGTCTCCGGCCCCGGATGCTCGGCCTTCCACAGCGCGGGGTCGGCGCCTTCCCCTCGTGCCGCTGCCGCGAAACCCCGGTGCTGGACCGTCATGTGTTCGAGCAGCTCGCCAAGATTCCACGCCGCGCAAGGGGTGGGACGTCTGAGGTCGTCCACGGTCGCGTGGCCGACCACGGTGACGCTGTCGCGTACGGCGCGGGTGTCCAGGTCCCTGAGGGAGGATAATTTCGTATGCATCTGCTTACGGTAAGCAGGTGTTTATGGTCTGTCAACGAGTATGGTCTCCTCATGGCTGGAGACACCGGATCGGAAAGGCGCCCCGACCTCGCGGCCATGATCGTTCCGCTGGGTCGCGCGCTGGTGGCCGCGGAGCTGCCGGTACTGCGCGAGCACGGGCTGACGATGTGGGCCTATGGGGTGCTGCTGCGGCTCGACGACGAACCCGTACGCACCCAGGCCGCGTTGGCCCGGGACATCGGTGCGGACAAGACGCGGATCATCGGCGTCCTCGACGACCTGGAGGAGCGCGGGCTCATCCGTCGACAGCCCGATCCGAGCGACCGGCGCGCTCGTCTGCTCTCGCTCACCGCGCAGGGGCGCCGGGTGCGCGACGCGGCGCAGTCGGCGATCCAGGAGCGGGAGGAGCGGCTGCTGGCGCGGCTTTCGGAGGAGGACCGGCGTGGCTTCCTGCGCGCTCTGCAGGCACTGGCCGCCATGCCCCCCGCCGAGATCACCGGAGAGCCCAGCTGATCCTGAGGACCGGTCCTCGGCGCCCGGCGGGCTGACGCCCCGGCACCAGCCCGCCCGGGTCTCCTGTCACCAGGGGTACCGCAAGCTCTCGTCCCGGCGGGTCGTTCGCGCCCGATCCAGCGGTCACGCAGAGCGAAGGCTCTGAGCCACCCCAGCCTCGTACAACGCATGCGCAGCCCTGAGCACCAGGTCGTCCCGGTGCCGGGCCGCGACGATCTGCAGGCCCACCGGCAGCCCGTCCCCGTCCGTCCCCACCGGGACGCTCGCCGCGGGCTGCTGGGTGAGGTTGAAGGGGTAGGTGAAGGGGGTCCACCCCGTCCAGCGCCGGAAGGCGGAGCGGGCCGGCACCTCCGCCCCCGCCTCGAACGCCGTCACCGGCAGGGTCGGCGTCACCAGCAGGTCGTAGCGCTCGTGGAAGCGGCCCATGCGCCGGCCGAGGTCCATGCGGACGTCCACCGCGGCCAGGTAGTCCAGCGCGCTGTACCGGGCGCCCCGGACGCAGATCTCCCGCAGGCCGGGGTCCAGCAACTGGCGGCGGCGCGGGGAGAACCGCTCGGTGAGACGGGCCGCGCCGCTGAACCACAGGGTGTGGAACGCCTCCAGCGGCTCACTGAAGTCGGGGTCGGTCTCCTCGACGTACGCGCCGAGGTCGGCGAGGGAGGCCACCGTGCGCCGTACGGCCGCCGCGACCGCCGGCTGGACCGGCACCTGCCCGCCCAGCGACGGCGAGTACGCCACCCGCAGCCCGTGCACCCCGCCCTCCAGGGCCGCCACGAAGGACCTCTGCGCCACCGGCAGCGCCGACCAGTCGCGGGGGTCGGGCGCGGCGATGACGTCCAGCAGCAGGGCCGCGTCGGCCGCGTCCCGGGTCATCGGGCCCACATGGGACAGGGTGCCGAACGGGCTCGCCGGATACAGGGGCACCCGGCCGTACGTCGGCTTCAGCCCGAAGATCCCGCAGAACGCGGCCGGGATGCGGATGCTGCCGCCGCCGTCCGTGCCCAGTGACAGCGGCCCCGCGCCGAGCGCCACGGCCGCCGCGCTGCCCCCGCTGGAGCCGCCGGCGGTGCGCGAGGGGTCGTGCGGGTTGCGGGTGACGCCGGTGAGCGGCGAGTCGGTGACACCCTTCCAGCCGAACTCGGGGGTCGTGGTCTTGCCGAGGAACACCGCGCCGTGCTCGCGCAGCCGGGCCACCGAGGGCGCGTCCTCCTGCCAGGTCCCCTGCTCGGAGACCGCCCTGGAGCCGCGCAGGGTCGGGTGGCCACGCAGCAGCAGGAGGTCCTTCACCGTCACCGGCACCCCGTCGACCAGCCCGGCCGGTTCACCGCGCCGCCAGCGCTCAGCCGACTCCCGCGCCCGTGCCAGCGCGTCCTCCTCGGTGAGCCGTACGAACGCGTTCACCTCCGGCTGACCGCGCCGCGCCCGCTCCAGGGCCTGCTCGGTCGCCTCCACGGGACTGAACTCGCCCTTGCGGTACCCCGCGAGGAGCTGGACGGCGGTGAGGTCGGTGAGCTGCATGCACCCTCCAAGAGGTCAGTGCCCGGGTACGTAGCCACGCTGTTTGTCGACGACGTTCACCAGTGATCTGCCCGCCGCCCACCGCTCGTACAACTCCACGAACTGCGCGCCCAGGTCGTCCCGCCAGCCGACCGTGTCCCCGCTCATGTGCGGGGAGACGATCAGCCCCGGCAGCGTCCACAACGGGCTGTCCCCGGGCAGCGGTTCGGCGGTGAACACGTCCAGTGCGGCTCCCGCGATCCAGCGCCGGGTCAGCGCGTCGGCGAGGGCCTCCTCGTCCACCAGGGCGCCCCGCCCGACGTTCACGAAGAACGCCGACGGCTGCATCACGCCGAACCGGCGGCGGTCGAACATGCGGTACGTCTCCTCGGTGAGCGGCGCCGCCGCGATCACCCAGTCCGCGCGGGAGATCAGCCGGTCCAGGTCCGCCGGGCCGTGGATGCCCGTCCGCGGCACCCGCCCGACCAACGCCGTCGTCACGCCGAGGGCCTTCAGGGTCCGTACGATCGCCCGGCCGATCGGACCCGAGCCGACCACGCACGCGCGCGTGCCCGCCACCCGCCGGCCCTCCCGGTGCCGCCAGACCCGCTCCCGCTGCAGCTCCAGCGTGCGCGGCAGGTCCTTGGCGACCGCCAGCACCAGGGCCGTCACGTACTCGGCGATCGGCTGGTCGAAGATCCCGCGCGCGTTGGTCACCACCGTGTCGGACCCGGCGAGCTCCGGGCACATCAGATGGTCCACGCCCGCGCTCGCCGTGTGCACCCAGGCCGGCCGGGGCCCGTCACCCGGCCATGCCTCGCGCACCGCGTGCGAGGTGAAGTCCCACACCAGCAGGACGTCCGCCTGCGGCAGCCGCTCGGCCAGGTGCGCGGCGTCGGTGTGCACGATCCGGGCGCGGCCGGTGAGCCGGCCGAGCCGGGGCGGCGGCTCGGCGTCCAGGACGAGGACGGTGGGGAGGGTCGTCATACGGGGCGGCTCCCGGCGTCGGACAGGCGTCTGACGTACGCGTGACACAGCGGCGTGGCACGGTGGCGTGACATGCGCGGTGAGAAGCGCGGTGACAGGCACGGTGACATGCGCGGATTGACCACGCTCGCACCCGAATCTACCTTCGTCAACACGGGCGTACTCGCGATCCGTTACCCACTCGTCTCTCACCGTGAGGCCAGTGCCATGGACGTCTCCTTTCTCGGCGGCCCCCGCCCCCAGCGCGGTGTCGGCGTGGTGGCCCCCTTCGACTTCGCCCTCGACCGCGAGCTGTGGCGCTGGGTGCCCGACGAGGTGTCGCTGCATCTGACCCGGACCCCGTTCGTGCCGGTGGAGGTGAGCCTGGACCTGGCCCGGCTGGTCAGCGAGCACGAGACCCTCGGTGACGCGGTGCGTGCGCTGACCGCCGTCGCGCCCGAGGCCGTCGCCTACGCCTGCACCTCCGGCAGCTTCGTCGGCGGGATCGCCGGGGAGCGGGCGATGCGCGCGGCGATGAGCCTGGCGGGCGCGCCCCCCTCCGTGACGACCTCCGGCGCGCTGCTGGAGGCGCTGGACGAGCTGCGGATACGACGGGTCGCGCTGGTCACGCCGTACACGGTGTCGGTGACCCGGGCGCTGGAGGAGTTCATCGCCGAGGCCGGCGTCCAGGTCAGCGGGTGCGCCTTCATGGGGCTGACCCGGCACATCTGGCAGGTGCCGTACCGGGACGTCGTCGCCATGGCACGGCGGGCGGTGGTCCGCCCCGGAAGCGCCGACGCGCTGTTCATCTCCTGCACCAACCTGCCGACGTACGACGTGATCCCCCAGCTGGAGGCCGAGCTGCGCATTCCGGTGCTGACCGCCAACCAGGTCACGATGTGGGCTGCACTGCGCCGGCTGGGTACCCGGGCCGTGGGGCCCTATCAGGCGCTGCTGGACGAGGCCGCGCGTGCCTGGCCTCCCGTACTGCCCGAAGAGACGCAGGAAGGCTGGACATGACCGCACTCGGATTCCTCTACCCGGGCCACTCCGCCGAGGACGACTATCCACGCATCGAGCAGCTCCTGGGCAGCGACATCCGGGTGGACCTGGTCCACACCGACATCGGCGAGGACGCGCACCGGGTGGCGACGCTGCGCGAGATGGGGTCCGCCGAGCGGCTCGCGGCGGGCATGGAGGCACTGCGGCTGACCGGCGCCGAGACGGTGGTGTGGGCCTGCACCAGTGGCGGCTTCGTGCACGGCTGGGAGGGCGCGCAGGAGCAGGTGCGCACCCTCGCCCGGCTGGCCGGCATGCCGGCGTCCTCGACGTCGTTCGCCTTCGTGCACGCCGCCCGGGAGATCGGCGTACGGCGGGTCGCGGTCGGGGCGACGTATCCGCAGGACGTGGCCGCGCTGTTCGCGGACTTCCTGCGGGCCGGGGGCCTGGAGGTGACCGGGATGCGCGCGTCCGGGATCGTCACGGCCGCGGAGGTCGGTACGTGGGGCGAGGAGGACGTGCTGACGCTGGCCCGCGCGGCCGACGTCCCGGACGCGGAGGCGGTACTGCTCCCGGACACCGCCCTGCACACGGCCGCGCATCTGTCGCTGCTGGAGAAGGCGCTGTCCAAGCCGGTGCTCACGGCGAACCAGGTGTCGGTGTGGGAGGGGCTCAGGCTCGCGGACCGGCGGGTGAACGCGCCGACGCTGGGGACGCTGTTCACGAGGGAGCCGATCGTGCAGGTCTGAGCGCCTCGCGGAACGACCGGAGACCCGCCTCACGGAATAACCGGAGACCGTCTCCTGTTAAGTGCGGGCAGGACAGCGCCCACGCCACGAACAGGAGGCCCACACCGTGTCGGCAGACGAGGCAGACGAGATCCGGGGCACGACGCACGGGACCGCCCCCGCCCCCCTCTCCGTACTGGACCTGGTGACCGTCGGCGCGGGCAGTACCGCGACCGACGCCCTGCGCACCAGCGTGGCGCTGTCCCGGCTGACGGAGTCGCGCGGCTTCCACCGGTACTGGGTGGCGGAGCACCACTCCATGCCCGGCGTCGCCTCCTCCTCGCCCGCCGTGATGCTCGCCCACCTGGCCGCCCACACCGACCGCATCCGGCTCGGCTCGGGCGGTGTGATGCTGCCCAACCACGCCCCCCTGGTGATCGCCGAGCAGTTCGGCACCCTGGAGGCGATGGCGCCGGGGCGGATCGATCTGGGCCTGGGGCGGGCGCCGGGCACGGACGGCGCCACGGCCGCGGCCCTGCGCCGCACCGACACCCTGAACGAGGGCGCCGACGACTTCCCGGAGCAGCTCGCGGAACTCGTCCGCTTCCTGGACGACGACTTCCCCGACGGGCACCCCTACCGCCGGATCCACGCCATCCCCGGCCCCGTCCAGGCCACCGCCCCCGGCGGCGTCCAGTCCCCGCACCGGCCGCCCGTCTGGCTGCTCGGCTCCTCCGGCTTCAGTGCCCGCCTCGCCGGAATGCTGGGCCTGCCGTTCGCCTTCGCACACCACTTCTCCGCGCAGAACACCATCCCGGCCCTGGACCTGTACCGGCAGACCTTCCGCCCCTCCGCCGTCCTCGACGCGCCGTACGCCCTCATCGGTGTCTCCGCCCTCGCCGCCGACGACGAGCGGGAGGCCCGCCGCCAGACCCGCGCGGTGGCCCTGAACATGCTCCGGCTGCGCACCGGCCGCCCCGGCCTCTTCCCCGACCCGGAGGAGGCCGAGAAGCACGAGTTCAGCCCGATGGAGGAGGAGTTCATCACCTCCTGGACGGCCAACATCGTGCACGGCACCGCCGACGAGGTCCGCTTTGGCCTGGACGACCTGCACAAGCGCACCGGCGCCGACGAGCTGATGCTCGTCTCCCACGCCCACCGCGGTGAACTGCGCCTGCGGTCCTACGAGCTGATCGCGGACGCCTACGGGTTGCCGACCGCGTAGGTCTGCTCGCCGAGGAGTTCGGAGATACGATCCGGCGGCACCGGGCGGGAGTACAGCCAGCCCTGGCCGGTGTCGCAGCCGATCCGGCGCAGCCGGGTGGCCTGGGCCGAGGTCTCCACGCACTCGGCGGTGACGGTGATGCCCAGCCGGTGGGCGAGCTGGATCATCGCCTCCACGATGACCTCGTCGGCGGGGTTGGGCGTGCTCGCGGGGTTCTTGTCGGCCTCGTACTGGAAGCCGCGCACGAAGGAACCGTCCAGCTTCAGCGTCGAGACCGGCAGCCGGCTGAGGTAGGCGAGGTTCGAGTAGCCGGTGCCGAAGTCGTCGATGGCGATGCGGACGCCCATGTCGCTGAGGGCCTGCAGGGCCTGCAGCGGCCGGCCGGCCGAGCCCATCACCGCCGACTCGGTCAGCTCCAGCTGGAGCAGGTGCGGGGCGAGTCCCGTCTCGGAGAGGGTCTTGGCCACATCGGCCACGAGGTCCGAGTCCCACACCTGCCGTACGGCCACGTTGACGCTGACGAAGATGGGCGGCTCCTCGGGGTGGTCCAGCTGCCAGCGGCGGGCCTGGCGGCAGGCGGTGGCCAGCGCCCAGCGGCCGAGCTGCACGATCGAGCCGTCCTCCTCGGCCAGTCCGATGAACCGATTCGGCGTCAGTGTGCCGAACTGAGGATGATTCCAGCGGATCAACGCCTCGACCCCGGAGAGACGGCCGTCCTCCATGCCGACCAACGGCTGGTATTCGAGCGCGAATTCGTTGCGGTCGATGGCGGGGCGCAGAGTGGACGAGAGGGCCTGACGGGTCATCCGGTGCGCGTTGCGCTCGGGGTCGAACAGGGTCCAGCGGGCCTTGCCGTCGGCCTTCGCCCAGTACAGGGTCGTATCGGCCGCCTGCATCAGGCCCGTGGCCGTCGTACCCGCCGCGTGCCGCTCGACGACACCGATGGACGCCGTCAACGACAGCCGCTGCCCGGCCAGGTCGAAGGGGTCCTCCAGCGCCTTCAGCGCCGACTCGGCGAGCTCGGCGAGCTGTTCGGTGCCGGTGGAGTCCTCCACGAGCAGGGCGAACTCGTCGCCGCCGAGCCGCGCCACCAGCGGGGTCACGGCGCGGGCGTAGCCGGCCTCGTCGGCCACCCGGGTCAGGCGCTCGGCGACGGCGGCGAGCAGCCGGTCGCCGACGCGGTGGCCGAGGGTGTCGTTGACGGCCTTGAAGCCGTCGAGGTCCAGATAGCACAGGCCGATCCGGCCGGTGCCGCTCTGCTCGTACGACTCCGCCTCCAGCGCGGCCGACAGCCGCTCGAAGAACAGCGTGCGGTTGGGCAGCCGGGTCACCGGATCGTGCATCTGCAAGTGCCGCAGCCGCGCCTGGAGTTCGCGGCGGGCACTGATGTCGGCGACGGACAGCAGCACCCCGGCCTCCCCGCTCAGGGGGGCCACGGTCACCTGCACCCACACCGAGTGCCCCTCGGGATGTTTCAGCCGGCGGGTGCAGCGCAGCTTCGCCTGCCGGCCGCGCAGCACCTCGCGGTAGGCGTGCCAGCTGCGGGTGTCCGAGGACAGGTCCACCAGATCGGCGGCGACCCGCCCGGTGAGCGTGGCCGGATCGGTGCCGAGCAGCTCGCCGAAGGCCGCGTTGGCGCCGGTGACGAGTCCGGCGCGGTCCACGACGGCCATGGCGAGCGGGGCCGTCGCGAAGACACGTTGGTAGGTGGTGTGGTCACTGTCTGTGACGGCTGACCGGTCGAGGTCTGCCGCGGGCGTCGGCCCTTCGGACGTTCCGCTCACCGCTCGCTCCCGCAGTGCACTCGATCGCTGTCCGTGCCGGAAAGTGTGCCGATCATAGAGGCTGGCACCGGGCCCTTCCAGCCGGTGTCCAGTGTCCCGGACCGAACACTGGTTCTGACAGATCGTTTCTGCCCGCGCGTGGGCGGGTTCTAAGGGCCCCCGACCAGTTGTGACGTTCCGTGAGTGTTTCGGGGTGTCGGGCGCCGGAGCGCGCCGGAGCATCAGGGGGGCGCACTCACCCTTGTGGTGCAGATGAACAGGGCATACCGCACTAAATAACAGCAATCTGGATGTGGGTCCTGTCGAACCGCGTCCGGAGGTCATGTCCGTGCCCATGCTGCGCAGCACCGCCGCCGTGTGCACCACGCTGTCGGCGCTCGCCGCGACCTCGATCCTCGGTAGCCCGTCGGTCGCCGAGCCGTTCTCCACCACCCCCTGTGCCCTGCACCGCACCGACGCCCACCACTCCGAGGGTGTGGACACCTGGAACCCGGACTACACCCGCCCGACCGGCGTGCTGGACGCCGTGATGGTCTTCCTCTCCTTCCCGGACTCCGCTCCGCGCACCACGCCCGCCCAGCTGACCGCCGACCACTTCCCGGCCACCAGCCGCTACTTCGAACGGGCCTCCTACGGCAGGTTCACCCTGCGCCCGCACCCGGTCAAGCACTGGCTGCGCATGCCCCGGCCGTCCACCGCGTACGCCATAAGGCGGGACTGGAGCGTGCAGGACCGGGCCGCCTATCTGCGGGACGCGTTCGCGATCGCCGACAGGGAGGTCGACTTCTCCCGCTATCAGGTCGTGTACCTCGTCGCCGATCCGGACGCGCCCGGAGTGGACTCGGACGCCACGAAGGTCGTGAACCTCGACACACCCCTGCACGTGGACGGCACAGACGTCCGCCGGGTCGTCACCGTGTTCGAGAAACACCCGCCGGACCGGCTGGTCCTCGCCCACGAGACCGGCCATGTCTTCGACCTGCCCGACCTCTACCACCGTCCCGTCGACGGCAAGGGCGACTGGGACACGTACGTCGGAGACTGGGACCTGATGGGAAGCCAGTTCGGGCTGTCCCCGGACCTGTTCGCCTGGCACAAGTGGAAGCTGGGCTGGCTGGATCCGCGTCAGGTGATGTGCGTGCGCGGCGCGGGGTCGACCCGGCTGACCCTGGAGCCGCTGGAAGCCGGCCAGGGAAGCCCGGTGCAGGGCACGGCGGGCGCCCCGGCCTTCGGCCTCGGGCACGGGGTGAAGCTGGCGATCGTGCGCACCGGGCCGGACAGCGCCCTGGGCTTCGAGGTGCGTGGTCCGGCCGGGAACGACCGGGCCGGCTGCCGGCAGGGGGTGCTGGTGTACCGGATCCGCAGCGGAGCGGAATCCGGCGGCGGCCCGGTGGAGGTCGTGGACGCCCACCCGCACACCGAGGCCTGCTGGGAGGACTCGGTCTACCCGCCGCTCGCCGACGCCCCGGTCGCCCTCGGCGAGAGCTTCACCGTGCCCGGCGAGGGCGTACAGGTGGAGGTGGAGGGGAGGTCGGCCTCGGGGACGTGGACGGTACGGCTCACGCCGAGAGTCACCGGCTGACACACGGGGCGAAGCCCCCGCAACGCACGGTGAAGCCGCGCGAAAAAACGATGGCGAGGCATTTCCGCGCTTTTAGCGGACATGCCTCGCCATTCGTCATCGTGCGCCGCCAGGGACTCGAACCCCGGACCCGCTGATTAAGAGTCAGCTGCTCTAACCAACTGAGCTAGCGGCGCCTGCTGACGTCGTAGACATTAGCATCCTGGTCGGCGGGAGGAAAAATCGATATCCGCACGGCCGCGCGGGCCGCCCGTACGGCCGCCCAGAGCACCACCTCCGGACCCGGCAGCCAGGGGTGACGCGTGTCCGGGGCGACCAGCCAGCGTGCGGCGCCGGCGCCGTCGTCCCCGGTGGGTGCCGGGACCGTCACGGCGTCGCCCGTGCCGTGGCACAGCAGCGGCGGCACCGCCTCCGTACGGTTCGAGCCCCACTCCTCCCACGCCAGCAGCGAGGGCAGCCGCTGGGCCGTGCCCGGCGCGGCGAACAGCAGCACACGGCCCCGGAACATCGCGACCGGGCCGGAGCCCGGGCCGTCGTCCCACAGCCGGTCCAGCATCCGGCGGCCGAAGATCGCCGGCGCGCTCACCACGTCGAAGACGGTGCCGCAGGGCAGGACGACGGGGGCGTCCGGGCGCTCCTCCCAGAGGGCCAGCGTGCTGCGGGGGTACGTGGCCGCCGAGGCGAGCCAGCCGACTCCGTCGGAGGTGACCCGGGTGACGTTCGGTGTGCTGCTCATGCCACCCAGATGTACCGGGCGTGAGGGGGCTGTTCCGCTGAGTTGCCGATAATCGGGACAGAGGCGGTGGAGGGGGAGTATCTTGCCCCGCTGGCATATGCCAGAAGGGTTGACTCACGGGCTCCGGGTTGACGCGGGCGCGGGGTCACACGGGGTCGGCGGAGGTCCGGCCCTCGGTGTTGCCGCGCATCAGGTCCCGCCCGAACTCGACCATCTTCTTCGCGTAGTCCTCGGTCCACTCCGCCCGCTCGGCGATGTCCGCCGGGGTCAGCCGGTCGAACCGGCGCGGATCGGCGAGCTGGGCCGCCGCGACGGCCTGGAACTCCACGGCCCGGTCGGCGGCCGCGCGGAACGCCTGGGTCAGCTCCGTGGCCCGGGCCAGCAGCGCCCGCGGATCCTCGATCGACTCCAGGTCGAAGAAGTGCTCGGGATCGGCGGCCGCCTCCGCGGGCTCGAAGATCAGGGGCGCGGGGCGTAGCCGCGGTTCGTTACGACGCGGCGTGGGCTCCGCCATGTCTTGTCTCCTCCTCGTACGGTTCGCTGGGCACCGCCTTCAGGTGGGCCATCGTCCATTGTCCCGCGCCCGCGCAAGGGCCCCTCATGGCCGCGAGTTCACGCGGTGTTCCATGAGTGCGCCGACCGGCGGAGCCCGCTCACGCCTGCCAGGTCACCCGGTGTTCCGTGAGGTGGGCCAGCACCGCGTGGTTCGCCTCCCAGCCGTCCGGGAACTTCACCAGCGTGCCCAGCTGGACCGGTTCCGTGGACGGGTAGTCGTCCAGGAGGTCGGCCACGCCCGCGCGGCAGACCACGATGCAGGCGTGCCGGTGCCGGGAGGCCAGCACGCACAGGCGGCCCGTCTCCAGGTGGAAGGCGGTGGCGTCGGGGCGGCCCGAGAGCGGGTGCAGGACGACCGTGATGTCGTACTCACGACCCTGGAGACGGTTCGCGGTGTCGACCGTGACGTCCGTGACGCCCAGCTCGGCCAGCGCCGCGCGGACCGCCGCCGCCTGGTCGCGGTGGGCCGTACCGACGGCGACGCGGTCCGCGGTGAGGGGGGTGGGGGCGGGCGAGCGTTCCGAGGTCGCCGCGCCGCCCCGGTCCAGCAGGCGGCGTACGACCGTCGCCACCGCCCGCACCGCCTCCGGGTCCGTGCGCGGGGTGTGCCGGGCGGGCAGCTCCAGCAGGCCCCAGCCGGATGCCGCCGCCTCGTCGATCACCCGGTCGGGGCCGGAGCCGTCGGACGGGACGGCGAAGGTGAGGCGGCGGTCGTCGGGGCCGGTACCGCTGCGGAAGGGCGTGTAGGGGTAGAAGGCGTCCGAGACCAGGGGCGCGGCGGAGGCCGGCAGACGCCAGGAGACCGGGAGGCGGTGCTGCGGCAGGTCCGGGTTGTGGGCCAGCAGGGTGGTCACCGCGGAGGCCGAGGGGTCGTGCGACAGGCCCGCCCACTGCTCGCTGCCGACGATCGCGAACGGGTCCAGCTGGCCGGGGTCGCCGACGAACAGGGCCCGCTCGAAGAGTCCGGCCACGGCCAGCAGGGAGTCGGAGCGCATCTGGTAGGCCTCGTCCACGATCGCGTGCCGCCAGGGCTCGTCGACCTTCACGTGCGCCCACTTCGCCGCCGTGGAGAGGACCACGGGCAGGCCGTTCAGGTCGGCCGCCTTCGCGGACGTGCGGACCTGCGGCAGGTCGTCCAGCGCCTTGTCGTACGGGTCGCCGTCGCTGCTGTGCAGGCGGCCGACCGGCAGGTCCGGGTTCTTCTCGGCGAGCCTGAGGACGAGATCGTCGACCTGGGCGTTCGTCTGTGCCACCACCATCAACGGGCGGCCCGCCTCCGCCAGTTCGAGCGCCGCGCGGACCACGAGCGTCGACTTGCCGGCGCCCGGCGGGGAGTCCACGACCACACCGCGGGCGGTGCCGTGCAGGGTGTCGTGGAGGATCGCCTCGGTGGCGCGGGCGGCCGCGGCTCCGGGATCGAGGTCGGCGGTCGTCACAGCGCGTCCTCCTCGGTCACGGTGTCCGGTGCCTCCGGTACGGCCTCGCCCGGCGGCCCGCCGTGCGTCCACGGGGTCTCCTCCGGGTCGGGCAGCTTCGCCCCGCCGCGCTGCTCGTGCTCGAAGAGGGTGAAGCACACCCCATCGCCCTTCTCCGGCACCGAACCGGGCTCGGGCTCCTTGCCGCAGCCCATCTTGTCCACGATCCGCAGCACGAGACCGTCCTCGCCGTCGTACCCGGCGAACTCCGCCGACTGCGGCCTGCCGCCCAGCGAGCGGTACACCCTCGCGCCCTCCGCCAGATGCGGCCGGTCGTCCGTGCGGACCGTCACCAGCGGGCGCGGGCTCGGCCGCCTGCCCTCGCTGTACGCCAGGACGACCTCGGTCACCTCGCCCGCGAACGCCTCCCCGGCCAGCCGCCGCCCCGCCATCACCAGCGGGTCGTCCAGCGCCTCCTGCGCCTCCAGCCGGGCCTGCTCGCGCTCGCGGGTGGCCAGCTTGTTCGCCGCCGTCACCGCGTCGTCCCGGCGCGGCTGCGGGGGTTCGCCCGCCAGCACCCGGTCACGGTGGCCGGTGAAGGACCAGCGGTCGCGGGTCCAGCGCTCCTCGGCACGCGCGCCCTCGGGCAGCGTCCGCAGCAGGTCCAGGCCCCGCCACACCGCGTCCCAGGTGGGCCGGGTGCGGCTCGCCACCAGGTCGCGGATCTCCCGCTCGGCCGCCGTGAGCGCGGCCATCCGGTCGTCGGCGGCCAGGGCGTCCTCGGCGGCGGCGAGGGCGCTGCGGGCGCGGTCGTAGCGCTCGATCGCCGGGGCCAGCAGCTTGTTGTCGAACGCCGGGTCGGTGGCGGGACCGGCCGGCGGGCACAGCAGCTGCCCGGCGGCGTCCCGGGCGAGCTCGGCCCGGCGCGCGGCCTCGGCGCCGCTCGTGTCCCGCGGTGGGTCGATCCAGGCGAGCAGGGCGCCCAGGTGCTGGTCCTCCAGGCTGGACTGGCCGGTCGCCCAGTGCCGGGACAGCAGCTCGGTCAGGGCGAGGAGCAGGGCAGAGCCGGGGACCCGGGCACGCTCGCCGTAGTGGGTCAGCCAGCGGCCGAGCAGCGGCACCCGGGGCGGCGCCGGATAGGGCGCCTCGGGGTCCTGCTCGGCCGTACGGCGGAAACGCATCGAGCGGCCCAGCAGCCGTACGAAGTCCAGGCCCGCGCGGCTCGGCACGATCAGCTGGGGCGCGTCCGCGCACAGTTCCGCCTCGACCTTGACCCGCTTGCCGGTCTCCGGGTCGGTCTCGGTGCGCTCGGCCGCCTCCACGGAGGCGGCGTAGGCGTCGATGTACGGCAGCACGACGTCGGCCAGCTCGGCGAGGAACGTGAAGCGCAGATCGCGGTCGCGGGGCTGCGGTACGACGAGCAGGCGCGGGGCGTCCCGGTCGGTGCCGACGAGCGCGCCGAGCGGGGCGCCGGCCTCACCGGCGGTGGTCAGCGGCACGAACACCAGGGGGTGTGCGGACAGATGCCGGTGCCGGACGGTCGCGGCGGGCTGGGCCCGGCCGGTGGCGACGGCCTCCAGCCGGGCGAGGGTGGTCATCAGGGACACGGGGCGACCTCCGCCCGGGCCTTGGCGTGCGCGGCCGCCGTCCGGAGGGCCTCGGCACGCAGGGCCGCCGCCCGGCGCAGGGCCGCGATCGCCGGGTCGTCCGGGTCGCCCCTCTCGCCGCGGGCCGCCGCGAGGACGTCCTCGACCGTGGTCAGCCCGCCCAGTTCCGCGCGCAGGGGACGGCCGAGGCGGGTGACGGCGCCCTGCTCGCGGGAGCGTTCCCGGCAGTGGAAGGCCAGTTCGCACGCGGAGAGGCACTCGGGCGCGTACGTCGCCGGGACGGCCGCCACGGCCGCCGTCAGCTCCTCGGCGCTCCGGTCGGGCGCGAAGCACGTGCCCTCGGGCAAGGCCCCGGCGATCTCCTCGATCCGGGTCAGCCGGGCCAGCTGACGGGCGGTGACCGCGCGCTGCTTGCGTACGTCGACGGCGGAACCGGCGGGCAGGTTCGAGAAGTCCTTCGGGCACACCAGCAGCACCCGGTGGTGCACGCGCGCGGGCGGACCGCTCGGGTGGGCGCTCCCGTCACGGGGCGCCCGAGCCGGTGCCGGTTCCGCGCCGAGACGCGTGGCGACCTCCTCCAGCGCCAGCACGTACACCGCCGCCTGCCGGGCCGCCGCGCCGACCTTCGCCGGGTCCGCCGCCCCGTCCAGCATCGGGAAGGACTTGATCTCCACCACCGACCAGCTGCCGTCCGGGTGCACCACCACCGCGTCCGGCTCCAGGAAGGCGAGTGAGCCGGCCACGTCCAGCGCCAGCATCGGATGGTCCAGCAGCGTCCAGCCGCCCGCGCGGGTGGCCTCGCGCAGCGCCAGCGCCGTACGGGCCGTACGCCCCTCGGGGCCGTGCGCGGTCAGGTCGGGTACGGCGGCCCCCTCCGGCGCCGGGGCGCCGGGGTCGAGCCGGGCGTGCACCAGCCGGAGCAGCTCGGCGCCGCCGTCGGCCTTCACCCTCGCCTCGAACGCGTTCCCGCGCGTCAGCGCGAACTGTGACTGACCGAACGCGGACGGCGTGCCCAGCGCGCTCGCCAGCCGCGCCTTGTCCACCCCGGCGCCGTCCAGGATCGCCCGCCTGGCGCACCCGGGGTTCGCGGCGAGCGCCGCGAGGGCGCGCGCGTCCAGGGCTTTGGCGGGTACGTCGGGACCGCGCAGCTCAGCGAGCCGGTGCCGCAGCCCCTTCGCCCGCGTCGCTGGGGGATGCGTCCGGTTCGGCCCCGGCGTCGAGCCGGGACTCGCGCTGCCGTGGAATTCGCTCACCCGCGGAAGTCTGGCACCCGGCACTGACAATCGGGGAACCCGTGCCGTCCGTGACCGGTGTGCGGCGTGGGGACAGGCGGGCCCGGAGCAGGTCCACGAGCCGCATCACCGGCGGCGCCAGCAGCAGGCCGACGCCCATCACGGCGACGCCCGCGACCGCGTCGAGGAAGTAGTGGTTGGCCGTGCCCATGACCACGAGCGCGGTCCCGAGCGGATAGCCGACCGCGAGGACCTTGGCGAGCCGGGTGCGGCCGTGGCGCCACAGCATCACCCCGCACCACAGCGCCCAGCCGACGTGCAGGCTCGGCATCGCCGCGTACTGGTTGGTCATCCCGCCCATGCCGCGCGGTGCACTCGCCTCGGCGCCCCACCAGCCGTACGAGCTGTAGTGCGCCATGGTGTCCACGAACCCGTGACCGGCGGAGAGCAGCCGGGGCGGGCAGGTGGGCAGCAGCGTGAAGCCGATCAGGCCGATGAACGTGGACGTCATCAGCCAGGTGCGGGCCCGCCGGTAGTGCTCGGCGCGGGTCCGGAACAGCCAGATCAGGAGCGCGGGCGTGACCACGTAGTGCAGCGAGGCGTACCAGAAGTCCGCCGGCACTCCGAGCCAGGGCTCGCGCGTGAACAGCCGGTTGAGCGGGTGCTCCGCGTTGAGGTGCAGGGCCTTCTCGAAGCGCAGGATCGCCAGGCCGTGGTCGACGGCGGAGGAGACGTCACCGCGGGCGAGGAGCCGGCCGGCCGAGTAGCAGCCGTAGACCAGGAGGATCAGGGGCAGCTCGGTCCACCAGCGCAGCCGGGTTCGCGGGGCCACCTCGGTGCCCGGTGTCTCGGTCTGCGGCATCCGATCGCCCTCCCCCTTCTGCGTGCGGCCCGCCCCGGAGGGCGACCGTGCCACTTTACGGTGTCCGTATCCCGCCCATGACGGCGCTCCGGCCCACAAAGACGCGGGGATCGCCCGCCGGGTTGCCCCGAACGGGTGTGAGCGATGATGGAGAAGTCCTCTCTCGTCGTTCCCGTGGCGTCCGTGCGGCGTCCCCTTCCCGGAAAGGCCCCCCATGGCACCGCGCATCCTGCTGGCCCGGCACGGACAGACGGAATGGTCGCTGTCCGGCAAGCACACCGGCAGGACCGACGTGCCGCTGCTGGAGGAGGGCCGGCGGGGAGCCAAGCTGCTCGGTGAGCGTCTGCACCGCGCCCCGCTGGACGGGCTGCCCGGGGTGGAGGTGCGCACCAGCCCGCTGGCACGCGCGCGTGAGACGTGCGAACTGGCCGGCTTCGGGGACCGGGCCACCGTGTGGGACACGCTCATGGAGTGGGACTACGGCGCCTACGAGGGCATGACGCCGGCCGAGATCCAGGCGGTGCGGCCGGGGTGGCTGATCTGGCGGGACGGGGTGCCGCGGGGCGAGACCCTCGCCGAGGTGACCGCGCGCGCGGACGAGGTGGTCTCCTGGGCCCGCTCGTCCGACCGCGACGTCCTGGTCTTCGCACACGGCCACGTACTGCGTTCCATAGGCGCGCGCTGGCTGGGCCTGCCGCTGGACTTCGCCGCGCGGATACGCCTGAACCCGACCTCGCTGTCCGTCCTCGGCTGGGCCTACGGCGAGCCGGCGATCGAGAGCTGGAACGACGTGGGGCACCTGGCCGGCTGAGCCGGGGTGGGCCGCTCACCCGCGCGTGCGGGATGCCGGGTGCCGCAAGGCCGACGGGACCGCGGCTCCCCGGGCGAGGGAAACCGTGCGTCCGGCCCGCAGCCCGAAGACCACCGGCAGACCCTCCCCGGACCGCCTACGCCCTCCCCGTCCTCGGCACCGAGGCGTGCCGGTCGAGAAACTCCGACACCCCCGAAGCCCGCCGGTGCGGCAACAGCACCCGGGCCGTGCCCGCCAGCATGCTCTGGATCCGCGAGGACTGGACCTGGTCCAGCAGGGCCAGCACCCGCAGCCCGGCGGCGGCCGCCTCGTCGGGACGGCCCTCGCGGGCCAGGTCGTCGGCCAGCTCGGCCGTGTACAGGGCGATGTTCCGGGTGAAGTGCGGATCCTGCAGATGCGCCGCCCGGCGGGCGTGCCGGGACGCGCGCCGCCAGTCGCCGAGCGTGGACCAGCACTGTGCCTCGAGCCCCTCCAGCTCGGCCTCTCCGTAGAAGCTCATCCACTCGGGGTCGGCGTCCGAGTGGCCCCGCTCGAAGAGGGCCTGTGCCCGCACCAGCGCCTGCTCGCAGCCGGTGCGGTCGGCGAGGCCCGCCCAGCCGCCCGCCTCGCGCAGCGCGAGCAGCGACATCAGGCGGGCGGAGCCCAGCGGACGGGCGGCGCGCTGGGCGGCCTGCGCGGCGCGGACCGCCTCCCGGGGACGGCCGGCGTCCCGTGCCAGGAACGCGGTGTTGCAGAAGGCGTGCGCCTCCAGTGCCGGGTCCCCGGTCATACGGGCCGTGGCCAGCGCCTCCGCGTAGTGCGAGCGGGCGTCGTCGAAGCGGCCGGAGTCGTGCGCCAGCCAGCCCACGGAGATGGCGAGTTCACCGGCGCCCGAGTGCAGCCGGTCGGCGGTGGTCTGCCGGGTCGCGCCGGCGTCCAGCAGCGCGTAGGCCGCCCGCAACGGAGCTGCCGCGCGCCGGTAGAGACCGTCCGCGCCGTGCCGGTCGTCCAGCAACCGGATACGGCGGACCGCCTCCTCCAGGGCGGCCGCCTCGGGGCCGCCGGCCCGGCGCGCGGGCCGGACCGGGGCCGCGGCGTCCGTGGTGAGCCGCAGCGGGCCCAGCGTGGCGGCGGCCACCGTGGCGCCGCCGGTCATGAATGCGCGACGCAGCACGTCGCTCTCCTCGTGGTTCAGATGGTCTTTCGCGCACGGCTCGTGCGGGCCGTACGGGTCCTGCGTGTCATACGGTTCGAAGGCCGCAGACGACTCACCGGCGCCGTGGCCCTCACCCTCAGCGGTGAGGAGCGCCTCGGGTCCGTCCGCCGTCGTCCGCGCCGCGCGCCCGCGGACGGACGAGCGGGGCGCGAAGCCCAGGTCGGTGAGCGTGCGGCCGGGGAACATATGCAGGAACACCCGTTCGTACGCGTAGTTGGGGCAGCGGATCTCGCCCGCCTCCACCCTGCCGACGTAACGCGCGTCACAGCTGACCCGTTCACCGATCTCGCGCGCGGCACGGCGTACCAGTGCCGCGAACTCGGCGGGTGAACGACTGCCACGCAGGTGCCGGAAGGCGAGGTTCGGCCGGGGTGGCCGTTCGGGCTGTGACGAGGTCACGGTTGACGACGCCATGGCCGGGTCCTCTCGTGCGAACCGTCGAACCATGCCGGATCCGGGACGGTTTCGTGACGAGTTGTCCGAGTGACGCCCTGGTTCCGGCGGGCATGAACGTACCTGCTGTGAAGGACCCGCCACGCAGTGTTTAGCTACAAACCGGATATCTCATCCACGATCTGCCATGAAGTGCCATCCTTTGCGGCGCACTTGTGCCGTAGCCGTTGACGCGTTCACGCGTTGGACCCCGTGGACCGCAACAGGGCTGTGTGGTGGAGGCCGGCATGGAGACCAGCCAGAGCAACGAACCGTGTACGTCGCCGTCGTCGGCCGCGGAGGCCTGCGACCTCGTGACGGTACCGGCCCGGCAGGGCCTTGAGGCGGTCGACATCCTGCGGCGCGGCGCCGGTGACGCGATGGGCCCCGTGCTGCACGACGGCGGCTGCGCCACCCTCGGCTTCCTGGTCCCGGCCGGCACGGCGGCCGGCTGGGACGTGCCGGGCAGCACCTGCACGAAGACGGACGGGCGCGGACTCAGACTCACCCCGCAGCCGCCGGTGGAGGGCTCCGACTGGCTGCTGCCGCCCGGCGAGGCCGACCTCGCCACCGACCCGGCGGTGCTGCGCCGGGCCCTCGGGGAGGCGGCCCGGACGATCGAGGCGGCCGACAACTGCCGGTGAGGCGCCCGCCCCGGCCTGCTGCGAAAATGGTCCGATGGGCAGGTCCAGGAACCCACGGCAGACACGGGACACGAGGCGCAGGCCGGCCGCCGTCGAAGCCGTCGTGGAGGCGGTGGACGGCGGCCTCGCACAGCTCGTCCCCGATCCCGACCGCAGCCGGGCCTGGACGCTGCTGATCGACGGCGCGCCCCAGTCGCACGTCGACCTGGACGACCCCGCGTACCTCTCCTTCGAGTACCAGCGCCGCCTCGGCCATGTCATCGACCTCGTCGCCCCGCCCGGCAAGCCCGTGCACGCCGTGCACCTCGGCGGCGGCGCGTTCACCCTCGCCCGGTACGCCGCCGCCACCCGGCCCCGCTCCACCCAGCAGGTCGTCGAACGGGACGCGAGCCTGGTCCAACTGGTCCGCCGGGAACTGCCGCTGGACCCGAACGCCCGGATCCGGGTCCGCTCGGCCGACGCCCGCGCGGGTCTCGCCAGGGTGCCGGACGGCTGGGCGGACCTGGTCATCGCGGACGTCTTCAGCGGCGCCCGCACCCCCGCCCACCTCACCTCCACCGAGTTCCTGGACGAGGTCCGCCGCGCCCTGAAACCGTCCGGGGTCTACGCCGCCAACCTCGCCGACGGCCCGCCGCTCGCCCATCTGCGCGGCCAGATCGCCACCGCCGCCGCCCGGTTCACCGAACTCGCGCTGATCGCCGACCCGGCCGTCCTGCGCGGCAGGCGCTTCGGCAACGCCGTCCTGGTCGCCTCCGACGCGCCGCTCCCGCTCGCCGAACTCACCCGCCGCGCCGCCTCCGACCCGCACCCGGGCCGGGTCGAACACGGCAGGCCGCTGAGCGACTTCACCGGCGGCGCGGCCCCCGTGACGGACGCGGCGGCGGTCGCCTCACCGGCACCGCCGCCCTCGGTGTTCCGGTGAGCGCTCAGTAGTTCCCGATCTCCACGTGCGGCGGCCCGTCGTGCCAGGTGCAGAACACCGACACACGGTCCGTGCCCCGGCTGAACTCCACGCGGATCCACGTCTCGGTCTTCCACACCTGCATCGACCAGCCGGTACCCGGCGTCGCCGACACGAGGGTGGCGCTGGACGTGTCCAGCTCGAACACCGCCCGCCCGCCGTCGGTGTCGTAGGACTTGACCTGGCCTGCGGCGGACGCGGACGAGGTGGCGGAGGGCGCCGGCCTGCGGGCGGGGGCCGGCGTGCGCGCCGGCGGACCGGCCGCCGGCCGCCTCGACGGGGACGGCCGGTGCGTCGGCGAGCCGAGCGCCTTCGTGCCCGGCGCGGTGGCGCCGGCGTCCGTGACGGGCAG
Organism: Streptomyces durhamensis; assembly: GCF_000725475.1. Lineage (NCBI taxonomy): Bacteria > Bacillati > Actinomycetota > Actinomycetes > Kitasatosporales > Streptomycetaceae > Streptomyces > Streptomyces durhamensis. The sequence continues at coordinate 221,329 of NZ_JNXR01000002.1, forward strand.
GGCGCGCGGGGGGTCGTACGCCGTCCCGGCCATCACCGTGTGCACACCCCACCACGACAGCGTGACCGCCGCTCCCGTCGCGAGCAGCCACGCCAGTACGTGTACGAGTCCTCTGCGCATCGCGGGCCATCCTGCCTCAGGGACACCGCGGTGCGCACATGCTCCGAGTTGTCCACAGGCGCCCGCCCGGTGTGCTCCGCATGGCGTACGGTGCGGCGCATGGCAAGTGTGCTCGTGGTCGAGGACGACCAGTTCGTACGCTCGGCGCTCATCCGGCATCTGACCGACGCCGCACACACCGTGCGCAGTGTCGGTACGGCGCTGGAGGCGCTGCGCGAGGTCGCGCATTTCCCCTTCGACGTGGTCATCCTGGACCTCGGACTGCCGGACCTGGACGGCTCCGAGGCGCTGAAGATGCTCCGCGGCATCACCGACGTGCCCGTCATCATCGCCACCGCCCGGGACGACGAGACGGAGGTCGTCCGGCTGCTCAACGCCGGCGCGGACGACTACCTGACCAAGCCGTTCTCCGTCGAGCACCTCTCCGCCCGGATCGCGGCCGTACTGCGCCGGGCCCGCTCCGGCGGCGCGGAGGCCCCGCCCTCGTCCGTGCTCCGCGTCGGCGGCCTGACCGTGGACCCGCTGCGCCGCCAGGCCGAACTGGACGGCGTCCGCCTCGACCTCACCCGCCGCGAGTTCGACCTGCTCGCCTTCCTCGCCGGCCGCCCCGGGGTCGTCGTCGCGCGCAAGGAACTCCTCGCCGAGGTCTGGCAGCAGTCCTACGGCGACGACCAGACCATCGATGTGCATCTGTCCTGGCTGCGCCGGAAGCTGGGGGAGACGGCCGCCCGGCCGCGCTATCTGCACACCCTCCGGGGCGTCGGCGTGAAGATCGAACCCCCGGCCGACGGGCGCGAGGGGGAGCCGGCGCGATGAGATGGGCCCTGGTCAAGGTCTGCCTGGCGGTCACCACGATGGTCGTGGTCGCCTTCGCGGTCCCGCTCGGGCTGGTCGTCAAGGAGATGGCCCGCGACCGGGCGTTCGCAGGCGCCGAGCGGCAGGCCGCCGCGGTGGCGCCCGCGCTGTCCATCACCACCGACCGGGACAAACTGGAGCGCGTCGTCGCCTCCGCCGGCGCCGACTCCGGCATGGCCGTCCATCTGCCCGCCACCGACGGCCGGCCCGCCCTCGACCTCGGCAGACAGCGCGCCGCCGGCCGCGACATCCAGGCGGTGCGCAAGATGGGCCGCGCCTCCACGACCTCCGTCTCCGGCGGCTTCACGCTGCTCCAGCCGGTCGCGCTCGGCTCCGCCGCCATAGCGGTCGTCGAGGTCTACGTCCCCGAGTCCGAGGTGACCCACGGTGTCGGCACCGCCTGGGCGGTGCTCACGGCCGTCGGACTGGCGCTGGTCGTCGGCTCGGTCGCGGTCGCCGACCGGCTCGGGGTGCGCATGGTGCGGCCCGCCCAGCGGCTGGTCCGGGGCGCGCAAGAACTGGGCGAGGGCAGGCTGGGCGCCCGGGTGCCGGAGGACGGCCCGAACGAACTGCGGCTGGCGGCGGTGGCGTTCAACGCCATGGCCGACCAGGTCGTCCAGCTCCTCGCCAACGAGAGGGAGCTGGCGGCGGACCTCTCCCACCGGCTGCGCACCCCGCTCACCGTCCTGCGGCTCAACGCGGCCTCCCTGGGCGGCGGACCGGCCGCCGAGCAGACCCGGGCCGCCGTCGCCCAGCTGGAGCGCGAGGTCGACACCATCATCCGTACGGCCCGGGAGGCCAAGCCGCAGACGGCCGCGGCCGGGCCCGGCGCCGGATGCGACGCGGCCGAAGTGGTGCGCGAACGCATGGGGTTCTGGTCCGCGCTCGCCGAGGACGAGGGCCGCAAGTGGCGGGTGGCCGGCGTCGAGCGGCCGGTGCGCGTACCCGTGGCCCGCCCCGACCTGGCCGCGGCCCTCGACGCCCTGCTCGGCAATGTCTTCCGGCACACCGCCGAGGGCACCGCCTTCGCGGTCGACGTGCACAACGGCGAGGACGCGGTGATCGTGCTGGTCTCCGACGCGGGCCCCGGCATACCCGACCCCGGCGCCGCGATGGCCCGTGGCCGCGGCTCCGGGAACACCGGCTCGACCGGTCTCGGCCTCGACATCGTGCGCCGGCTCGCCGAGTCCACCGGCGGGGACGTCCGCATCGGCTCCTCGGTGCTGGGCGGCACCGAGGTGCGGATCTGGTTCCAGCTGGACGGGCGCAAGCCGGTGGCGCGCGGGCGGGTGCGCAGACGCCGATCGGGCAAACCGGTCCTGACTGGTCTCGACCATTAATCGTCCCCGATCCCTTCCTTAAGCGAACCCTAAGGTCTGCAACGGCCGTCCCTATCAGGTCGTTTGCCCGATTCCGGATCGCTAGCGTGCTGCCGCACCCCCACCCCGTGAACAGCGAAGGCAGGCACGCGCATGAGCACGCACCGGCGCAGGATCAGTGGCAGGAACAAGGCGATAGGCGGCCTCGTCGCCGCGGCCGTCGTCGGCGGTGGCGCGCTCCTGCTCACCGGCACCGCCAACGCGGCCGGCGTGAACGCCGCGTACACCAGGACCAGCGACTGGTCCACCGGCTACACCGCCCAGTACGTCGTCACCAACAACAGCGGGCAGCAGGAGAAGACCTGGACGCTGGAGTTCGACCTCCCGGCGGGCGCCAGGCTCAGCTCCCTGTGGAACGCCGAGTCGAGCGTCAGCGGCACGCATGTCACCGTGAAGCCCGCGAAGTGGGACACCGAGGGCCTCGCCCCCGGCAAGTCGGTGACCGTCGGCTTCGTGGTCGACGGCAAGGGCGCCCCGACCGGCTGTCGTATCGACACGGCCCAGTGTTCCGCGGACGCGAGCCCCACCCCCGAGCCGAGCGGCCGTCCCACCGCGACCCGGCCGCCGGCGCCGACCGCCACCCCGACCGGGAGCACGCCTACCCCGACCCGGACCGCCACCCCGACCCCGACCGCCTCCCGGACGACCGGCAGCGGAACGGGCAGCGGCACCACCGCCTCCGCCCGCTTCGCCCCGTACGTCGACACCTCCCTCTACCCCGCGTTCGACCTGCTCGGCGCGGCCGACGCGACCGGCGTGAAGAACTACAACCTGGCCTTCGTCACCGACGGCGGCGGCTGCACCCCCAAATGGGGCGGCGTGACCGACCTGACCAGCGACGGCGTCGCCGCGCAGATCGGCTCCCTGCGCGCCGAGGGCGGTGACGTCCGGGTCTCCTTCGGCGGCGCCTCCGGCTCCGAACTGGCCACCACCTGCTCCTCGGCCGACGCGCTGGCGGCGGCGTACGGCAAGGCGGTCGACGCGTTCAAGCTCACCAAGGTCGACTTCGACGTCGAGGGCGGCGCACTGCCGAACGCGGCCGCCAACACGCTCCGGGCGAAGGCGATAGCCAAGCTCCAGGCCCAGCACCCGGACCTGGACGTCTCCTTCACCCTCCCGGTGATGCCCGAGGGCCTCACCCAGGACGGCGTGAACCTCCTGTCCGACGCCAAGTCGAACGGCGTGGAGATCAGCACGGTCAACATCATGGCGATGGACTACGGCCCCTCGTACAACGGCGACATGGGCACCTACGCCGAGCAGGCCGCGACCGCCACCCAGGCGCAGGTCAAGAGCGTCCTGGGCCGGTCCGACTCCGCCGCCTGGAAGACCGTCGCGGTCACCCCGATGATCGGTGTCAACGACGTCTCCTCCGAGGTCTTCACGGTGGACGACGCCACCCAGCTGGCCGGCTTCGCGAAGTCCAAGGGCCTCGGCGGCCTGTCGATGTGGTCCGCGACCCGCGACAAGCAGTGCGCCGGCGGCACCAAGCCCACCGCCGACGCCACCTGCAGCTCGATCGCCCAGGACAAGAACGCCTTCGCGAAGGCGTTCGGCGCCTTCAACTGACACGCCGGACGGCGCGAGCGGAGAGCGGGCCGGCGGCGTCGGGGCATCCGGCGGGGCGGGGCCCGGCGGACGCGGGGTACGGCACCCAAGGCGGGTGCCGTACCCCTTCCGGCGTCCTCAGATGCGCGGCTCCACCCCCGGCAACACCCCCGTCCGTGCCGCCTCCCCGTACCACCGGGCGCTCGACTTCGGTGTTCGCCGCAGCGTCGCGTAGTCCACGTAGACCGCCCCGAACCGCTTGCCGTAGCCGTACGCCCACTCGAAGTTGTCCATCAGCGACCACAGGTAGTAGCCCCGGACGTCGGCGCCGTCCGCGATGGCCCGGCGGACCTCGGAGAGATGGCCGTGCAGGTACGCGATGCGCTCGGGGTCGTGCACACGACCGTCGGGGTCGGGCTTGTCGTCGTAGGCGGCCCCGTTCTCCGTGACGTACAGGGGCAGTCCGGGTGCCTCCCTCGTGTACCGCGTGATCAGGTCGTACAGGCCCGTCGGATCGATCGTCCAGCCCATCTCCGTGCGCTCGCCCGGCGTCTGGTGGAACCGCACGTCGTCGGCGCCCGGCCAGGGGGAGTGCTCGCTGGCGCCGTGGCCGTCCGCGCGCGGGCCCCCGACCCCGCCGGGCGCGGCCGACACCAGGGCCGGGGTGTAGTAGTTCAGGCCCAGCGCGTCCAGCGGGGCGTTGATCGTGCGCGTGTCGCCGTCCTGGACGTACGACCAGTCGGTGACCGAGGACGTTGCCTCCAGCAGTGACGCGGGGTACGCCCCGTGCAGCATCGGGCCGTGGAAGATCCCGTTGGCCAGGTCGTCGATCCGGCGCGCCGCCGCGAGGTCGGCCGAGTCCTCGGAAAGGGGCCGTACGACCGACGAGTTGAGGCTGATCGCGACCTCGTTCCGGGCCGGCATCACCGAGCGCAGCGCCGAGGCCGCCAGGCCGTGCGCCAGGTTCAGGTGGTGGGCGGCGCGCAGGGAGGCCGCCGGGTCGGTGCGGCCCGGGGCGTGCACACCGGAGCCGTAGCCCAGGAAGGCGCTGCACCAGGGCTCGTTGAGGGTGATCCACTGCTCCACCCGGTCACCCAGCGCCTCGCCGACCAGCCGGGCGTACTCGGCGAACCGGAACGCGGTGTCCCGCTGCGGCCAGCCGCCCGCGTCCTCCAGCTCCTGCGGCAGGTCCCAGTGGTAGAGGGTGAGCGCCGGTTTGATCCCATGGGCGAGGAGCTCGTCCACCAGACGGCGGTAGAAGTCCAGGCCGCGCTGGACCGCCGGGCCCCGGCCCGTGGGCTGCACCCGGGACCAGGAGACCGAGAAGCGGTACGCGGTCAGGCCCAGCTCCGCCATCAGCGCCACGTCGTCGCGGTAGCGGTGGTAGTGGTCGACGGCGATGTCACCGGTCTCGCCGCCGGCCGTCCTGCCCGGCGTATGGCTGAAGGTGTCCCAGATCGAGGGCGTACGGCCGTCCTCCCGCACCGCCCCCTCGATCTGGTACGCCGAGGTCGCGGCGCCCCAGAGGAAGGCGGGAGGAAAGGTCACGGAGGTAACGGGTTCAGGCATGGAAGCGCTCCCATGGGGGTCGGAGGAGACCTGGCGTAGTGGTGGCCGAGGGGCCGGGGCGGCGGTGGCCCGGCCCCCTGGGAAGGAGACGTCAGCCCTTGATCGCGCCTTGCATGATCCCGCCCACGATCTGCTTGCCGAACAGGACGAACGCGAGCAGCAGCGGCAGCGTGCCGAGCAGCGCGCCCGCCATGATCACCGCCTGGTCCGGGACATAGCCGGTGCCGAGCGAGTTCAGGGCCACCTGCACGGTCGGGTTCTGCTGGTTCAGGGCGATGATCGGCCACAGGAAGTCGTTCCAGGCGAAGACGAACGTCAGCAGGCCGAGCACCGCCATCGCGGGCCGCGCGGCGGGGAAGACCACGTGCCACACGATCCGGACGCTGCTCGCGCCGTCCACCCGGGCCGCCTCGATCAGCTCGGTCGGCAGCGCCTGCACCAGGTACTGGCGCATGAAGAAGGTGCCGAACGCCGTCACCAGACTCGGCAGGATCACCGTCTGCAGCTGGTTCGACCAGCCGAGATCCGACATCCACAGGTACAGCGGTACGACTGCCAGTTGCGGCGGGATCATCATCGTGCCGATGGTCAGCAGCAACAGCAGGCCGGAGAAGCGGAACCGCAGCTTGGCGAAGGCGAACCCGGCCAGGGTGGAGAACAGCACCGTGCTCACCGTGATGGTGCCCGCCACGATCACCGAGTTGAACATCGCGGTGCCGAGCCCCGCCTGGTCCCAGGCCGACTGGAGGTTCCTGAACAGATTGCCGCCGAACCACAGCGGCGGCGGGGTCTCGTCCAGCCGGTGGGAGGTGCGGGAGGCGGCGATCGCCGTCCACACCAGCGGGGCCAGGGAGACCAGCGCGAACACGGTGAGCACGACGTACGTCAGAGGGCCCGCGTGCAGCTGCTTGCCGGCGCCCCCGCGGCCCCGGGACCGCCGCGTCCGACCGGGACTCCGGGGCAGGGTCAGTTCGCTGGTGGTCATTGGGACTTCCTCAGCCGTCGGGTCAGCAGCAGGTTGATCGCGGCGATGACCAGCAGGATCAGGAACATCGACCAGGCGATCGCGGACGCCTTGCCGAGGTTGCCGATGATCCAGCCCTGGTCGTACATGTACAGACCGAGCGTCTGGTACTGGTGCTCGGACCCGCCCTTGGACCCGCTGACCCCGCCGAACAGCAGGGGCTCACCGAAGAGCTGGGTCGCGCCGATGGTCGACACGACGACCGTGAACAGGATCGTCGGACGCAGCTGCGGGACGGTCACATGCCGGAACTGCTGCCAGCGGTTCGCGCCGTCGAGCGCCGCCGACTCGTACAGGTCCGTCGGGATCGCCTGCATCGCGGCGAGGTAGATCAGCGCGTTGTAGCCCGTCCACCGCCAGATCACGATCGACGACACCGCGAACTGCGAACCCCAGTCGGACTCACGCCAGTTGACGGGGCCGAACCCGAGGAAGTGCAGCAGCCAGTTGACCATGCCGCCGTCCCAGGAGTACAGCAGCGTGAACACCAGGGTCGCCGCCGCCACCGAGGTGGCGTACGGGGTCAGCATCACCACACGCCAGACGGTGGAGCCGCGCAGTCGGTAGTTCAGCAGGTGGGCGAGGCCGAGCGCCGCGAGCAGCTGCGGCACGGTCGAGATGACACCGATGGTCAGGGTGTTCCTCAGGGCGTTCCAGAAGAAGTCCGAGGACCACAGGTTCTTGTAGTTGTCCAGGCCCGCCCAGGTCTGGTGGTCCAGCGCGGACAGCTGCACGTGGTGCAGGGAGTACCAGGCCGTGTAGAGCAGCGGCACCAGGGTGAACGCCGCGAACAGGACGAAGAACGGCGACACGAACGCGTACGGCGACGCCTTCATGTCCCAGCGGTACAACCGGCTGCGCCAGGAGTCGGCGCCCGCCGGCGTACCGCGACCCCGAGCGCCCCGGGCCGCGCCCGGCGGGGTGCCGGGCGCGGCCTCGGCGCTCGACGCGGAGTGCGCGAGAGCCTGCTTGGGGCTGGTCACTGGCCGAGCACGTCCTTGATCTCGTTCTTCGCGGCGTCCCAGCCCTGCGCGGGCGACTTGCCCTTCTGCTCGACCTGGAGGATGCCGACGTCGCTGAACGCGTTGTCGATCGGCTTGTCCTTGGTGCCGAGGGGCTGCGCGGGGATGGTCTTCGCCGAGTCGGAGAAGATCTGGGTGAGCGGGGCGCCCGAGAAGTACGCCGTGGTGTCGGCCTGCGGCTTCAGGTTCGAGTACACCGACGGGGTCGACGGGAAGCTGGCCTGCTTGGCGAAGACCTTCGCCTGCTGCTCGGGCGCGGTCAGCCACTTCGCCAGCGCGACGGCCTCCTTCTGGTGCCTGGTCGCGGTCGGCACACCGAGGAAGGAGCCGCCCCAGTTGGACGCCGCCGGGGCCGCCGCCACGTCCCACTTGCCCTTGCCGGAGTCACCGGACTTCTGCTCGATGTAGCCGATCATCCAGGCCGGGCAGGCGACGGAGGCGAAGGTGCCGTTGGCGAAGCCCTGGTCCCAGGTCGGGTCGAACTGCTTCAGCTTGGCCGACATGTCGCTGGTCGCGACGGTCATGGCGGCGTCCCAGGCCTTCTTCACGCCCGCGGACCTGTCCCAGACGACGTTGCCGTCCTTGTCGTAGTACCGCTCGCTCGCACCGCCCAGCGCCGCCATGTAGACGGACGAGGCCGAGTCCACGAACTTGGTGCCCTTGGGCGCCTTCTTCATGTACTGCTTGCCGACGTCGACGTACTTGCTCCAGTCGCCCTTCCACATCTGGGCGAGCTTGGTCCGGTCGGTCGGCAGCCCGGCCTGCTGGAACAGGTCCTTGCGGTAGCAGACGGCCATCGGGCCGACGTCGGTGCCGAGCCCGATGAGCTTGCCGTCCTTGGTCGTGGCCTGGGCGTTCTTCCAGTCCAGCCACTGCGACTTGTCGACCTCCTTGCCCAGGTCGACGAACTTGTCCCCCTGGGTCTGCACGGCCTCGGTGATGTTGCCGATCTCGATGGCCTCGATGTCGTCCGTGCCGGAGCCGGCCTGCAGACGGGTGAGCACCTTCGGCCAGTACACGTCGGTACGGGTGGTCACGTTTTCCTTGATGCTGATGTCCGGATGCAGCTTCATGTACTCGTCGTAGAGGCCGGCCTGCTTGTAGCCGAAGACGCCGAAGGTGCCGATGGTCAGCGTGATCTTGCCCTTACCACTGCCGTTTCCGCCGCCGGAGCCGTCCGACGCGTCGTCGTCCGAGTCCTTGGCGCAGCCGGCCAGCAGCCCCGTGGTCAGTGCGGCGACGGCCGCGAGGGCCATCAGCCGCTGGGACCGGCGGATGCTCGTGCGCATTGCGTCCTCCTGTTGCCTGACGTGCCGACCCCCCGGCCAACTGCATGGAAAACGGGCCCGTTCGTACTCGCTGCGGCTCGGGCGGGGAACGTGCGGGTTGTGTAGGTGTCAGGTAGTGTGGGAGCGCTCCCATCAGTGATGTGTTGAAGAGTCGTCGCTCCGGGGCGGGGTGTCAAGGGAGCGGACGGAGCAACTGCCTTCAGTTATCTGAGCGTTAACCGCCGTCGCCGGGCGGCACGTGAGGGCCGGCAGCCGCGTCGGACGGTGCTGTTACATTCGGCCGGCACAGTGGACGCGGCGAGAAAGGCGGGGCGCATGGCAAGCCACGGAGCGCGGGGCCGCAGCGGAGGTCGGCCCACGCTCGAGGAGGTCGCCGCCCGGGCCGGGGTCGGCCGGGGCACGGTCTCGCGGGTGATCAACGGCTCGCCCCGGGTCAGCGACGCCACCCGTGCCGCGGTCGAGGCCGCCGTGGCCGAACTCGGCTATGTGCCCAACACGGCGGCCCGTGCCCTGGCCGCCAACCGCACCGACGCCATCGCCCTCGTCGTCCCGGAGCCGGAGACCCGGTTCTTCGCCGAGCCGTACTTCTCGGACATGCTGCGCGGTGTCGGCTCCCAGCTGTCCGACACCGAGATGCAGCTGCTGCTGATCTTCGCGGGCAGCGACCGGGAGCGGCAGCGCCTGGCCCAGTACCTGGCGGCGCACCGGGTGGACGGCGTGCTGCTGGTCTCGGTGCACGCCGACGACCCGCTGCCCGACCTGCTGGCCCAGCTGGAGATCCCGGCCGTGATCAGCGGCCCCCGCTCGGCCGGCGAGACGCTCACCTCGGTGGACTCGGACAACTACGGCGGCGCCCGCTCGGCCGTGGAACACCTGCTGTCCCGGGGCCGTACCCGCATCGCCCACATCACCGGCCGCCCCGACGTCTACGGCGCCCAGCGCCGCCTCGACGGCTACCGCGACGCCCTGCGCGACGCGGGCCGGGGGGTGGACGAACTCCTCGTCGAGCCGGGGGACTTCACGGAGGAGGGCGGCCGACGGGCCATGACGCTGCTGCTGGACCGGCGCCCGGACCTGGACGCGGTCTTCGCGGGCTCGGACGTGATGGCGGCCGGTGCCCGGCAGGTGCTGCGTGAGACGGGCCGCCGCATCCCGGACGACGTGGCACTGGTCGGCTACGACGACTCCGCCATCGCCCGCCATATGGACCCGCCGCTCACCAGCGTGCGCCAGCCCATCGAGGAGATGGGCCGGGCGATGATCGACCTGCTCCTCACGGAGATCGCCGACCGCCGCCCGCCCGTGTCCCGGGGCCTGGAGCGGCGGCACGCGGTGCTGCCGACGGAACTGGTGGCGCGGACGTCTTCGTAGCGGGCGGCGAGGCGGCCGAGGCCGCTGCCGGCCCGCCGCAGCGGTGGCGCGCCCGGGCTCTCAGCGGCCGTGCGCCGTGGCGTCAGGTCGTGCGGTGCCGCTCATCTCCCAGCCCAGCAGGGAGAACAGGACGATCAGCGCCCCGCCGCAGACGATCGCCCAGTCCGCCAGGTTCATGACGCTGAAGCCGCGGACGGAGATGAAGTCGACCACCGCGCCCTGCAGGTGGCCCGGCGCCCGGAAGAGACGGTCCGTCAGATTGCCGGCCGCGCCGCCCAGCAGCAGCCCGAGGGCCACGGCCCACGGAGTGCTGTACAGCTTGCGCGCCAGACGGGCGATGACGACGACGACCGCCGCGGCGATGGCCGTGAACACGAAGGTCATCGCCGTGCCCGTGCTGAAGGCGGCGCCCGCGTTCCGGGAGACCCGCAGCTCCATCCAGGTGCCGATCACCTGGACCGGGGCGTGGTGCTCCAGCCGTGAGACGACGAGCAGCTTGCTGCACAGGTCGATCACGTAGGCGAGGCCCGCCACCGCCAGGAGCGGGAAGATCCGGCGTTTCGTCCCGGCGCTCTCGGGGCCCGTGGTCCGGGCGTCCCGCGTCATGAGGTCCGCCCCTGCGCGCCGCGCGCCGCCTCCCAGCCCCGCTCCAGCAGGTCGAAGGCCGCGTTGACGGCGGCCAGCCGGTCGGTGGCCGCGGTGGCGAGGGACCGGGCCTCCAGGGCGAGATGGGCCAGGGCGGCGCAGGCCGGGTCGTCGGCGGGGGCGCCCGTGTCGGCGGCGATCGCCTCGGCCAGGGCGCGTTCGTGCCGCATCCACATGCGCCGGTGGTACTCCACCAGCGCGGGGGTACTGGCGACCAGCCGCTGGAACGTGGCGATCTGCTCGTCGTACTCGGACTTGAACGCCCGGGCCTGCAGCATGTGCGTGCGCAGGGCCTCCAGGAGCGGGGTGCCGGGCGCGCGGTCGCGTACGGCGGCGACCAGTGCCTGTTCCACGTCCGCGTCCATGTCGAACAGCAGCGCTTCCTTGCTCGGGAAGTGCTTGAACAGGGTCGTCGTGGAGACGTCGGCCGCCTCCGCGATGTCCCGGATGCTCACCGCGTCGAAGCCGCGCTCCAGGAACAGCTCCAGCGCCGCGTCCGCCAGTGCCTGGCGGGTCGCGGCCTTCTTGCGTTCGCGGCGGCCCAGTGGCTCCGTCGTCTCCGTCATGGTCCGTAGCGTACCCAGCAAAGTTGCCCCATGAGAAAAGTTGACTCGTTGCACATAGTGAATCGGTGTGCCGTTCTGGGTCGCAGGAACCCGCTCGATCGCGCTCTTCCTGCGGTCCTCGCTGTTCGCCGGCGCGGCCCCCTCGATGACCCGGCTGATCGGGTTCCGCGCCCTGCAGGGCATCGGCGCGGGCGGACCGGCCGCCGGCGGGTTCGCCCTGATCGGCGTGCTCGTGCCGCCCCGGAAGCGGGGCCGCTACCAGGGCATGACCGCCTCCGTGATGGCCCTCGGCGTGGTCGGCGGGCCTCTGGTCGGCGGCCTGGTCACCGGACACCTCGGCTGGCGCTGGGCGTTCTACGTCGATCTGCCGCTCGGCATCGTCGCCCTGGCCTGGGTCCAGCTGACGCTGCGGCTGCCGGAGCGGGCCCTGAAGGCCCGGCCGCGCATCGACTGGGCGGGCATCGCCGTCCTCGCGACCGCGACCGGCGCGGCCGTCCTACCTGGGCCGGTACGACGTACGCCTGGACGTCCTGGCGGATCCTCGCCCTCGGCGCGGTGGCCGTCCTCGGTACGGTGGTGTTCGTCACCGTCGAGCGGCGTGTGAGCGAACCCGTGCTGCCGCCCCGGGTGTTCACGGCCACCGCAACTTCCCGCTCGGCATCGGCCTGTTGGCGGCGGTCGGCGTGGTGATGTTCGGGTCGGCGCGCTATCTGCCCCTGTTCCAGCAGAGTGTCCAGGGCGCCACGGCGACCAGTTCCGGGCTGCTCCTGCTGCCGATGATGATCCCCGTGGTGATCGCCTCCCACCTCGCCGGGAAGGTCATGTCCCGCACCGGCCGGTACAAGGTGTTCCCGGTGCTCGGCACGCTCCTGCTGACGGCCGGGACGCTGGCGCTCGCCACCATGGGCACCGGCACCTCCCGTCTCCTCGCCGACTAGAGGTGCCGCTGCGGGGCGGGCCCGGTGGTGGTACGGCACAAAAGAATCAGCCGGTGACCCGTCTTGCGACGGAGTCACCGGCTGATCGGTGAGGGTGAGTGACGGGACTCGAACCCGCGGCATCCTGGACCACAACCAGGTGCTCTACCAGCTGAGCTACACCCACCATGACCGGCGGTGGAACTTGTCGTTTCCCCGACCGGCCGAGAAGAAGTCTACAGGGTCCGAAGGGGTGCTCGCGCACACGTTTTCGCGAGCCCCTCTCCTCGGGGCCTACCGCGCGGGCAGGACGTGCTTGGCGGCGATCGCCTTCGCGGTGTCGGAGTCCGGGCCGGGCTGCGGGACGAAGACGGCCTCGCGGTAGTAGCGCAGCTCGGCGATCGACTCGCGGATGTCGGCGAGGGCCCGGTGGTTGCCGTTCTTCTCCGGGCTGTTGAAGTAGGCCCTCGGGTACCAGCGGCGGGCCAGCTCCTTGACGGAGGAGACGTCGACGATCCGGTAGTGGAGCCAGTCCTCCAGGGTGGGCATGTCCCGCAGCAGGAAGCCGCGGTCGGTGCCGACGGAGTTGCCGCACAGCGGGGCCTTGCCGGGCTCCTTCACGTACTCCTTCACGTACGCGAGGACCTGCTCCTCGGCGTCCTGGAGGGTCGTACCGTTCTCCAGTTCGGCGAGCAGCCCGGACGCGGTGTGCATCTGACGCACCACCTCCGGCATCGTCTCCAGCGCCCGCTCCGGCGGGCGGATGACGATGTCCACCCCCTCGCCGAGTACGTTCAGCTCGGAGTCGGTGACGAGGGCGGCCACCTCGATGAGAGCGTCGTCGGACAGCGAGAGGCCGGTCATCTCGCAGTCGATCCACACCATGCGATCGTTCATGCGACCACCCTAAAGCGGACCTGAGCTTTTCGGTGCCCCCGTGCTCGGCGGGGATGGGCCGTCGGTCGGCGCGGCCGCCCGCGGATAGCGCCCCGCGTCTCTGCGGGGCGCTGAAAAGGAAAAGGGGGGCGAGCCGGTGCTCGCCCCCCTTCCCTTCTCTCAGTTACCGCTGCGCGGCCCCGGCAGCAGACCCACCGCGCCCGCCGCCGTCCGGCGGCTCTGCATCGGTACGCCGCTGTCCCGGTCCGGGTGCAGTACGGCGGGCCCGTGGCCCACCGGTGCGGAACCGGCCAGGCCCATGGGCGGGCCCGGCTGGCCGGGCGCGGGCATCGGCGGCTCCGTGTCGGTCGGCCTGTCACCCTGCGGCCGGCGGGCCCGGTAGGCGGCCCGGTAGGCGGCGGGGGACGAGCCGAGCTGGCGGCGGAAGTGCCCGCGCAGCGCGACGGGGGAGCGGAAGCCGCAGCGGCCCGCCACCTCGTCCACGGAGTAGTCCGACGTCTCCAGCAGTCGCTGTGCCTGCAGCACCCGCTGGGTGATCAGCCACTGCAGCGGCGCGCTGCCGGTCAGCGAGCGGAACCGGCGGTCGAACGTACGGCGGCTCATATAGGCGCGTGCCGCCAGGGTCTCCACGTCGAACTGCTCGTGGAGGTGTTCCAGCGCCCAGGCGACGACCTCGGCGAGCGGGTCGGCGCCGATCTCCTCTGGTAAAGATCTGTCGAGATAGCGCTCCTGGCCGCCGCTGCGGCGCGGTGGGACCACCAGACGCCGGGCGAGCGCGCCGGCCGCCTCGTTGCCGTGGTCCGTCCGCACGATGTGGAGACAGAGATCGATTCCGGCCGCCGTACCCGCCGACGTGAGCACGTCGCCGTCGTCGACGAACAGCTCACGTGGATCGACGTGCACCGACGGATAGCGCTTGGCCAGCGTCGGCGCGTACATCCAGTGGGTGGTCGCCGGGCGTCCGTCCAGCAGTCCGGCTGCCGCGAGCACGAACGCGCCCGTGCACAGCCCGACGATCCGGGCACCCTCCTCGTGCGCCCGGCGCAGTGCGTCGAGCGCGTCGTCCGGCGGTGGTGCGGTGATCGAACGCCAGGCCGGTACGACGACCGTCCCGGCGCGCGATATCGCCTCCAGTCCATGCGGCGCGGTGAGTTCCAGGCCCCCTGTGGTCCGCAGCGGGCCCTCCTCCCCGGCGCACACCAGCAAGCGGTAGCGCGGGACACCGGCGTCCTGGCGGTCGATTCCGAACACCGACAGCGGAATGGAACTCTCGAAGATGGGGCCGCCGCTGAACAGCAGCACCGCGACGATCTCCTTGCGGCGTCGCCCGGATAGTTTCCGGGCCGCGGTTTCCGGCGCGGCAGTGGAGTCGTGGCTCATACTGCTAAGCCCCCCTCGGTGGTCGCGGCTCCTCGGTTGTGTCGCTCCTGCACGTTTCCCCTCGGTCCTGCACGAGTCCCCCGCCGTAAAGACAGTCAAGATCGAATCTACTGGCTCCCGCGGTCTCACGGTGACCAGTCCCACACGCCCGAATTGTCGACATGACAACTTGGCGTGAAGCATTCGATCACGAAGCGTTGCACTCGCGGAGCGTGCAGGGAAGTGCGCCTTGTCGCAGTGGCCAAACCGCGTAGGGTGCGCAGCCGCCCCTAGACCCTTTCTCTGCAGGTCGAACGGGGGGTGGAGGGTGGTTGGAGCCCCTGTGCGGCGACATTCAGAAGTTGGCTGAAAAGATGCGCTCGGGGGTACGGAAACAGGTCAGTCGACCGGTGTCCGCCTGCGCGTGTGGCGTCCGCCCCTTTGCTTGGCGCAACGCCTGGTGCCACGCCGGCTCCGCTCGGCGCACCGCTCGGACCGGCGCAGCAGGTACCGGCACACGGTCGTGACGGCCGCCAGGCCCAGCGCCGCGCCCGCCGCGCCGGCCAGCGAGGTGCCGTACCAGACCAGCACCACGGGGACGAGGACGCAGCTGAAGGCGGCCCAGCGAATCACATCACTCACGGTGTCCGGCGCGGGGTGCGGATCGGAGGTGGATCGGGGACCGGGCATCACTCGTACTCCCTGTGGCGGTGGCTCAGGGTGTTCAACGTCTGTTCGAGCGGTCGGTCACCGGACGTACGTCTGTGAATCCTGTGCAAACCGCCTGTACGGGGCAGCAACCATTGCGTTACGGGCGCGGCTCGTGCATGCTCCGGTGAACCCCTACGGATGTCGGGGACCGCTTACGGAGCGTGCGCGAGAACTGGGCTCAGGAGGCGTGCCGCCGTACCCTTGGGGGTATGGGGTTGGGAAGATGTTTCCCGGACACAGCTCCGCCGCACACTGTCATCCCACCCATAAAGGATCACAACGCCGAGACAGCCATGGCCGGTCACGAATTCTTCGAACCCGCGGACCGCAAGCGGCCGGTCGCCGACCCCACGGCGGCCGATCCCCTGGCGGCGGAAGAGTCACGTCCTTCTTGCGACCCCGCCTTCCGGCACGGAGTCGTCGTCGGCTTCGACGGCTCCACCTCCAGTGAGCGAGCCCTCGCCTACGCCATCGGCATGGCCCACCGCTCCCGGTCCGGCCTGATCATCGTCCATGTCGCCAACCGGCTGCCCACCACTGTCTGGGCCGGCTGCGAGCCACCCGTCTTCGTCGACGTGCCGGACCACCGCACCGAGGTCCTCGGGCTGGAGCTGGCGTGCGCGGACTATCTGGCCGAGGTGCCGTGGATCCTGGTGGAGCGCGGCGGGGACATCTGCCACGAACTCGAAGAGGTGGGGCGCGAGTACGAGGCCGACGCGATCGTCGTCGGGTCCACGCACGGCATCGTCGGCCGGCTCTTCGGCTCCGTGGCGGGGCGGCTCGCCAAGCGGGCGAAGCGGCCCGTGATCGTCATCCCCTGACCCGCTCAACTCCCTTGTGCGGCACGGAGACCGCGATGGTCCAGTGCGAAACTACTCGCGCGTAGAGGTGGTTTGTGCCCTTGTGAAGGGCATATACCGGTCACCGCGCAACCGCACAGCACGAAGGGAGCCCGCCGTGGACAACGAAGTCTCTGCGGGAACGGGAAGCACTACCGTGGTCGGCCGACTCGCCCTGGGAATCACCCTGTTGGCGTTCGGCCTCGGTACGACCGGCGTCATCCACGGTGTGGCCGCGGCCGACGCCGTCTCACTCGCCCACTACGTGGGCGGAGTCGCCCTGTTCCTGGTCGGCCTGCTGGCCCTCCGCGGCGGCGACAGCGTCTCCGGTACGGGCTTCGCGGCCCTGGGCGCGCTGTGGTTCACCTGGGCGGTCGGCGCTCACTCCTCCGCCCACGCCGCCGGGCTCTTCCTGCTTCTGTTCGCCCTCGTGGCGCTCACACTGACCCTCGCCGGCGGGGACGGCCTGGGCCAGGTCATGCACGGCCTGCTGTTCCTGGCGATGCTGGTGCTGGCCGTGGCGGCCTTCGCCGACAGCTCTTCCCTGGCCAAGGTGGGCGGCTGGGTGGCCGCTGTCTCGGGTGCCGTCGCCTGGTACGCGGCGACGGCCGCGGTCGCGCACTGGCCGACGGTGCTTCCCCGGCGTGCCGCCGGCCGGGGGGTGACGGCCACCGGCTGAGTCCGAGCGGCACAGAAAGGACCCCCGCGTGCCGGTGGCACACGCGGGGGTCCTTTTCGCGCCTGGGCCGGTGCCTACTCCACCGTCACCGACTTCGCGAGGTTCCTCGGCTTGTCGATGTCCCGGCCGAGGGCCTTCGCCGTGTGGTACGCCAGCAGCTGGAGCGGGATGCCCATCAGGATGGGGTCCAGTTCGTCCTCGTTCTTCGGGACGACGATCGTCTGGTCGGCCTTGTCCTGGTGCTGGTGGGCCACCGCGAGGATCTTGCCGCTGCGGGCCTTGATCTCCTCCAGGGCCGCGCGGTTCTTCTCCAGCAGGTCGTCGTCGGGGACGATCGCCACCGTCGGCAGGGCCGGCTCGATCAGGGCCAGCGGGCCGTGCTTCAGCTCGGAGGCGGGGTAGGCCTCGGCGTGGATGTAGGAGACCTCCTTGAGCTTCAGGGAGGCCTCGCGGGCCACCGGGTAACCCCGGACGCGGCCGATGAAGAGCATCGAGCGGGCGTCGGCGTACAGCTCGGCCAGCTCCTTGACCTTCTCCTCCTGCTTGAGGATCTCGGTGATCTGCTCCGGCAGCTTGCGCAGCCCCTCGATGATCCGCTTGCCGTCGCGGACCGAGAGGTCACGGGTGCGGCCCAGGTGCAGGGCGAGCAGGGCGAAGGCCACCGTCATGTTCGTGAAGCACTTCGTCGAGACCACGCAGACCTCGGGGCCCGCGTGGACGTAGATCCCGGCGTCCGCCTCGCGGGCGATCGCCGAGCCGACGACGTTGACGACGCCGAAGACCTTGGCGCCCTTGCGCTTCAGCTCCTGGACGGCGGCGAGGACGTCGTAGGTCTCACCGGACTGGGAGACGGCGACGTACAGGGTGTCGGGGTCGACGACCGCGTTGCGGTAGCGGAACTCGGAGGCCGGCTCGGCGTCGGCGGGGATACGGGCCAGCTCCTCGATCATCTGGGCGCCGATCATGCCCGCGTGGTACGAGGTGCCGCAGCCGAGGATCTTCACGCGGCGGATCTGCCGGGCCTCGCGGGCGTCCAGGTTGAGGCCGCCGAGGTGCACGGTGGAGAAGCGGTCGTCGATGCGGCCGCGCAGCACGCGGTCCACGGCGTCGGCCTGCTCGAAGATCTCCTTGTGCATGTAGGTGTCGTGGCCGCCCATGTCGTACGACTCGGCCTCCCACTCCACGGTCGTGGGCTCGGCGGTGGTGCGCGTGCCCTCGGTGGTGTAGGTGCGGAAGTCGTCGGCCTTGAGGGTGGCCATCTCGCCGTCGTCCAGAGTCACTATCTGGCGGGTGTGCATGACCAGGGCGGCGATGTCGGAGGCGACGAACATCTCCTTCTCGCCGATGCCGAGGACGACCGGGGAGCCGTTGCGGGCCACCACGATCCGGTCGGGGAAGTCGGCGTGCAGGACGGCGATGCCGTAGGTGCCCTCGATCACCCGGACCGCCTGGCGGACCTTGTCCTCCAGCTTCTCGGCGGTGGAGCGGGCGATGAGGTGGGTGAGGACCTCGGTGTCGGTCTCGGAGAGGAACTCGACGCCGTCCGCCTCCAGCTTGCGGCGCAGGTCGGCGGCGTTGTCGATGATGCCGTTGTGCACGACGGCGACCTTGTTGTCGGCCGACATGTGCGGGTGGGCGTTCATGTCGGACGGGGCGCCATGGGTGGCCCAGCGGGTGTGGGCGATACCGGTGGTGCCCTTGAAGCGCGCCGGGACCTTGGCCTCCAGGTCGCGCACCCGGCCCTTGGCCTTGACCATCTTCAGGCCGGCCGCCTTCGGGGAGGTGACGGCGATGCCCGCGGAGTCGTAGCCGCGGTATTCCAGCCGCTGCAGCCCTTCGAGCAGCAGCGGGGCTACGTCACGCTTCCCGATGTATCCGACAATCCCGCACATATATAGGTATTCCTAGCCGTAGACGATGCGGCGCAGCTGCCGGAGCGTCAGCTCGGGCGGTGCCACCGCTCGGTACTTGAGGTCCGCCGAGACCCGTTCGAAGATCTCGGCGTTGACCAGGCCCTGGGCCTGCAGTTCACGATGACGGCGGCGGACGTAGTCCTCCGTCGACTCGTCGAAGTAGGCGAGCACGTCCTGGATCACACGCAGCGCCTCACCCCGGGCAAGGGGTGTGGACCGCGTCAGGTGATCAACAAGTTCGTCGTGCACCCGGTAGATCCTGGGGTACGGGCCACGGTTTCGCAAGGAGCGTGCCCGATTTCGGGCAGACCACCCGCTGTGAGTGCTGTTGGATCTCTGTTCGCAAGCTGTCCACTCTGTGTCTTGCGTCTCGTTGCCCGGACCCACGAGTTTCGGACGCCATGGACATTCCACGTATGGGAGTACCCGAGAAGCTGGCCGAGCGCATGAGCATGGCCGAGCAGCACGAGTACCTGCGCGCCAGATTCTCGCGGCGCAACCTGATCAGAGGTGGCGCGGTCACACTGGGCGCCGTCGCGGGTGGCGCGTTCGTGCCGGGCGCCACCGCCCAGGCGGCCGTGCCGACCCAGCGGACCGCCCCCGCCGCGGAGACGGTCGACGGCGCCCTCGTCGCCCCCTTCGGCCGCCACCTCGCCTACGGCAACGACCCGCGCACGGAGATGACCGTCTCCTGGCAGGTCCCGGTCGCCGTGAACAAGCCGTTCATCCGCATCGGCGCCCACCCCTGGGACCTCTCCCGCAAGATCGAGGCCGAGGTCCGCAGCCTCTACACCCCGGCCGGCGTCGGCGCGAGCGGCGACCACACGCAGTACTACCTGCACGCCCAGCTCACCCACCTGCGCCCCGGCAGGACCTACTACTACGGCGTCGGCCACGAGGGCTTCGACCCGGCCGAGCCGCATCTGCTGGGCACCCTGGGCACCTTCACCACCGCCCCCGCCCACAAGGCGCCGTTCACCTTCACCGCCTTCGGCGACCAGGGCGTCAGCTACCACGCCCTGGCCAACGACAGCCTGATCCTCGGCCAGAACCCGTCCTTCCACCTGCACGCGGGCGACATCGCCTACGGTGACCCGGCCGGCCAGGGCAAGACCACCGACACCGGCTTCGACTCGCGTACCTGGGACCAGTTCCTGTACCAGACCGAGTCGGTCGCCAAGCAGATCCCGTGGATGGTCTCGTACGGCAACCACGACATGGAGGCCTGGTACTCGCCCAACGGCTACGGCGGCGAGGAGGCCCGCTGGACCCTTCCGGACAACGGCCCGGACGCGAAGAACCTGCCCGGCGTCTACTCCTTCGTGCACGGCAACACCGCGGTCATCTCGCTGGACCCGAACGACGTCTCCTTCGAGATCCCGGCGAACCTGGGTATATCCGGAGGAACCCAGACCAAGTGGTTCGAGGCCCAGCTGAAGAAGTACCGGGCCTGTGACGACGTCGACTTCATCGTCGTGTTCTTCCACCACTGCGCGTACTGCACGTCCACGGCGCACGCCTCGGAGGGGGGCGTGCGCCAGGAGTGGGTGCCGCTGTTCGAGAAGTACCAGGTGGACCTGGTCATCAACGGCCACAACCACCAGTACGAGCGCACCGACGTCATCAAGGCCGGCGCCGTCACCAAGAAGCTCCCGATCGGCGGCACCGCCTACCCCGAGACCGAGGGCGTGGTCTACGTCACCGCCGGCGCGGCGGGCCGCAGCCTGTACGCGTTCAGCGCCCCGGACTCCTACGAGGGCCACGAGCACGAGGTGGACTCGGTCGCCTCCTTCATCAACACCAAGGACGGCAAGGTCAACGAGACCGTCGCCTGGTCCCGGGTCCGCTACCTCAACTACTCCTTCCTGCGCGTGGACGTCACCCCCGCGCCGAAGGGCCGCCAGACCACCCTGAGCGTGTCGGGCATCGCCGAGACCGGCGACCGCATCGACCACTTCACGGTGTCCCGCACGGCCAAGTAACCCCGAGCCCGCCGCGGGCGGTCCTCACCCGCGCTCACATGCGTTGGAGGACCGCCTGCTTGGCCAGGGTGAACTCCTCGTCGGTCAGCACCCCGTCGCGGTGCAGCTCGCCCAGCTCGCGCAGGCGGCGCAGCAGGGCGTCGTGGTCGTCCCCGGCGGGCGCCTCGGCGAGCACCGGCGGCTCCTTCGGGGTGTCCGCCGCCGCGGCGGGGTGCGGCAGCCGTGCCTGCACGGCCGCGGCCACCAGGGCCATCAGGGGGTCCTTCTTGAAGCCCCACAGCTCGACCGCGTTCGGGTCGTACTTGGGCGTCGCCGTCGCCGGGGCGCCGCGCACCAGGATCCGCATGTGGCCGTTCTCCAGTCCGGCCGCCGGCTGCCACTCCACGCCGAGGACGTCCGCGAGCGGGATGGTCCGGACGCCGGCCTCGGCCTTGGCGGTCTCGGTCTTCCAGTTCCACTCCAGCCGCACGCGCTCCCCGTCGAAGCTCGCCGTGCCGTCCCCGGCGGAGGCGGACACCGGCAGCGCCGGCCCCGGCAGCAGATAGCCGGCGACCGGATCGGGTGAAACCCCGTCCAGGAGCAGCGCGTTGCGCACCTCGTCGGCGAAGTACTCGGCGACCCCGTACCGGTCGGACTCCACCGCCAGCTGATACGGGTCGTTCGGCTCGGCCAGCCGCCCGCCGGTGGCCTGCGTCAGCGGATCGGCCCCGTCCCGCAGCCGCAGCCTCAGCCGCCCCGCCTTCCGCCCCTGCTCGAAGGAGACACCGGCCAACGCCCCCAGCGGTACGACGAGTTCGCCCAGCTCCCGGCGGAGCAGGCTCACGTTCTTGTCCCGGCCCGGCGTGAGCCGCAGGGCGTCGCCGTCGAAGGTCCAGGTGCCGTCCTTCTGGATGATTTCCGCCATGGAGGGATTGTTTCACCGGATCTGCGGGAGAGTGGTCTCGACCATGTCTGTCGGTGCACACCGGCGACTCGGCCACCCGTGACGGCCGAACCCCCCACCCGAAGGGAGCGCATGTGAGACGGAACCACAGCACGACTCCCCGATCCCCCCGCATCCTCGGATCGCTGCTGCTGCTCGCGGCAGCCGGCGTCCTCACCCTAGGTACGGCACCCGCGGCACCGGCGGCGACGACGGCCGCCCCCACGCCGCTGGACCAGGTGGTCCCGGCGCCCGCCTCCGTCAAGCCCGGCGGGACCCCGTACCGCATCACCCGCACGAGCAGCGTCCGCGTCGACGCATCCGCCGAGGTCCGCCGGATCGGCGCGTATCTTCTCGGCATCCTGCGGCCCTCCACCGGCTATCCGCTGCCCCTCACCGATCACGGCACCGGAGGCATCCGGCTCCACCTCGCGCAGGGCGACTACGGCGCCGAGGGCTACCGCCTGCACAGCGACGCGGGCGGCGTCACCATCACCGCGAGCGCCCCCGCCGGCCTCTTCCACGGCGTCCAGACGCTGCGTCAGCTCCTGCCGCCCGCCGTCGAGGAGGAGGCCGTCCAGCCCGGCCCCTGGGAGGTGGCCGGCGGCACCGTGGAGGACCGCCCCCGCTATTCCTACCGGGGCGCCATGCTGGACGTCTCCCGGCATTTCTTCGGGGTCGCCCAGGTCAAGCGGTACATCGACCAGCTGGCGCTCTACAAGATCAACGAGCTGCACCTGCACCTCAGCGACGACCAGGGCTGGCGCATCGCCGTCGACTCCTGGCCCCGGCTGGCCACCTACGGCGGCTCCACCGAGGTCGGCGGCGGCGCGGGCGGCTACTACACCAAGGCCGACTACCGGGAGATCGTCTCCTACGCCGCCTCCCGCTATCTGGAGGTCGTCCCCGAGATCGACATGCCCGGCCACTCCAACGCGGCCCTCGCCTCGTACGCCGAGCTGAACTGCAACGGCACCGCACCCCCGCTGTACACCGGCACGGAGGTCGGCTTCAGCTCGCTGTGCGTGCCCAAGCAGGTGACGTACGACTTCGTGGACGACGTCGTCCGCGAGCTGGCCGCCCTCACCCCCGGCCGCTACCTCCACATCGGCGGCGACGAGGCGCACTCCACCAGCCACGCCGACTACGTGACCTTCATGGACCGCGTGCAGCCGATCGTCGCCAAGTACGGCAAGACGGTCATCGGCTGGCACCAGCTCACCGGCGCCCACCCGGCTCAGGGCGCCCTCGCCCAGTACTGGGGCCTGGACCGCACCAGCGCGGCCGACAAGGCCCAGGTGGTCAAGGCCGCCCAGAACGGCACCGGTCTGATCCTCTCCCCGGCCGACCGCGTCTACCTCGACATGAAGTACACCAAGGACACCAAGCTGGGCCTGGACTGGGCGGGCCTGGTCGAGGTCGAGCGGTCCTACGACTGGAACCCGGGCGCCTACCTTCCCGGTGCCCCGGACTCGGCCGTCAGGGGCGTGGAGGCACCCCTGTGGTCGGAGACCCTGACGACGTCCGCCGACCTCGACTACATGGCGTTCCCCCGTCTGCCCGGCGCCGCCGAACTGGGCTGGTCCCCGGCGGCCACGCACGACTGGGACACCTACAAGGTACGGCTGGCGGCCCAGGCACCCCGCTGGGACGCCCTGGGCATCACCTACTACAGGTCGCCCCAGGTGCCCTGGCCCACGAACTGACCACAGGCTGGTGGGCCCCCGCAGGACCGTACTCCGGGGTGCCCGCCGGTCCGGGCCTCAGCCGTCGTGCCGCCCGCATGTGCCCGCGATACCCGATGCGCGGGGCATCAAGCCGCTGGGGAGTCAGAACCCGGCGATCGGGTTCTTCAGGGTGCCGATGAGCTGGAGGGCGCCGGAGGGGTCGGTGAGGTCGACCATCTGCTTGTTGTCGCGCAGCTGCAGGCGGTTGAGGCAGGACAGGGCGAACTCGGGGGTGAACATGTCGTACCGGCGGAACCTCTCGGCCAGTTCGGGGTTCGCCGCCTGGTACTCGCGGGTGACCTCCGCGACCGTGCGCCAGAAGGCGTCCTCCTCCAGGATGCCCTCGGTGGCGAGGTGCGCGGCGAGGAAGCGGAAGAAGCAGTCGAAGACGTCCGTGAAGACCGACAGCAGCTTCTGGTCGTCCGGCACCTCGACACGGATCCGCCGGACCTGCGGCGGCAGGACCGCGTCGGGGTCCATCACCGCGATCTCCTCGGCGATGTCCTTGTAGACCGCCCGCTGCACCACCCCGTCCTCCAGCACCAGGATGACGTTCTCGCCGTGCGGCATGAAGGCGAGGTCGTAGGCGTAGAAGCAGTGCAGGAGCGGGGTGTAGTACGCCCGCAGGTACCGGCGCAGCCACTCGGTGGGCGTCAGGCCCGAGCGGGTGACCAGCGCGCCCGCGAAGGAGGCGCCGGCGTGGTCGAGGTGGAGGAGGGAGGCCATGGTGGCGAGGGACTCGCCCTCCCGCAGGCCCGGCACCGGGCTCTCCCGCCACAGCGCGGCCAGCATCTTGCGGTACGGGGAGTAGCGGTCGGTGGCCTGCTCGTACTCCAGATGGCGGTAGCCGACCGCCGCCCGCTCCCGGATGACCGTGAGGCCCGTGGCCTTCAGCACCGGGTCGTTCTCGATCAGCCGGGCCAG
Source organism: Streptomyces durhamensis (assembly GCF_000725475.1). Taxonomy (NCBI): domain Bacteria; kingdom Bacillati; phylum Actinomycetota; class Actinomycetes; order Kitasatosporales; family Streptomycetaceae; genus Streptomyces; species Streptomyces durhamensis. Next base: position 245,587 of record NZ_JNXR01000002.1, read on the forward strand.
CCAGTCGTTGATCGCCGGGGTCGCCTCCATGTAGGCGGCCGACAGCCCCCGCATGAAGCCCATGTTGAGGACGGACAGGGCGGTCTTCACATAGTGCTTCTCCGGGTGGGAGGCGTTGAAGAAGGTCCGGATGGACTGCTGGGCCAGGTACTCGTCCCCGCCCTCGCCGAGGCAGACCAGGTGCCGGCGGGCCACCTCGGCGGCGAAGGTGACGGAGAGCTTGTTCCACCACTGCCAGGGATGGACGGGGATGAGGAGGTAGTCGGCGGGGTCGAGGCCCTGGCCGGTGAGCCGGTCGTGGAACCGGTCGACCGTCTCCGCCCCCAGCTCCTGCCGGATGAAGTCCTCGTACACGATCCCGACGCCCGCCGTGAACGCGGCCCGCGAACGGTGCGCGGCCAGCCACACCAGCCGGACCGGGCTCGCGGTCTCGGGGGCGTAGGAGAGGTACTCGTGGATGCCGAACCCGAGCCGGCCGTTGTTCGCGACGAAGCAGGGGTGGCCCTCGGTCATCCCGGTCTCGATCGCCTGGAAGCCGCTGTCCGCCAGCTCCGCGGAGGTGGTGCGGGGCTTGGTGAGCTTGTAGCAGGTACCGGAGAGGGTGGAGGAGATCTCCTCCAGGTACACCGGCAGGACCTCGTCGCTCAGCCCCAGGGAGTCCTTCAGCTCGATGAAGAAGTCCAGTGCGTCCAAGGGGAGTTCACCGCCGTCGCGGTGCCGGGTGAGGGACTCGGCGTCCACCTGCCAGTGGTCGAGGGCGCGCCGGACGGCGGAGAAGCGGTAGGAGGTCAGGCCGTCGTCACTGCGGACGACGTACTCCTCACCCTCCTGTTCGGGCGTGATCAGGCGCTCGTGCGCGAACTCGGCGAGTGCCTTGCGGATCAGCAGGCGGTTGGCGGTCGCCCAGCGGTCCGGGGAGAGGTGGGCCACGGCGTCGGCGAGGGTCATGCGGCCACTCCCGTCGCGGCGGTGAACCGCTCACGCGTGCAGAAGCTCAGCAGTGCCTTCTTCTCCGGCTTCTGGATCTCCCGCTCGGGCAGGAACCCGACGGCCTCGTTCAGGGCGTGCACGGCCTTGTTGCGCACGTCCGGCTCGACCACGACCCGCCGCACCGCGGGGTCCTCGAAGAGGTGGGCCATCACGGCGGTGATGACCGACCGGGTGAACCCGTGCACGGGCGTGGCGGTCGGCGGGGTGAGGAAGTGCATGCCGATGTCTCCCGGCCGGGCCTCGTACAGGCCGGTCAGCTCCCGGTGCGCGGGGTCGTACTTCTCCATCAGGAAGACCGGCTCCCCGTCCCGCAGGCCGAGCAGGGCGTGGTGGTGCTCGTCCGCCGCGATCTCCATGTAGGCGCGCTCGACGTCCTCCGGTCCGGCGTCCTGCATCATCCAGAAGGAGGCCTTGGGGTGGGTGACCCAGGAGTGCAGGAGGCCGCCGTCCTCCAGCGGGTCGACGGCACGGAAGGTGAAGGTCGTGTTCGTGTCGTTCATGCGGCGAACTCCTGGAAGGCGATGCTCTTCTCGACCGGGTAGTACTCCGTCCCGAGCAGCTCGCGGATGATGTACGCGTTCCGGTAGGCGCCCATCCCCAGGTCGGGGCTGGTGATGCTGTGGGTGTGGACGCCGGCGTTCTGCAGGAAGACGCCCCGGCCGGTGACGTCGACGGCGTAGTTGCGGGCGATGTCGAAGTTGCCCCGGGAGTCGTAGCGCAGCCGGTCCCTGACGGGCTTGAGGAAGTCCGGCTCGGTGTACCGGTAGCCGGTGGCGAGGATCAGGCCCTCGCTGGTCAGCTCGTAGTCCTTCTCCTGCTCCTCCTGGCGGAAGGAGAGCGTGTACGTGCCGTCCGCGTACCGTGCGCCGTTCAGCGAGGAGTTGGTGAGCAGGCGGGTGGGGACCGGGCCGGCGAGGTTCTTCTGGTAGAGGAGGTCGAAGATGTCGTTGATCAGGTCGCCGTCGATGCCCTTGAACAGGCCTTTCTGCTCGGCGGTCAGCCGGTAGCGGGTGGCCTCGGGCAGCTCGCGGTAGTAGTCGACGTACTCCGGGGAGGTCATCTCCAGCGTGAGCTTGGTGTATTCGAGGGGGAAGAAGCGCGCGGAGCGGGTGACCCAGTTCAGCTGGTAGCCGTGGACGTCGATCTCACCGAGCAGGTCGTAGTAGATCTCGGCCGCCGACTGGCCGCTGCCGACCAGCGTGATCGACTTCTTGCGCTGCAGCTCCGCCCTGTGGTGCACATAGCGGGAGTTGTGGAGGAAGTCGCCGCCCAGACCCCGGCAGGCGTCCGGGATGTGCGGCGGGGTGCCGGTGCCGAGGACCAGGTGGCGGGCGCGGTAGGTGTCACCGGCCGCGGTGCGGACGACGTACAGCTCGTCCTCGTACGTCACCTCGGTGACCGTCGTGCCGAACCGGACGCTGCTCAGCTTGCCCGCCGCCCAGCGGCAGTAGTCGTCGTACTCCACCCGCAGCGGATAGAAGTTCTCGCGGATGTAGAACGAGTAGAGTCTGCCCTTCTCCTTCAGGTAGTTGAGGAAGGAGTACGGGGAGGTCGGGTCGGCCAGGGTGACCAGGTCCGACATGAACGGGGTCTGCAGGTGGGCGCCGTCCAGGAACATCCCGGCGTGCCACTCGAAGTCCGGTTTGGCGTCCAGGAAGACGCCGTCCAGGCCGGCGATCGGTTCGGTCAGGCAGGCGAGGCCGAGGTTGAAGGGGCCGAGCCCGATCCCCACGAAGTCGTAGGTCGTGTGCGGGGTTTCAGGACGCGCGGTCAAGGGACTCTCCCAGGTACTGCTCGGCGTGGCCGGCGATCAGGTCGAGGACGGCGGCGATGTCGCCCGTCGTGGTCTCGGGGTTGAGCAGGGTGAACTTCAGGTAGTGGCGGCCGCCGACCTTGGTGCCCGCGACCACGGCCTCGCCGGAGGCGAACAGGGCCTTGCGGGCGTAGAGGTTGGCGCGGTCGATCTCGGCCGGGTCGGTGACGGCCGCCGGGATGTAGCGGAAGACGAGGGTGGACAGGGCGGGTTCGACGACGACGTGGTAGCGGGGGTCGGCGGCGAGCAGCTTCCAGCCCTCGGCCGCCAGGTCGCAGACCTCGTCGAAGAGCTGCCCGATACCGTCGGCGCCCATCACCCGCAGGGTCAGCCACAGTTTGAGGGCGTCGAAGCGGCGGGTGGTCTGCAGGGACTTGTCGACCTGGTTGGGGATACGTTCCTGCACCATGCGTCGCGGGTTGAGGTACTCCGCGTGGTAGGTGGCGTGCCGCAGGGTGGCCGCGTCCCTCACCAGGACGGCGGAGGAGCTCACCGGCTGGAAGAAGGACTTGTGGTAGTCGACGGTGACCGAGTCGGCGCGCTCGATGCCGTCGATGCGTTGCCGGTACTTCAGGGAGGCGAGCAGCCCGCAGCCGTAGGCCGCGTCGACGTGCATCCACGCGCCGTACTGGGCGCACAGTCCGGCGATCTCCGGGAGCGGGTCGATGGAGCCGAAGTCGGTGGTGCCGGCGGTGGCGACGACGGCCATGGGGGTCAGGCCGTCGCGCCGGCAGCGCTCCAGCTCGTGGGCGAGGGCGACGGTCTGCAGGCGCTTCTCGTGGTCGACGGGGACGGGGACGACGGCCTCCTGTCCCAGCCCGAGCAGTCTGGCGGCCTTCTGCACGCTGAAGTGGCCGGCTTCGGAGGCGAAGACGCGCAGGGTGGCGGGGTCTTCGCTCTTGGCCTCCTCGCGGGCGAGGAGCAGGGCCTGGAGGTTGGACTGGGTGCCGCCGGAGGTGAACACGCCGTCCGCGGCGGGCCCGAGGCCGATCCGCCGGGCCGTCCAGTCGACGAGCTTGCGCTCGATCAGGGTGCCGCCGGCCGACTGGTCCCAGGTGTCCAGCGAGGAGTTGACCGCCGAGAGCACGGCCTCGCCGAGCACGGCCGGGATGACGACGGGGCAGTTCAGGTGGGCGAGGTAGCGGGGGTGGTGGAAGTAGACCGCGTCGCGGAGGTAGACGTCCTCCAGCTCGTCCAGGACGGCGGCGGTGTCGCCGAGCGGGCGGTCCAGGTCGATGGCGTCGACGCGGGGGGCGAGGGCGTCCACGGTGACGCCGGTGAACGGACGGTCGGTGGTGGCGAGTTTGGCCGCCACCCGCTCGACTCCATCGGTCACGGAGCTTCGGTAGTGCTCCGCGGTGAGGCCATTGAGCAGGTGCGAGCGCATGTGGGGGTCCTCCGAGGGGACAGTCCGTGCGGGGTTTAAGCTTAGGTTAGCCTAACCTAACTTCCCTGGATCAAGACATGGGTGACCCGTGACCGGCGTCACTCCAGGGGGAGTTACTCGGCGGCCCGCAACTGTTCCTCGGTCATCCCCTGCCGCCAGTACCCGACGAAGGTCACCCGCCGCCGGTCCACCCCGCACTCGCCGACGAAATACCGCCGCAGCGCCTTCACCTGCCCCGACTCCCCGGCGATCCACACGTACGGCCGCTCGGTGGCGGGGAGTCGGGCGGCCCGTACGGCATCGACGGCCGTGGGGGACCCGTCGTGCCGTACGAGCCACGTGATCTCCGCGTCCGCCTGCGTGCGCACGTCCTGGATGTCACCGGCGTGCGGCACCTCCAGCCAGGTCCGGACGCGGGTGCCGGCGGGCAGGGACTCCAGGATCGCGGTCGCGGCCGGTACGGCGGTCTCGTCGCCCCACAGTACGACGAGGTCGGTGTCCTCGGGCGGGCGGAAGCGGATCGCCCGGTTGTCGGCGACGGCCGGACCGAGCAGCAGGACCCGGTCGCCGGCACCGGCCCGGGAGGCCCAGCGGGAGGCGGGGCCGGCGGGCGTGCAGGCGCCGGGCCCGACGCCGTGCAGCGCGAAGTCGATGTCGATCTCGGCCGTCTGCCCCAGGGGGTCGCGGCGCAGAGCCCGGAGGGTGTACGAGCGCATGACCGCCCGTATGCCGTCCGGGAGTTCACGCCACGCCTGCCACCAGTCGTCGCCCAGCTCCAGGGGCACGACGGGCTCCGGCTGGCCCGGGTGCGGCAGGAACAGGGACAGGGACTGGTCCCGCCCGTCGGAGTGGAAGGCGTGCAGATCGGCTCCGCCGAAGGTCACGCGCACCAGAGACGGCCCCAGCCGCCTCGTCCGGACGACCTGCAGGGAGAAGAAGCGGAACGGGGCGGCTACGGCCGTCGTCATGGGTGGCTCCTGAGGGTGGGGTTCAGGGCTGTGTCAGGGGTGGCCCGGAGGTCAGCTGACCTTCTTCGCCTTCTCCAGGGCCTCGGCCAGACCGGTGAGCAGCGGCACGCACTTGTCGTACGACAGGATCGGCTCGGGCGAGCGGGCGATGACCTGCCCCGCCTTCACCGCGGGCAGCTTCTTCCAGGTCGCCTTGCTGATGTCGGCCGGCTGGATGGTCGAGGACCGGTCGTCCATCATGATGATGTCGGCCGGGTACTTGTCGACGTTCTCCCAGCTCAGCGACTCGTACCAGCCGCCGCCCTGCTTCTTGGCGCTCTCCGGCGGCTCCACGAAGTTCACGCCGAGGGCCTTGAAGTACTCCAGGTCCACGGAGAGGTCGGTGCCCGAGACGTAGAACAGCTGGTCGCTCGCGCTGCCGGCCATCACCTTGATGCCGGGCTTGGCCTTGGCGGCGGCGCGCAGCCGGGCGGCGGCGGCCTCGAACCGCTTCTTGGCGTCGGTCACCTTGGCGGCCCTCATGTCGGCGCCGAGCGACTCGGCCAGGCTCCACATGCGCTGCAGCGACTGGGTGAGCTGACGGTCGTAGACGGAGATGCCGACGCTGGGGGCCAGTTGGGCGATCTTCTTCTTCGACTCCTCGGGGACGTACCAGAGCGTGCCGGCGCCGTCGAACATCGTGGAGACCAGCACGTCGGGCGCGAGCGAGGCGTACTTCTCGATGCTGAACTGGCCCCAGGTGTTGCCGAGGACCGTCACCTTGCTGACGTCCATGTCGCCGGCCTGGACGTCGGGCTTGCCGTCCTTGGTCGTCGTCGGGCCGAAGACGCCCTTGACCTGGATGCCGTAGTCGTGGAGTGCCGCGCCGACACCGGTGAAGGCGACGATGTTCGCGGGGACCCTGTCGAGCTTCACGGTCGTGCCGCGGTCGTCCTTGAAGGACCAGGGGCCGGACCTGGCGGCCTGCGTCCCGCTGCCCGGGCCGGTGTCTTCGCCCTTGCCGTCCCCGCAGGCGGTGAGCGCGGCGCCGAGTGCGAGGACGCCGCCCGCGGCGAGGATGCCGCGGCGATTCATGTGCGGGGCAGGGGCGTTGGACATGGCTCGGCTGCTTTCGGAACAGGGCGGGGCGACCCACCGGACTGGTTCGAAGGTCAGGTTAGCCTAACCTCACTCGATGTCCAGGGGGTCGGTGCCCGTACCGTCTCGGCGGCGAGGGTGACGCCAGGCGCCCCGCCCGCAGGGGCGCCCCGCGGGCCTCAGCCCGCCAGCCCCAGTTCCCGCGCGATCAGCATCCGCTGGACCTCGCTCGTGCCCTCGCCGATCTCCAGGATCTTGGAGTCGCGCCACATGCGGGCCACCGGGTACTCGTTCATGAAGCCGTAGCCGCCGTGGATCTGTGTGGCGTCGCGGGCGTTGTCGACGGCGACCGTGGAGGAGTGGAGCTTGGCCAGCGCCGCCTCCTTCTTGAAGGGCTCGCCCGCGACCAAACGGCTGGCCGCGTCCCGCCAGGCCAGGCGGGCCGTGTGCGCCTTCATCTCCATGTCGGCGATCTTGAACTGGATGGCCTGGTTGGCGCCGATCGGCCTGCCGAAGGCGTGGCGTTCCTTCGCGTACTTCACCGACTCGTCCACACAGCCCTGCGCCAGGCCCGTGGCGAGCGCCGCGATGGCGATGCGGCCCTCGTCCAGGATGCGCAGGAACTGGGCGTAGCCCCGGCCCTCCTCGCCCAGGAGGTTGGCGGCGGGGACGCGGACGTCGGCGAACGACAGCTCACGGGTGTCGGAGGCGTTCCAGCCGACCTTCGAGTAGGGCGCGGCGACCGTGAAGCCCGGCGTGCCGGACGGGACGATGATCGAGGAGATCCGCGGCTTGCCGTCCGGCTTGCGGCCGGTCACCGCGGTGACCGTCACCAGACCCGTGATGTCCGTGCCGGAGTTGGTGATGAAGCACTTCGTGCCGTTGATCACCCACTCGTTCGTGTCCGGGTCCAGGCGGGCCGTCGTACGGGTCGCGCCCGCGTCGCTGCCGCCGTCCGGCTCGGTCAGACCGAACGCGCCCAGGATCTCGCCCGCGCACAGGCGGGGCAGCCACTCGCGCTTCTGCTCGTCCGTGCCGAAGAGGTGCAGCGGCATGGCGCCCAGCGACACCCCCGCCTCCAGGGTGATCGCCACCGAGGAGTCCACCCGGGCCAGTTCCTCCAGGGCGATGCCGAGGGCCAGGTAGTCGCCGCCCATGCCGCCGTACTCCTCCGGGAACGGCAGCCCGAACAGGCCCATGCGGCCCATCTCGCGGACGATCTCGTAGGGGAACTCGTGTCGCTCGTAGAAGTCGCCGATCTTCGGCGCCACCACGTCGTGCGCGAACTCCTCCACCGTACGGCGGAGTTCCTCCAGCTCAGGGCTGAGACGGTGGTCCATGCTGATCACTGGTCCTTGTGGGAGAGAGCGCGGACGGTGCGGGACGGGCTGGGCCGGTCCAGATGGGCGGCCATCCACACGCTGGTGGCGGTGAGACGGCCGAGGTCGACCCCGGTCTGGATGCCGAGGCCGTGCAGCATCCAGACGAGGTCCTCGGTGGCGAGGTTGCCGGTGGCGGACTTGGCGTACGGGCAGCCGCCGAGTCCGCCGGCCGAGGAGTCGACCGTGGTCACCCCGTGCTCCAGGGCCGCATAGGTGTTGGCGAGCGCCTGGCCGTAGGTGTCGTGGAAGTGCACGCCGAGCATGTTGGTCGGCACGCCCTCCTCATTGAGCAGGTTGAGCAGTTCGAGCACATGGCCGGGGGTGGCCACGCCGATCGTGTCGCCGAGGCTCAGCTCGTCGCAGCCCATGTCCCGCAGGGCCTTGCAGACACGGGCCACCTGGTGCAGGGGGACCGCGCCCTCCCAGGGGTCGCCGAAGCACATGGACACATAGCCGCGCACGTGCACGTCCCGGTCCTTCGCCTGCCGCACCACCGGCTCGAACACGGCCAGCGACTCGTCCAGCGTGCGGTTGAGGTTGGCCTTCGCGAAGGACTCGGTGGCGCTGGCGAAGACGGCGATCCGGTCGGCGCCGAGCGCCAGCGCCCGGTCCAGCCCGCGCTGGTTGGGCACCAGGACGGGCAGCGCCACCCCCGGCAGGTCGCCGACCATCGGGAACAGCTGCTCGGCGTCGGCCAGTTGGGGCACCCACTTGGGGTGCACGAAGCTGGTCGCCTCGATGGTCGTCAGGCCCGCGCCGGCGAGCCGGCGGATGAACTCCGCCTTGATCTCGGCCGGTACGGTCCTCTTCTCGTTCTGCAGCCCGTCGCGCGCGCCGACCTCGTAGATCCGCACCCGTGCGGGCAGATCGGCGGCCGGCACGACCATGGGGAGTCCGTCGGCGGTCACTGGGCCACCCCTTCCTCGGCGTGTGGTGCGATCACGGCGAGCACCTGGTCCATGGCGACCGTGGTGCCCGGGGCCACGTCCAGCTCGGCGACCGTGCCCGCGTGCGGGGCGGAGATGACGTGCTCCATCTTCATCGCCTCCACCACCAGCAGGCTCTGGCCTGCCGTGACGTCGTCACCGACGGCCACCTTGACCACCGTGACCGTGCCGGGCATCGGCGCGGTCAGCGAGTCCGCGCCCGCGTGCCCGGACCGGGTGAGGGACGCGGCGACCGGGTCGTGGTCGCGCACGTGCCAGGCGTCGCCGTCCCGGCCCAGCCAGGAGCCGTCCGGCCCGGCCGCGAAGGTGTGGGAGACGCCGTCCAGCAGGAAGCCGAACCGGTGTGCGGCGCCGGGCCGCGGGGGCACGCCCCCGGACGCCCGCAGCGGCATGTCCGCCCCGGGCAGCAGCAGTTCCGTGGCGCCGTCCGGCGTGCTGCGCACCCGCACGGTCACCGGCTCGTGCCCCGGCACCTGCAGGTGGTGCGGCGTCCAGGCCCGGTCACCGCCCAGCCGCCAGCCGTCCGCGGCCGCGAACGGGTCCGTCCAGCCCGAGCCGCCGGCGGGCGCGAGCGCGGCCTGCCGCAGCAGCGCCGCGGCCGCGTAGACCTCCGCCGGCACCCCGTCCGGTACCAGCCCGTCCACCTCGCGCTCCACCAGCCCCGTGTCCAGCTCGCCCGCCACGACCGCCGGATGGGCCAGCAGCCGCCGCAGGAAGCCCGCGTTGGTCTGCACGCCCAGCGTGACCGTCTGGGCGAGGGCCGCCCGGAGCTTCCTGAGCGCGGTCGCCCGGTCGGGGCCGTAGGCGATCACCTTGGACAGCATCGGGTCGTACAGGCTGCCCACCTCGGTGCCCTCGCTGAGCCCGGAGTCGGTGCGCACGCCGTCGCCCCGCGGCTCGTCCAGCAGCAGGACCGTGCCGCCGGAGGGGAGGAAGCCGCGGGCGGGGTCCTCGGCGCAGATCCGGGCCTCGACGGCGTGCCCGGTCAGCGTCACGTCCTCCTGGGCGAAGCCCAGCCGCTCCCCGGCCGCCACCCGCAGCTGCCACTCCACCAGGTCCAGCCCGGTGATCAGCTCGGTGACCGGGTGCTCCACCTGGAGGCGGGTGTTCATCTCCATGAAGTAGTACGAGGACGGGTCCCCGCCCGGCACGATGAACTCCACCGTGCCCGCGCCCCGGTACCCGCACGAGCGCGCCGCCTGCACCGCCGCCTCGCCCATCGACGCGCGCGTCGCCTCGTCGAGGAGCACGCTCGGCGCCTCCTCGATGATCTTCTGGTGGCGCCGCTGGAGGGAGCACTCGCGCTCGCCGAGATGGACGACGTTGCCGTGCCCGTCGGCCAGCACCTGGATCTCGATGTGCCGGGGCCGGTCGACCCACCGCTCCACGAGCAGCGTGTCGTCGCCGAAGGAGGCGCGGGCCTCGCGGCGGGCGGCGGCGATCTCCTCCTCCAGCACGGTCATGTCCCGCACCAGCCGCATGCCCTTGCCGCCGCCGCCGGCGGAGGGCTTGAGCAGCACGGGCGCGCCCAGTGCGCGGGCCGCCTCGGCGAGGTCGGGGTCCCGGCCGCCCGGCACCACCGGCACCCCGGCCGCCTGCACCGTCTCCTTGGCGCGGATCTTGTCGCCCATGAGCGCGATCGCGTCCGCGGACGGGCCGACGAAGACCAGCCCCGCCTCCTCGCACGCCCGCGCGAAGCCCGCGTTCTCGGCCAGGAAGCCGTACCCGGGGTGGACGGCCTGCGCACCCGTGCGGGCGGCGGCCTCCAGGAGGCGGTCGACGGACAGATAGCTCTCGGCCGCGGGCGCCGGCCCGATCCGTACGGCCGTGTCGGCCTCCCGGACGTGCCGCGCGTCGGCGTCGGCGTCGGAGAAGACCGCCACCGAGCGCACGCCCAGCGAGCGGAGCGTACGGATGACACGTACGGCGATCTCGCCCCGGTTGGCGACCAGCACTGTGTCGAACACGGTTCCCCTCCTCACATCCGGAAGACGCCGAACTGGGGCTCTCCCAGTGGCGCGTTGGCACAGGCCGTCAGGGCGAGTCCGAGCACCTGACGGGTTTCGAGCGGGTCGATCACGCCGTCGTCCCAGAGGCGGGCGGTGGCGTAGTAGGCGTTGCCCTGGCGCTCGTACTGCGCGCGGATCGGCGCCTTGAAGGCCTCCTCGTCCCCGTCCGGCCAGTTCTCGCCGCGCGCTTCCAGCTGGTCGCGCTTGACCGTGGCGAGGACGGACGCGGCCTGCTCGCCGCCCATGACGGAGATCTTGGCGTTGGGCCACATCCACAGGAAGCGGGGCGAGTAGGCCCGGCCGCACATCGAGTAGTTGCCCGCGCCGTACGACCCGCCGACGACGACCGTCAGCTTGGGCACGCGCGTACAGGCGACCGCCGTGACCATCTTGGCGCCGTGCTTGGCGATACCGCCCGCCTCGTAGTCCTTGCCGACCATGAACCCGGAGATGTTCTGCAGGAACACCAGCGGGATCCCGCGCTGGTCGCACAGCTCGATGAAGTGGGCGCCCTTCTGGGCGGACTCGGAGAAGAGGATGCCGTTGTTGGCGACGATGCCGACCGGGTGGCCGTGGATCCGGGCGAAGCCGGTGATCAGGGTCTGCCCGAACTCGCTCTTGAACTCGGCGAACCGCGAGCCGTCGACCACGCGCGCGATGATCTCGCGGACGTCGTAGGGGGTGCGGGAGTCGACCGGGACGGCGCCGTAGAGCCCGTACGGGTCGGCCTTGGGGTCGGTGACGGGCGTGACCTCCCAGGGCAGGGACCGCCGGGCCGGGAGCGTGGCGACGATGTTCCGGACGATCCGGAGGGCGTGCGCGTCGTCCTCGGCGAGATGGTCGGTGACCCCGGAGACCCGGGAGTGCACCTCGCCGCCGCCCAGCTCCTCCGCCGTGACGACCTCGCCGGTGGCCGCCTTCACGAGCGGCGGCCCGCCGAGGAAGATCGTGCCCTGGCCACGGACGATCACGGCCTCGTCGCTCATCGCCGGGACGTAGGCGCCGCCGGCGGTGCACGAGCCGAGAACGGCCGCGATCTGCGGGATCCCGGCGCCGGACATCCGGGCCTGGTTGTAGAAGATCCGTCCGAAGTGGTCCCGGTCGGGGAAGACCTCGTCCTGCATCGGCAGGAACGCGCCACCGGAGTCGACCAGGTACACACACGGCAGCCGGTTGTCGAGGGCCACCTCCTGGGCACGCAGGTGCTTCTTCACGGTCATCGGGTAGTACGTGCCGCCCTTGACCGTGGCGTCGTTCGCGACGATCACGCACTCGCGTCCGCTGACCCGCCCGATCCCGGCGATCACCCCGGCCGCCGGGGCCTGCCCGTCGTACATCCCGTCGGCCGCGAGGGGCGCCAGCTCCAGGAACGGCGACCCCGGGTCGAGCAGCGTGTCCACCCTGTCCCTCGGCAGCAGCTTGCCGCGCGCGGTGTGCCGCGCCCGCGCCTTCTCGCCGCCGCCGAGGGCCGCCGCGGCCAGCTTGGCGCGCAGTTCGCCGACGAGCGCGAGATGGGCTTTCTCATTGGCCCGCCAGGCCTCCGACGCGGGATCTGCCGCGCTCCGGAGCTCCGGTGCCTCCTGCATCCTGCGGTCCCCTCACCCGGTGATCGAACCCGTGATTCCGCTGTTAATGAGCGTTAACCATTTCCTTCAGGTTAACGACCGCTAACCTCGCTGTCTAGAATTGCCTGCATGGTCACCAGAACCGACGCCCCCACCCGCCGCGAGCAGATCCTCAAGGAGGCCGCCCGGCTCTTCGCCGAGCGTGGCTTCCACGGCGTCGGTGTCGACGAGATAGGTGCCGCGGTCGGCATCAGCGGTCCCGGTCTGTACCGGCACTTCCCGGGCAAGGACGCGATGCTCGCCGAGCTGCTGGTGGGCATCAGCGGCCAGCTGCTGACGGGGGCCAAGCGGCGTCTGGCGGAGGCGGACGGCCGAACGGGCGCCTCCGCGGTCCTCGACTCCCTGATCGAGGGCCACATCGACTTCGCCCTGGACGACCGTCCTCTGATCACCCTGCACGACCGCGAGCTGGACCGCCTGCGCGACAGCGACCGCAAGCTGGTGCGCCAGCTCCAGCGGCAGTACGTCGAGCTGTGGGTGGAGGTCGTGCGGGAGGTCTATCCGGGACTGTCCGAGCCGTCGGCCCGCTCGGCCGTCCACTCGGTCTTCGGCCTGCTGAACTCCACCCCGCACCTGGGCCGCGCGGGGACGCTGCCCGGGCGGGGCGCCATGGCGGCGCTGCTGCACCGCATGGCCCGGGGGGCGTTCGGGGCGGCGGGGGTCACCGAGGGCTGACGGGCGCGCCGGGTCCGCCGCCCCGTCCCGGGCGGGTGGCACAGCTCACCCTGGACGCATCGCCGTACTCGCCGGTATCTTCGATTCTGAGCAAGCGCTTAGACAGGTGGAGGTGGGCGGCGTGCGCCGTACGGTGTTCAACGAGGATCACGAGGCTTTCCGGGAGACCCTGCGCGCCTTCATCGAGGCCGAGGTCGTCCCCGTCTACGACGAGTGGTTCGCCGCCGGCCAGGCGCCGCGCGACTTCTACTACAAGCTCGGTGAGCTGGGCATCTTCGGCATCAACGTGCCGGAGGAGTTCGGCGGCGCCGGCCTGGACAGCCACAAGTTCGAGGCCGTCCTCTACGAGGAGACCGCCCGTGCCGGCGTGCAGTTCGGCGGCTCCGGCGTCCACGTGCTGCTCGCCCTGCCGTACATCAAGATGCTCGCCACCGACGAGCAGAAGAAGCGCTACCTGCCGAAGTTCGTCAGCGGCGAGGAGATGTGGGCCATCGCGATGACGGAGCCGGGCACCGGCTCCGACCTCGCGGGCATGAAGTCCACCGCCAAGCTGAGCGAGGACGGCACCCACTACGTCCTCAACGGTGCCAAGACCTTCATCACCGGCGGCGTCCACGCCGACAAGGTGATCGTCTGTGCCCGCACCGCCGCGCCCACCGCCGAGGACCGCCGCCACGGCATCTCCCTGTTCGCCGTGGACACCAAGTCCGAGGGCTACTCCGTCGGCCGCAAGCTGGACAAGCTCGGCCTGAAGACCTCCGACACCGCCGAGCTGGCGTTCGTCGACGTCAAGGTCCCGGTCGAGGACCTGCTCGGCGAGGAGAACAAGGGCTTCTACTACCTCGGCCACAACCTGGCCTCCGAGCGCTGGGGCATCGCCTTCGGCGCCTACGCGCAGGCCAAGGCCGCCGTCCGGTTCGCCAAGCAGTACGTGCAGGAGCGCACCGTCTTCGGCAAGCCGGTCGCCCACTTCCAGAACACGAAGTTCGAGCTGGCCGCCTGCCAGGCCGAGGTGGACGCGGCCGAGGCCGTCGCCGACCGCGCCACGGAGGCCCTGGACGCCGGTGAGCTGACCCCCGCCGAGGCCGCCTCCGCCAAGCTGTTCTGCACCGAGGTCGCCCACCGCGTCATCGACCGCTGCCTCCAGCTGCACGGCGGCTACGGCTACATGAACGAGTACCCGATCGCCCGCCTGTACGCGGACAACCGCGTCAACCGCATCTACGGCGGCACCAGCGAGATCATGAAGTCGATCATCGCCAAGGACATGGGTCTGTAAGGTCCCCGCAATCACTGGCCGGTACAACTGACGCCATGAGCCAGGCACTCCAGGATCTCCTCGATCTGCTCGACCTGGAGCAGATCGAGGAGAACATCTTCCGCGGCCAGTCCCGCTCCGCCGTCGTACCCCGTGTCTTCGGCGGGCAGGTCGCCGCGCAGGCGCTGGTCGCCGCCGGGCGGACGGTCCCCGCGGACCGGCCCGCCCACTCGCTGCACGCGTACTTCCTGCGCCCCGGCGACCCCGGCGCGCCGATCGTCTACACCGTCGACCGCATCCGCGACGGCCGGTCCTTCACCACCCGCCGCGTGGTCGCCGTCCAGCACGGCAAGCCGATCTTCCACCTCTCGGCGTCCTTCCAGACGTACGAGGAGGGTCTGGAGCACCAGGCGCCCATGCCCGCCTCGCCCGACCCGGCGACGCTGCCGACCTCGCAGGAGCGGCTGCGCGGCTACGGCCACCTCGCCCCCGAGGTCGTCGAGAGGTTCCTGGAGGCCCGCGAGGCGATCGACCTCAGGTACGTGGACGAGCCGCCGTACGGGCAGTTCGGCGAGCCGCGCGAGCCGCACAGCCAGGTGTGGTTCCGGGCCAACGGCAAGCTGGGCGGTGCTGTCGACGAACCGCTGCTGCACGTCGTCCTCGCCACCTACGTCTCCGACATGACCCTGCTCGACTCGGTGCTGCTCGCGCACGGCCGGGGCGGCTGGGCCGTGGGAGATGTCGTGGGCGCCTCCCTGGACCACGCGATGTGGTTCCACCGGCCCTTCCGCGCCGACGAATGGCTGCTGTACGACCAGGAGTCGCCGTCCGCGCACGGCGGCCGCGGCCTGGGCCAGGCCCGTATCTACACGCAGGACGGCCGGCTCGCCATCACGGTCATCCAGGAGGGCGTGGTCCGCGTCCCGCGCTGAGCCCGCCGCCGGCGTTACGCCAGCCCCGCCTCGGCCAGCAGATACGCCGTCAGGGGATCGTAGTGACGCGGGCTGACCACATGGTCGTCGAGCGGCACGACGACCTGCAGGGTGCCCTCGGACTCGGCGAGGAACAGCGCCGGGTCGTTGGAGTCGGCGTACCCGACCGAGTCCAGGCCGTGCTGTCCGGCGTACCCCGCCCAGCCGTGGTCCGCGACCACCAGGTCCGGCAGCGGGCGCCCCTCGCGCTCAAGTCCCGTCAGGATGGCCCGCATCGGCTCCCCGGAGTGGGTGTGCCACAGCGTCGCCCCGTGCTCCAGCACCGCCACGTCCGCGAACTGCATGACGTACCCCTCGTCCGTCTGCAGCCCGTCCGGGATGACCACGATCTCGCAGCCGGCGGCGCGCAGCGCGCCGGCCGTGGCCCGGTGCACGTCCAGCAGGCCACCCGGGTGACCGGTCGCGAACAGCACCCGCTGCCGCCCCTCGGCCGCCTTGCGCAGCCGCCCCGCCATCCGCTCCAGCGCGTCCACCGTCAGCTCGGGGTCGATGGTGTCCTGCCCGTACCGGTACTCGGGGTCGTCGCTGACGCCGACTCTCTCCGCCATCACAGCGAGCACGTCCTGCTCGTCCGTCCAGCGGTCGCCCAGTTCCAGGCCGAGCCAGAAGTTCCGGACCCCGTTGGCGAGCTGGCGGTAGTGGGAGAGGTTGTTCTCGCGGGGCGTGGCGACGTCCCCCGCGATACGGGTCCTCACCAGGTGGTCGACGAGCTGGGCGCGGCTGGGTGTCCCGGATATCGGCATGCCTCCCATTGTGAGGCAGCGCGCTGCGGGCGTCCTCGGCATATCGCCCGCTGGGACGCGGCTCACTCGCCGGGTCAGCCGTGCCGCAGGGCGAACCACAACTCCATGCGCACGTCCGGGTCGTCCAGGTCGGCGTCCAACAGGGCGGCGCAGCGGGCGATCCGCTGCCGCACGGTGTTGCGGTGCACGTCCAGCGCCACCGCCGTACGGTCCCAACTGCCGTGCAGGGACAGCCAGTTGCGCAGCGTCTCGGTGAGTTCGGGCCGGCCGGCGAGCGGGGCGAGCAGCGCGCGGGCGTGTGCCTCGGCGTCCGCCCGCGGCACCAGGTCCTCCCACCCCGGCCGGGCGCCGTGCCGGACCAGCGGGCTGCGGGTGGCGCGGGCCCGGGCGAGGGCACGGGCCGCCTGGGCGTCGGCGGCCGCCCACTCGCGCGGCTCCGCGGCGGCGCTCACCCCGAGCGTCCAGCCGTCCTGCGGCCCCGGTGCCCGCCCGCCCGGCACCAGCACCCGTACGACGTCATGGGCGAGGTCCACCAGCGGCGACCCCAGGGCGGCGCCGAGCGCGGAGGCGGCGACGGCGTCCGGGAGCTGCCCCTCGGGCCGCCCGTGCACCACGGTCCAACGGCCCTCTCCCAGCAGTGGCGCGACCGCCTCCGGCGCGGCACCGAGCAGCAGCCGCACCAGCGCCGAGGACCGCCCCGCCCCGGCGCCGCTGTGGTGCTTGCCGGTCAGCAGCGACAGCAGCACCGCGGCGACGGAGGCGATGGTGTGGTCACCGGGCTCGCGCCGCGGCGCGGCCACCCCGAGGACGAACCCGTCGCCGGCGCCGAGGGCGTAGACGGCGAGGTGCGCGGAGCCGGCGGTGTCGGTGGCGGAGGTGGGCCGCGGGCGGGCGGGGGCCGACGGGGGAGCGGGGGCCTGGTCCGTGCCGGAAGGGTGCGGTCCCGCCGCGGCCGCCCGGTCCGCTTCGGGCGGCGGGGCGTCGGTGGGGCGGACCACCGTCGCCAGGCCGGCCAGTGCGCGGCGCACCTCCTCGGCAGGTTCGCGGCCCGCGGACGCGAGGGCGGTGCCGTCGGGGCCGTAGAGCACCGCGTGGGCAAGGAGGTGCTGGGCCAGGCGGCGCAGCACCGACGGCACCGGGTCCGGGCGCGCGGCGGCCGAGGAGAGGCTCTGCTGGGCCTCCGTGACGTGGCGCAGTTCGGCCAGGCGGGCCTGGGCCATCAGCTGCCACACCGCGCGGGCCACCCCGGAGAAGGTGGTCTGGGGCGGGACCTCCAGCAGCGGCAGCCCATGGCGTTCGCAGGCGGCGACCAGGGCGGGCGGGACCGTGTCGTGCACCGGGGCCAGACCGAAGCCGAGGGCCGCGCCGCCCGCCGCCACGATGCGCGCGACGTAGTCGTCGAAGTAGGTGCTCGACCCCGCCGCCTCCGGGATGTGTACCCCGGCCGTGAGCAGCAGCTCGCCGCCCAGCAGATACGGGTACAGATCGGCCATCTCCGAGGTGTGCGCCCAGTGGATCACGATCGAGGGGTCCTGCGGGCCCGCGATCTGCCGCAGCGCCAGGTCCTCGCGGGCCAACAGGGCCGAGAGCGGGACGGGTGGGGTCGGTGGGACCGCTGGGGTGATCGTTTCCGGCATGGTGTGCGTTCCCTCCATCCGGTCCCGCTTCTATGGATGAAACGTACACTTCGCAGTCGCTTTCGGGCCACCTAGTGTCAACACCGAACGGCAGCCGCGGGTACGGGCGGATGTCCCCGCGATCCGCTGCCGTCACACCCCCACGTCTCTGCACGACACGCCACCGACAGTGCGCGAAGGAGGGCCGCCTCATGGCCGTCGACTACACAGTGATCGTCGTCTATCTCGCCGGCATGCTGGCCATGGGCTGGTGGGGCATGCGCCGCGCCAGGTCGAAGAGCGACTTCCTGGTGGCCGGCCGCCGCCTGGGACCCGCCATGTACTCCGGCACCATGGCGGCGATCGTCCTCGGCGGCGCCTCCACCATCGGCGGCGTGGGACTCGGCTACCGGTACGGCCTCTCCGGCGCGTGGATGGTCTTCACCATCGGCCTCGGCCTGCTCGCCCTGTCCGTGTTCTTCTCCGCCCGTATCGCCCGCCTGAAGGTCTACACCGTCTCCGAGATGCTGGACCTGCGCTACGGCGGCCGGGCCGGCGTGATCTCCGGCGTGGTCATGTGGGCGTACACCCTCATGCTCGCGGTGACGTCCACCATCGCCTACGCCACGATCTTCGACGTCCTCTTCGACCTGAACCGGACCGTCGCGATCATCCTCGGCGGTTCGATCGTCGTCGCCTACTCCACCCTCGGCGGCATGTGGTCCATCACCCTGACCGACATGGTCCAGTTCGTGGTGAAGACCATCGGCGTGCTGCTCCTGCTGCTGCCCATCGCGGTCGTCAAGGCGGGCGGCTTCGGCGCGATGAGGGCCAAGCTGCCGACCTCGTACTTCGACCCGCTGGGCATCGGCGGCGAGACGATCTTCACCTACGTCCTGATCTACACCTTCGGCATGCTCATCGGCCAGGACATCTGGCAGCGCGTGTTCACCGCCCGCAGCGACAGGACCGCCAAGTGGGGCGGCACGGTGGCCGGGACCTACTGCCTGGCCTACGCCCTCGCCGGCGCGGTGATCGGCACGGCCGCCAAGGTGCTCTACCCCAAGCTCGGCAGCCCGGACGACGCCTTCGCCACCATCGTCAAGGACGAGCTGCCCATCGGCGTGCGCGGCCTGGTGCTGGCCGCCGCCCTGGCCGCCGTGATGTCCACCTCCTCCGGCGCCCTGATCGCCTGCGCCACGGTCGCCAACAACGACATCTGGTCGCGGCTGCGGGGGCTCGCCAAGCGCTCGGAGCCGTCCGCGGAACACGACGAGGTCGCCGGCAACCGGGCGTTCATCCTGGTCATGGGTGTGGCGGTGATCGGTACGGCGATCGCGCTGAACAACGTGGTCGAGGCGCTGACCGTCGCGTACAACCTGCTGGTCGGCGGCCTGCTCGTGCCCATCCTCGGCGGCCTGCTGTGGAAGCGCGGCACCGTCCAGGGTGCCCTCGCCTCGGTGACCGTCGGCGGCCTCTCCGTGATCGGCCTCATGGCCGGCTACGGCATCCTCGCCAACGAGCCGGTCTACTACGGCCTGCTCGCCTCCCTCGCCGCCTACGTCGTCGTCTCCCTGGCGACGCGGCCCACCGACGAGTCCGTCCTCGCCGTCTGGCGCGAGCGCCTGGCCGGACGGTCCCCCGAACTCGCGTCCGAACCGGTCCCGGCTCACCAGTAGAGTCATAGGGAAAGCAGTACATGCGCGATGAAGCGCAAGAAAGAAGGCATTTCACCATGAGCAGCAACGAGACGCCCCGCGGCCCCGTCGACTCCTCCCGCATCCCGCGGTACGCCGGACCCGCGACCTTCGCCCGGCTTCCCCGCCTGGACGAGGTCGGCACCGCCGACGTCGCCGTCGTGGGCGTGCCGTTCGACTCCGGCGTCTCGTACCGGCCGGGCGCCCGCTTCGGCGGCAACGCCATCCGCGAGGCGTCCCGGCTCCTGCGCCCCTACAACCCGGCCCAGGACGCCTCCCCCTTCGCCCTGGCGCAGGTCGCCGACGGCGGCGACATCGCGGTGAACCCGTTCAACATCAACGAGGCCGTCGAGACGATCGAGGCGGCCGCGGACGAGCTGCTCGGCACCGGCGCCCGCCTGATGACCCTGGGCGGCGACCACACGATCGCCCTCCCGCTGCTGCGCTCGATGGCGAAGAAGCACGGCCCGGTCGCCCTGCTCCACTTCGACGCGCACCTGGACACCTGGGACACCTACTTCGGGGCCGAGTACACCCACGGCACCCCGTTCCGCCGGGCGGTGGAGGAGGGCATCCTCGACACCTCCGCCCTGTCCCACGTCGGCACCCGCGGCCCGCTGTACGGCAAGCAGGACCTCACCGACGACGAGAAGATGGGCTTCGGCATCGTCACCTCGGCCGACATCTACCGCCGGGGCGCCGACGAGGTCGCCGACCAGCTGCGCCAGCGCATCGGCGACCGCCCGCTGTACATCTCCATCGACATCGACTGCCTCGACCCGGCCCACGCGCCCGGCACCGGCACCCCCGAGGCCGGCGGCATGACCTCCCGCGAGCTGCTGGAGATCCTGCGCGGCCTGGCGTCCTGCAACCTGGTCTCGGCCGACGTCGTCGAGGTCGCCCCCGCGTACGACCACGCCGAGATCACCTCGGTGGCGGCCTCGCACACGGCCTACGAACTCACCACCATCATGAGCCGCCAGATCGCGGCGGCCCGGAAGGACTCCGAAGCCAAGTGACGCACGACCACGACCTGGTACTCCGGCCGACCGACCAGCAGACGGCGGCGGCGCTGAATCCCCCTCCCGGCCGCAACGGCGGAGACCTGGTCGTGGAAACGCTGGCCGGGCTCGGCGCGACGACCGTCTTCGGCCTGCCCGGCCAGCACGCCCTCGGCATGTTCGACGCCCTGCGCCGCTCGTCCCTGCGCTACGTCGGCCTGCGGGTGGAGAACAACGCGGGCTTCGCGGCGGACGCGTACGGCAGGGTCACCGGCGAGGCGGCCCCGCTGCTGCTCTCCACCGGCCCCGGCGCCCTGACCTCGCTCGCCGCGCTCCAGGAGGCCGCCGCCGCCTCCGCGCCCGTGCTGGCGATCAGCAGCCAGGTCCCGACGGCGGGGCTGGGCGGGGGCCGCCGCGGCTACCTCCACGAACTCCCCGACCAGGCCGGCTCGTTCCGGGGCGTGGTCAAGTCCGTCCACACGGTCCGCACCCAGTCCCAGATCCCCTCCGCGATCGCGGCGGCCTGGAAGTCGGCGCTGACGGCACCGCACGGTCCGGTGTGGGTGGAGATCCCGCAGGACGTGCTGCTGGCCGAGGCGTCGCTGCCCGTGGTGACCGCCATGGACGCGACCCCGGACGAGCTGGTCCCGCGGCCCGAACTGACGGCGGTCGCCGCCCACCTGCTGTCGAACGCGGCCCGTCCGGCGATCATCGCGGGCGGCGGAGTCGTACGGTCCGACGCCCCCGGCAAGCTGCTGCAACTCGCCGAGAAGCTGCAGGCACCGGTCGTGACCACCTTCGGCGGCAAGGGGGCGTTTCCCTGGGAGCACCCGCTGTCCATGCAGTCCTGGCTGGAGGACCGCCACACCACGGACTTCCTGGAGGACGCGGACGTCCTGCTGGTGGTCGGCTCGGGCCTCGGCGAACTGTCCTCCAACTACCACACGTTCAAGCCCCGCGGCCGGGTGATCCAGATCGAGGCGGACGCCGGCAAGCTGGAGTCGAACCACCCCGCCCTGGGCATCCACGCGGACGCGCGACTGGCCCTCCAGGCGCTGCTGGAGACGGTGACCGACCGGAGCGACGCATCGGCGCCGGGGCGGGTGCGGGAGCTTCTCGCGAAGGTCGCCGACCGTATCGCCTCCCAGGAACTCACCCTGGAACAGGACGTGTTGGCGTCCGTCCGCCGCGCCCTGCCAGCCGACTCCCCGTCCTTCTGGGACATGACGATCCTGGCGTACTGGGCCTGGTCGGCCTTCGACCCCCGGGGCACGAACACCATGCACTCGGCCCAGGGCGCCGGCGGCCTCGGCTACGGCTTCCCGGCCGCGCTGGGCGCGGCGGCGGCCGACCCGGACCGCCCGGTGCTGGCGGTGTCGGGCGACGGCGGCGCGCTGTACTCGATCGCGGAACTGGCGACGGCCGCTCAGTACGGCCTTCCGGTCACCTGGCTCATCGTCGACGACGGCGGCTACGGCATCCTCCGCGAGTACATGACGGACGCCTTCGGCCAGGCGACGGCGACGGAGCTGACCCGCCCGGACTACGTGGCCCTGGCCGAGTCCTTCGGCGTCCCCGGGGTCCGTACGACGCCGGAGACCCTGGAGGAGGACCTGGCGAAGGCGCTCGCCACGCCGGGCCCGTCGGTGGTCGTCCTCCCGGCGGTGCTGCGGATGTTCGCCCCGACGCACCTCGCGGAGCCGGACGCCGGACGGACGTCCCCGGGCACGGCGAACCGGGGGCACACGGCCTGAAACCGGGAGGCGGTCGCGGGCGTCCTCTGAAGTGATCATGCTTCCGGGGCCCTGACCAGGCCGCCGGAGCCGCACCGCCTCCGGCAGCAGTGGGGTGGTGTGCCGGGGGATGGCATCGGGGGATGGGGCACACGCGTGTTCGACGCTGTTTTCGGGGACGACATCGGCTTCCTGGCCTGGCTCACGGCCGTCGCGATGGTCGCGGGCGCCCTCGCGTGGTGGCTCGCACGCCGGCGCCGGGCCGCTCGTCCGGGCTGGTGGGCACCGCTGGCGTTCTGCCTCACCGGTGTCCTCGGGGTCACCCTCGCACTGCGCGGCGGCGAGGCGGGACGCGCCGAGTGCGTGATCAACCACGAGATCACCGAGCCCTTCTTCACCACGCAGGGCCTGTGGAACCTGGCGATGTTCGTGCCGCTCGGCCTGTTCGGCGTGCTCGCGCTGCGGCGCCCGCTGCCCGTGCTCGCCGGCGTCCTGGCCCTGCCCTGCCTCATCGAACTCGCCCAGGCGCTCGCCCCGTTCACGAGCGGCGCCTGCGACAGCGCCGACGTGGAGATGAACGCCGGCGGCGGCGTCGTCGGCGTGGCCGCGGGGCTCGTGTGGTCGCGCGGGAGGGTCGCGTGGCGGGCCTGGGCCGCGCCCACCGTGGCCGTGACGGCCGTCCTCGCGGTGCTCGGGGCGGTCGTCTGCGGTACCGCGGTCACCCTGGACCACGTGGACGGCTCCACCGTGCGGGACGCACACGGCGACGAGCGCGCGGCGGCCGAGCGGGCCGTACGCCAGGCCTTCGGCGACCGCTACCGCGTCGGTGCCGTCACGGTCAGGCCCGGCCTCGACGGCTACAACGGCTCGATGTCGATCCAGTTCGCGGGCGGATTCCCCGCCGAGCTGATGTGGCCCGGCGGACGCCGGCTGACCGTGGACTTCGAAAGCACCGGACACCCGAAGGAGGCGGCCTTCGCGGTGCCGGGCGCGGCAACGCCTCGCAGCACCGCGGACGCCTACCGCATCGCCCGTACCTACATGCGCGCCCACTACCCCTGGGCCGGCTCGGCGCCCTGGCACACCACGCGCGCGGTCCACGACAGCGCCGGCTCCGGCTGGGTCACGTCCTGGCGGTTCAAGGAGCGCGGCGCGGAGATGCCCCGCAGCCTCGACGTCCGCCTCGACCGGGCCGGACGTGTCCACGGGCTGATGGTCGACCTCGGCCCCGCGCACGTGACCCTGCCCGCCGACCTGATCCCGGCACGACGGGCCGAGGAGATCATCCGCGCGGACCAGAAGAAGGGGCGCACCGACACCACCGGGCTGCGCGTCCACGCGGGTGCGCTCACCACCGAGCGCACCAAGGGCGACAAGGGCCCTTGGCGCGCGGTGTGGTCGGTGGTCGTCACGGACACCGGGTGCAGGCCCGACGCGGACGGCACCACCTGCGAGCCGGTCACCATGGTGGTGGACGCGGCGACCGGGGAGATCGTGGGCTGAGCCCCTACTCCGCCGTGGCGGAGCTCTCCTTCAACGCTTCCAGGAAGCGGCCGAAGGCGCCGTCGGGGAAGGTGAGGGTGGCTCGGGCGGGGGCTTTCGAATCACGGACGGCTATGTGGGTGGGGGTGGCCGCGATCTCCACGCACTCGTTGCCGTCGCCCGGCCCCGAATAGGACGACTTCCGCCAGTTGCCCATGTGGTTCCTCACAGCTCTTTGGTCAGCTTGTGGATGAAGTCACGCGACTGTTCGGGCGCGAGTGACACGGCCTCCACCTTACGGAAGCTCGTTCGATACGTGTTGAGCTGTGCCTCGGAGTCGATGAACGCTGAGCCGTGCAATGCGTCCCGGACTACGGTGTCCAGCTTGGGAACGGGGCCGCCCACGTACGTCATCGTGCTGGAGGCACTGGCGAAGCCGTCCAGGTCAAAGGGAATGACGCGCAGGCTGATGTGTTCTGCCTCGGAGAGCTCGACGAGGCGGGCGAGTTGGGCCCTCGCGACGGCACGATCGCTGACTCGGATCCGAAGTGCCGACTCATGGATCACCGCTTCGTACGGGAGAGTGAACTTCTGGCGCGCCCTTCGATGCTGAATGCGCAACTCAAGTTCCTCTCTGGTCAGTTCCGGCAGCCTGGACGAGAAGACGGCACGCGAGTAGTCCTCCGTCTGCAGCAGGCCCGGCACATACAGGATCGCTACGTGGCGCAGGAACTTGGCGTGGTGCTCCAGCTCGGACAGGTCCAGGAACGAAGTGGGCAGCAGACCCCGGTATTCCTCCCACCAGCCGCATGTCCGATCGACGGCCATCGCGACCAGGGAATTGACGAACTCGTCGTCGGTGCAGGCGTAGTGCGAGGCGAGGCGGCGGATTCGCTGCTCGCTGACACCTGCGAGTGCGGACTCGATATGTGTGATCTGGGCCGGGTTCACGCCGAGCAGCGCTGCTGCCTGCCGTGAATTGAGCCCGGCAGCCTCGCGGAGTCTGCGCAGTTCCGTTGCCAGCCGCAGCTGGCGTGCCGTTGGTTCGCGCCTCTTCACCATCGACTGCGCCTCCTGACACGCCAGCAGAGAACGACCCGTTCGGTGTCAGATTACGCGATCGGCTTGTCCCGTCCCTAGATTTAGACCTACCGTCGGTGACGCAACGCACACGCAGCGGAAGCGCACCGCTCCGTCCTGTCATGACGGCTGCGGCAATGCCACCGCGCGCCCAAATCCCCTGCTTCTTCCCGGAGTTGATGACGCATGCCCGAAAACGAGTGCTGGGACTACACCCTCTACATCCCCAACGACCTCAGAGCCGTCACGGTGTGCCGCCGCACCCTGCGTCTGATCCTCACCCTGCACGGGTTCATCGGGATCGCGGACACGGCGGAGCTGCTGGCGGCGGAGTTGGTGTCGAACGCGGTACGGCATACGAAGGGTCCGGCCGCGCTCAGGGTCCGCCGCACCCCGGAGGGCATGGTGTGGATCGGGGCGTGGGACACGGACCCCGCGCCGCCGGATCCCCCGCGCCCGCTGGAGCAGGTCGCGGAACTGGAGGACGGGCGCGGGCTGGGACTGGTGAGGGCGTGCGCGGAGTACTGGGGGTGGCAGCCGACGGCCCGCTTCGGGGGCCGGGGCAAGTACGTGTGGTGCGAACTCGCGACGGCCTAGCTCGTTGATCACCGCGACGGAAAGGAGAACACGCGACCGCCAGATGGGCCTCGCGCCCGATCCGGTTCGGCTTCCGTGACTGGCACTCGCTGACGGTGCGTCCGTTGGTGCTGGGCCCGGACAACGTGCCGATGATCACGGACGAGCGGCAGGCCGAACGTGACGTCCCGCCGCCCTGCGGACCATCGACCCCGACAGCGCCGCAGTCTTCGTGCAGTTTGTCGACTCGTGCCTGGCCGACCCCCAGGCGAAGCAGATGTGGAGGGACCTGATGACGGCGATCCAGTACTTCTGGCGACACCCGCTGGCGGAACAGGTACGTCAGGAAGGCCGAGAACAAGGCCGTATCGAGGATCGCCAGGAGATGATCCTGCGCATCTTGACGTGGCGCGAGGTCCCGGTCCCCGACACCGCTCGCGAGCGGGTCGAGGCCTGCACGGATCTCGCTCAGCTTGAGGTCTGGGCCCAGAGAGCCGTGCGCGCCAAGGATGCGACGGAGCTGTTCGACGCGGAGTAGGCCCGGCGCGCCAAGGGTCGGCCGGGTCCTTGGCGCGCCGCGTGGACGCTCGGCTCAGCTCGCGTCCGACGGGTCCAGCCGGTAGAGCGTGGACTGGCTGGTGGAGGAGGAAGAGGACGAGCTCGGTGTCTTGCTGTACGCGCTCTCCTTCACCGCCGTCCCGTGCTGCTTCACCCACGCCGTGACCTCGGAGCTGACGCTGTCGCCGCCACCGCCGGGGCCGCCCGTCATGCCGCCGCCATTCCGCCACCGGGGCCGCCGAGGCCGCCGCCGCTCCGGCCGGACGTGGCGCCGCCCGCGCCACCGGCCGCTCCCGTACCGCCGGGTGGCGGGCGTCGGGGGTCGCCGGCGGAGGTGCGGCAGTTGAGGGGGTTTGTCCCGGAGTGTCGGCACGCGCCACCGCCACCCGCCGGTCGCCTTGAACTCCCGTCCTGGGAACATGCGTACAACTTCCGGCGGTTCCGGCGAGTCAACCCCGCAGGCGCAGGCGTGCGCCCACACGACGTTCCCAGGGGGACCTTCTCATGACCCACCGCATGACCCGACGCGTCAAAGTGCTGGCGGCAGCCCTCGGCGCCGGCGTGCTCATACCCATCGCGGCCACCGCCGTCCCGGCCGCCGCGACCACACCCGCCGTCAGCTGTACGTCCGCCAAGGCGGGTCTGGCCGACAAGCTGCAGAAGGACATCACGGCCGCCCTCGCGGGCCGTCACGGCACGGTCGCCGTCGGCCTGTACGACCGCAGCACCAGCACCACCTGCACCCTGCGCGCCACCAGCTCCTACGACTCGGCCAGCACCGTCAAGGTCACCGTGCTCGCCACGCTGCTGTGGGACGCCAAGAAGCACGACCGGTACCTGACCGACCGTGAGACCTCGCTCGCCAAGGCCATGATCACCCAGTCGGACAACGACGCGACGACCGCGCTGTGGAAGCAGCTGGGCATGACGAAGATCAACGGCTTCCTGGCCGCCGCCGGGATGACCAAGACCGTGCCCGGCACCGGCGGTTACTGGGGTCTGACCCAGGAGAACGTCACGGACGAGCAGAAGCTGCTGAAGCTCGTCACCGCCAAGAACAGCGTGCTGACCGACAACGCCCGGGCCTACATCCTCAAGCTGATGGGCCAGGTCGTCTCCGGCCAGCGCTGGGGCACTCCGGCCGGCGCGCCCTCCACGGTCTCCGTGCACGTCAAGAACGGCTGGCTGCAGCGCGCGACGCACGGCTGGCGGGTGCACAGCCTCGGCACCTTCAACGGCGCCGGCCACGACTACATGATCTCGGTGCTGACGCAGGACAACAGCACCATGGACTACGGCGTCACCACCATCCAGAACGTCGCCAAGGCCATCCACAAGGACCTTGTGCCGACCACGCCCGGCACGGCGGTGTACATCCCGACCAGCAAGCCGACCGAGGCCTTCGTCGCGGTGCCGCCGCAGGGCTGACGCGACCGACGCTTCACGAGGGGGTCTCCCGCGCGTCACCGGCCGGCCCTACGGTGACCGACCATGCGCCCGAGAAACGTACTTGCCACCCTCACCGCCGGCCTGGCGGCGGCCGCCTGTCTGACCGCCGCCGGGCCGGCCGCCGCCAACGGGGCCACGAGCCACGCCTGTTCGTCCACCGTGTCGATCGACCGCTTCTCCGACGCGCTCGACAAGACGACCTACGAGGGCACCTTCGTCGGCAACCTCTCCGCCCTCGCGGTGGACCGGGACGGATCGCTCGCGGCCCTGGCGGACCGCTCGTCCCTGTTCGGCCTGGACGCCGGGACCCTCCAGCCGAGGGCGGCCGTCCACCTCGCCGACGAGAAGGGCACCGACCTCGACTCCGAGGGCCTGGCCGTCGACCGCGACGGCACCCGCCTCGTCACCTCCGAGACCGAGCCGTCCGTACGCCGCTACTCCGGCGACGGCAGACTCCTCGACCGGCTCCCCGTCCCGTCCTCCCTGCAGGTCGCCCCGGCCGGCCGGGCCACGGGCAACCAGACGTTCGAGGGCCTGACCCTGCTGCCCGGCGGCCGCACCCTGCTGGCCTCCATGGAGGACGCGATCTCGGGTGACGCCACCGGGATCGTCCGCTTCCAGACCTGGACCCGCCACCACGGCCGGTTCCGCCTCGCGGCCCAGTACGGCTACCGCACCGACACCGGCCTCGGCGTCCCCGAGGTGCAGGCCACCCCCGACGGCCGCCTGCTCGTCCTGGAGCGCGGCTTCACCGCCGGGGTCGGCAACACCGTCCGCCTCTACCTGGCCGACCTCCGGCACGCGACGGACACCAGCGGCATCGAGAACCTGACCGGCCCGCCGGAGGTCCACCTGATCAGGAAGACCCTGCTGGCCGACATCGCCGACTGCCCGAGCCTCGGCGCCACGGCCAGGCAGCCCCAGCCGAATCCCCTGCTGGACAACATCGAGGGCATGACGATCACGGGCCGTGACCGCGCCGGCAGCCTGAAGGTGCTGCTGGTGAGCGACGACAACCAGAACGCGGCACAGACGACCCGCTTCTACCGCCTGCGGGTACGCGTGCCCATTGTTGCGGAGGGATGAAATCCGCATCGTTCGGCGTTGGTGCCTTCCGGCAGACCAGGTCTAGAGGGAGGCACCCGCGTGGCAGCGCAACGGGGATGGGCACGACGGCTGGCGGAATACGCCTGGCGCTATCCCGGGGACGTGATGCTCGCCCTCGGCTCGTCCCTCGCCGGCATGGCGGTCATGGCCGTGGTGCCCCTGATCACCAAGGTGATCATCGACGACGTCATCGGCACCCGCACGCGCTCCATGGCGCCCTGGGCCGGCGCCCTCATCGCCGCCGCCGCCCTCGTCTACGTCTTCGCCTACGTCCGCCGCTACTACGGCGGCCGGCTCGCCCTCGGCGTCCAGCACGACCTGCGGACCGAGATGTACGGCACGATCACCCGCCTCGACGGCCGCCGCCAGGACGAGCTGTCCACGGGGCAGGTGGTCGGCCGGGCCACCAGCGACCTGCAGCTGATCCAGGGCCTGCTCTTCATGCTCCCGATGACCCTCGGGAACGTGCTGCTCTTCCTGATCTCCCTGGTGATCATGGCCTGGCTGTCGCTGCCGCTGACCCTGGTCGCCCTCGCGGTGGCACCGGCCCTGTACGGGATCGCCAAGCGCAGCCGCAGCAAGCTCCACCCGGCCACCTGGTACGCCCAGGCCCAGGCCGCCGCCGTCGCGGGCGTGGTCGACGGCGCCGTCAGCGGCGTACGCGTGGTGAAGGGATTCGGGCAGGAGGAGCAGGAGACCGGCAAGCTCAGGGAGGTCGGCCACCGGCTCTTCGCCGGGCGGCTGCGCACGATCCGGCTGAACAGCAGGTACACCCCCGCCCTGCAGGCCGTCCCCGCCCTCGGCCAGGTCGCCATGCTGGCCCTCGGCGGCTGGCTGGCCGTGCGCGGGCACATCACGCTCGGCACGTTCGTCGCCTTCTCCAGCTACCTCGCCCAGCTCGTCGGTCCGGTCCGCATGCTCGCGGTGGTCCTCACCGTCGGCCAGCAGGCCCGAGCCGGCACCGAACGCGTCCTGGAGCTGATCGACACCGAGCCGACCCTGCGGGGCGGCACGAAGACCCTCCCGGCCGACGCGCCCGCGACCGTCGAGTTCGACGACGTGTCCTTCGGCTACGACCACCAGCGTCCGGTCCTCGAAGGGCTCAGCTTCGAGATACGGCCCGGCGAGACCCTGGCCGTCGTCGGCTCCTCCGGCTCCGGCAAGTCCACCCTCTCCCTGCTGCTCCCGCGCTTCTACGACGTCACCCACGGTGCCGTCCTGATCGGCGGCCACGACGTCCGCGAGCTGACCCTGGACTCGCTCCGGGCCGCGATCGGGCTGGTCCCGGAGGACTCGTTCCTCTTCTCCGACACCGTCCGAGCCAACATCGCCTACGGCCGCCCGGACGCCACCCGGGAGGAGATCGAGGCTGCCGCCCGCGCCGCCCAGGCGGACCGTTTCATCGCCGAGCTTCCCGAGGGCTACGACACCACGGTCGGCGAGCAGGGCCTGACCCTCTCCGGCGGCCAGCGCCAGCGCATCGCGCTCGCCCGCGCCCTGCTCACCGACCCGCGCCTGCTGGTCCTGGACGACGCCACCTCGGCCGTGGACGCCCAGGTCGAGCACGAGATCCACGAGGCGCTGAAGCAGGTGATGGAGGGCCGTACGGCCCGCCCGTCGCCCGACCACCACCCCTCAACGAGCGCTGACGCGCGCACCACCTTGTTGATCGCGCACCGCCGCTCCACCCTCAACCTCGCCGACCGCATCGCCGTGCTCGACGGCGGCCGGCTCGCCGACCTCGGCACGCACGAGGAGCTCCAGCAGCGGTCGGCGCTGTACCGGCGGCTGCTCACCGACCCGGACGGGCTGGGCGGGGTCTCGCCGGGCCACGCCGAGCCCGCCCTGCCGCGCGAGGACACCTTCGTCCGCGAGGAGCTGGACGCCGAGTTCGACGCGGAGCGGGGTGTGACCCCCCGGCTGTGGACCGGCGACCGCGGGCCCAAGGACCAGGCGCTGACCGGCACCCCGGTCACCCCGGAACTCCTCGCGCAGGTGGAGGCGCTGCCGCCGGCCACCGACACCCCGGACGTCGACGAGGCCCGGGCGGTGCGCCGCGAGGACTCCTACGGCCTGCGCCGCCTGCTGCACGGCTTCGGCACGCCCCTCCTGTTCAGCCTGCTGCTGGTCGCCGTGGACGCGGGCGCGGGCCTGCTGCTGCCGGTGCTGATCCGGCACGGCATCGACGCGGGCGTGTCGAAGAGGGCCCTCGGTGCCGTCTGGGCGGCCTCGCTGCTGGCCCTGGGGACCGTCCTCGTCCAGTGGGTCGCGCAGACCGGCGAGACCCGGATGACCGGCCGGACCGGCGAGCGGGTGCTCTACGCGCTGCGGCTGAAGATCTTCGCGCAGCTCCAGCGGCTCGGGCTCGACTACTACGAGCGCGAGCTGACCGGCCGGATCATGACCCGGATGACGACGGACGTCGACGCCCTGTCGACGTTCCTGCAGACCGGCCTGGTCACCGCGTTCGTCTCTGTCGTCACGTTCTTCGGCATCATGGTCGTCCTGCTGGTGATCGACGTCCAGCTCGCCCTCGTCGTCTTCGCCACGCTGCCCCCGCTGGTCGTCGCGACCTTCTTCTTCCGCCGGGCGAGCGTGAAGGCGTACGAACTCGCCCGGGAACGCGTCTCGTCGGTCAACGCCGACCTGCAGGAGTCGGTCGCCGGCCTGCGGATCGTGCAGGCCTTCGGGCGCGAGCGGGACGGCAGGCGGCGGTTCACCGAGCGCAGCGAGAGCTACCGGCGCGCCCGCATCCGCGGCCAGTGGCTGATATCGGTCTACTTCCCGTTCGTCCAGCTGCTGTCCGCGGTGGCCGCGGCGAGCGTGCTGATCGCCGGCGCGCACCGGATCGAGGCGGCCACGCTGACGACCGGCGCCCTGGTGGCGTACCTGCTCTACATCGACCTGTTCTTCGCGCCGGTCCAGCAGCTCTCCCAGGTCTTCGACGGCTACCAGCAGGCCACGGTGTCCCTGGGCCGCATCCAGGAGCTGCTGCGGGAGCCGACGTCCACGAAGGCGGCGGACGAGCCCCTGGAGGTGCTGTCGCTGCGCGGGGACATCGCCTTCGAGGGGGTGCACTTCGCGTACGGCGACGGTGAGGAGGCGCTGACCGGCATCGACCTGACGATCCCCGCCGGGCAGACGGTGGCCTTCGTCGGCGAGACCGGCGCCGGCAAGTCGACTCTCGTCAAGCTGGTCGCGCGCTTCTACGACCCCACCGCGGGGCGGGTCACGGTCGACGGCACGGATCTGCGCGCCCTGGACCTGACCTCGTACCGGCACCGCCTCGGGGTCGTCCCGCAGGAGGCCTACCTCTTCCCGGGCACGATCCGCGACGCCATCGCCTACGGCCGTCCCGGCGCCACCGACGCCGAGGTGGAGGCGGCGGCACGGGCGGTCGGCGCACACGACATGATCGCCACGCTGGAGGGCGGCTATCTGCACGAGGTCGCCGAGCGCGGCCGCAACCTCTCGGCCGGCCAGCGCCAGCTGATCGCGCTCGCCCGCGCCGAACTGGTCGACCCCGACATCCTGCTCCTGGACGAGGCCACGGCCGCCCTGGACCTGGCCACGGAGGCCCAGGTCAACCAGGCCACCGACCGTCTGGCGGGACGCCGTACGACGCTGGTGGTCGCCCACCGCCTCACCACGGCGGCCAAGGCGGACCGGGTGGTGCTGATGGACCACGGCCGGGTCGCGGAAGACGGCACGCACGACGAACTCCTCGCCCGCGACGGCCGGTACGCCGTGCTGTGGCGGACCTTCACCGGCCGCCCCGAACCGGAGGAGCCGGTCACCGCCTCCCGCTGAGGCCGCTGTGCGGACCCTGTCGACGCGTGCCGCTGACGGTCGTGCAACCATCCGACATACGTCGTGCGTCCGTACATCAGTACGGCATCCGGGGGTGTGCGACCGCGTGAGGGGGAGGACGACAGTGGACAGTGGTGGGATACGCCGGCGCCTGGCGCTCGGTGCGGCGGTGCTGGCCGCGACCGGAGTGCTCGGCCTCGTGACCTCCGGCACCGCCGAGGCGAGCACGGTCGGCGGCTGTGCCGGGCGCGAGGTGCGGACCCTGCCGTTCAGCAGCGGGGTCACGCACGTCTACAAGCGGGACGGCTATGTCTGCGCCGTCACCGTCGCGCGGCACCCCGGCTCGACGCAGACGATGTCCGTCAGCGTCCAGGTCCGCGGCGGCCGGCCGGTCGTCGACAAGGGCCGCTACCAGCACCTCGCGGGCCCGGTGACGGTCCACGCCGGCCGTCGCTGTGTGTGGGTCAAGGGCTCGGTGGGGTCGCACGGGTCGGCCAACTCGGGCTGGATCCTGTGCTGACGGTCCGCCCGGTCACCCCGTGTGCCGCAGCCGGGCGAACGTCTCGGGGAGCTGCGGGAACGTCGTGCGGACGCAGCCGGGGCCGTCGGCCCTGACCCCGGCGCCGGGGCGCACGTGCCGGGCTGGATCTCGCGGCGCGGGACGCCGGCCCCGGCGAGCGCGGGCACGGCCGCGCGAGGGCGGTCCGGCCGTCCGCCGGGACGCGAAGTCCATGAAACCGGGACACCGGGCGGCGGGGAACCGGCCCCGTCCCGCGCCCGTCCAAAGGGCCGGGCTGCCGGACGAGCCTCCGTGGTGCGGTGTCGGCCCGTACGCCTGGCGGCGAGCGCCGACTCACCCTCTCCGCCGCATCCGGCCGACAGCCCGTCGCCATCGGCGCGCCCCCCTCAATGCGCCGGTGGCGGCCTCTTCTCCGGTTACTGTGCTTTCCCTTGACGGAAAGAAACCTCCCGGATATTGGTGACCTCTCGGAAGTTTCCTTCAGCGGTTCTCCTCTGGAAGGAGCGCACGTGTCCGACACCAGCAGACCGTCCAGACGCGCCGTCCTCGCCGCCACCGCGGGCCTCACCGCCGCGCTGACCGTACCGACGGCCGCCCGCGCCGCCGCACCCGGCGAGGACCGCCGGCTGCGCCCCCTGATCTCCCGGATGACGCTGCGGGAGAAGGTCGGCCAGCTCTTCGTGATGCGGGTCTACGGCCACTCCGCCACCGCCCCCGACCAGGCCGACATCGACGCCAACCTCAAGGAGATCGGCGTCCGCACGGCCGCCGAGCTGATCGCGAAGTACCGCGTCGGCGGGATCATCTACTTCACCTGGGCCCACAACACCCGCGACCCGTACCAGATCGCGGACCTCTCCGCCGGCATCCAGCAGGCCTCCCTGGACCAGCCGCGCGGCCTGCCGGTGCTCATCGCCACCGACCAGGAGCACGGCGCGGTCTGCCGGGTCGGCAAGCCCGCGACCCTCTTCCCCGGCGCGATGGCCATCGGTGCCGGCCGCTCCCGTACCGACGCGCGCACCCTCGGCCGGATCTCCGGCGCCGAGCTGCGCGCGATGGGCATCAACCAGGACTACTCCCCGGACGCCGACGTCAACGTCAACCCGGCCAACCCGATCATCGGCGTACGGTCGTTCGGCGCCGACCCGGAGGCGGTCGCCGCACTGGTGGCGGCCGAGGTGAAGGGCTATCAGGAGTCCCGGGTCGCGGCCACCGCCAAGCACTTCCCGGGCCACGGCGACACCGCCGTCGACAGCCACACCGGCTTCCCCGTCATCACGCACAGCCGGGAGCTGTGGGAGAGGCTGGACGCCGTTCCGTTCCGGGACGCGATCGCCGCCGGCATCGACTCCATCATGACCGCGCACATCCAGTTCCCGGCGCTGGACGACTCCGGCGACCCGGCCACCCTCTCCCCACGGATCCTCAGCGGCATCCTGCGGGACGAACTCGGCTACGACGGGGTCGTGATCACCGACTCCCTCGGCATGGAGGGCGTCCGCACCAAGTACGGCGACGACCGGGTGCCGGTGCTCGCGCTGAAGGCCGGCGTCGACCAGCTGCTCAACCCGCCCTCCCTCGACGTGGCCTGGAACGCCGTACTGCAGGCCGTCCAGGACGGCGAGCTCACCGAGTCCCGCCTGGATGAATCGATCCTGCGCATCCTGCGCCTGAAGGCCCGGCTCGGCCTGCTCGACGACCCGCACACCGACCGGACCCGCATCGAGCACACGGTGGGCACCAAGGCGCACCTGGCCACCGCCGACAAGATCGCCGAGCGGACCACCACCCTGCTGGTCAACGAGGACCGCACCCTGCCCCTCGACAGCCGCACCGCGCCCCGCCTCCTGGTCGTCGGCGCGGACCCGGACTCCCCCTCCGGCACCACCGGCCCGCCCACCGGCGTGCTGGCGGCCGCCCTCACCGAACTGGGCTTCACCGCCACGGCCCTGTCCACCGGCACCTCCCCCTCCGCCGCGACCATCGCCAAGGCGGTCACGGCCGCGCAGGACGCGGACGCGGTGATCGTGGCGACGTACAACGTGACGCCGGGCAGTGCCCAGCAGACGCTGGTGGAACACCTGCTGACCGCCGGCAGCCCGCTGGTGGCCCTCGCCGTCCGCAACCCCTACGACGTGGCCCAGCTCCCCGCCGTGAAGGCCTGCCTGGCGTCCTACGGCTGGACGGACGTCGAAGTGCGGGCCGCCGCACGGGTGATCGCCGGACACGTGGCGCCGCGCGGCAGGCTGCCGGTGCCGGTGCAGCGGGCCGACGACCCCACGCAGGTGCTGT
The DNA here is from genome assembly GCF_000725475.1 of Streptomyces durhamensis. NCBI lineage: Bacteria > Bacillati > Actinomycetota > Actinomycetes > Kitasatosporales > Streptomycetaceae > Streptomyces > Streptomyces durhamensis. The sequence continues at coordinate 280,374 of NZ_JNXR01000002.1, forward strand.
ACCCGATCGGGCACGGGCTGACGTACTAGCCGTACGCCACACACCGGGCGCAATACCCCCCATGGGCGGAAACCCTCCCGAATGTCTGGCGTGGCCGCGCTGCCAAGGGTCACGCTGGACCGGGGTGTCAGGGGGGTTGCCATGCGTGGGAAGGGTGCCGCAGGACTCGCGTGCCTGCTGCTGGCCGCGCTGCTGACCGGCTGCCGGGGCCAGGCGGGCACCCCCGTCGGCGACGCCCGCCCCACCCCGGCCACGACCAGCGGCTACGGCGCCGAGTTCCTCGCGGTCGGCGGGTGCAGCTCCTTCGGCACGACCAGCTTCACCGAGGTGCCCTGCACGAGCGAGCGGGCGGCGGCCAGGGTCGTCGCCCGCTACGACGGCGTGGCCGCCGACGGCCCCTCGTGCCCGGCGACGACCGACTTCGTGCTGCACATCAGCGCCCGGGCCGCGACCGGCGACGAGGACGGGGACGGCGCCGTCGCCCAGGGATACGCGTGCATGCGCGACCTGGAGCCCCCGCATCCGGGCGACCCCGGCGGCGGGGGCGGCCCGCGCACGATCCCCGGCGACTGCGTGTACGCCTCCGGTGCGGGCCAGGTCCGCGAGACGCCCTGCGACGGCTCGGGCGGACACCGGCCCCAGTACCGGATCACCAGGGCGACCGCGGAGCGGGACGACTGCCCGGCCTCGACGGTGCTGTACGTCGAGCTGGGCGGGAGCAGGCCGGTGGGCTGCGCCCGGCGGGTGTGAACGACCCGGGGCCGCGACCGCGCAACCCGGCGGTGCCGAACGCACCGTCGCCGGGGCCCGCCCCCGCCTACGGCCGCAGCGCGGGCTCGCGCTCGGGATCCCGGCCGTCCAGCTGGGCGTCGTACGCGGCCAACGGCTTCGCCCGGGCGGCGTCGGCCGGGGATACGCCGGCCCACCGCAGGATGCGCTCGGTGGCGAGGGACTTCTGGTCCGGCACCAGGCCCGCCACATTCGCGCCGTGGTTCATGCCGGGCGCCGTGAAGACGTAGGAGTCCCGCGCGCCCGAGCCGAGCCGGAACCGCTCCGCACCCCAGGGGTCGTTCTGGCCGTACACGTAGAGCATGTGCGCCGCATGGCGGCGGACCCACGTGTCCACGTCCCGCATCGCGTGCGGCTGGAACCGCATCGGGACGGAGCGCGGCACGAGGGCGCGCGGCGGCTGGTAGCCGTAGCGGATCAGCTTCCGCTCGATGTACGGGAAGTGGATGGTCGGCGAGCCGAGCTGGGTGCCCGCCTGGTAGTAGTACGGCGTGAACTGCGCGAGGCCCTGGTCGGTGTAGGCGGAGAAGCCGGAGATGGTGTCGACCGACTTCCAGATCTCCTCGTCGCTCGCCGTGGCCGCGTCCGCCGGGACCGTGTCGCAGTCCTTCAGGAGGCTGTACTGCCAGAAGCCCCACACATAGTCGAGGACGACCGCCTCGTAGGCCTTGTCCAGCCCGCCGATGGTGTCGAAGGAGTACCCCTTGTCGGCGGCGTACCGCGCGTACCGCTTCTCCAGCGGACCCCGGCGCACCAGCGCCTCGCGCTGCACGGCGTTCAGCCGGTCCCGGCACGCCTTGGTGCCGACGGTGGTGAAGAAGCGGTCGTAGGCCGAGTCCTCGTTGTCGACGACGTCGTTCGGGGCGACGTAGGCGACGACCCCGTCCATGTCACGTGGGTAGAAACGCTCGTAGTACGTCGCCGTCATCCCGCCCTTGGAGGCGCCGGTGGCGAGCCAGCGGCCGCCGTAGACCGGCTTCAGCGCCTCGAACACGCGGTGCTGGTCGCTGGCCGCCTGCCAGATGTCGAGCTTGGACCAGTCGGCCGGGTCGGGGCGGGACGGGGTGAAGAAGCGGTACTCCAGGGAGACCTGGTTGCCGTCCACGATCTGCGTGGGCTCGCGGCGCGAGGGGGTCGTGGAGACGTTGTAGCCGCTGGTGTAGAAGACCGTCGGGCGGCTGGTGTCCTTGTGCAGGACGGTGATCCGCTGCTGGAAGGTGCCGCGGTCCGGGTGGCGGTGGTCGACCGGCTGGGTGTAGTTCAGGACGAAGTAGCGGTAGCCGGGGTACGGCTTCTCCTCGATCAGGCTCATGCCCGGTATGGACAGCAGCCGGTCCCTGATGTCGGTGGGCCCGGACCGTGCGGCGGTGGCCGCGCCGGCCGCCGTGCCGCTCAGCGTTCCCAGGAACACCGCGAGCGCCAGCAGCCATCTGAGCGCCTTGTGCATGCGCACTCTCCCCTGTGTGACTGTTGTGAGACACATGTGCGCCGGAAGCTATCGGAGCAACTGGTGGCGCACCAGAGGGATTTGAGCGCACACGGGCGGGCGCCGGCGTTCGCGGGGCGCTCGGCGCGAGCTCGCTCGGACGCCGTCGTCCCGCCGGGCGGCGCGGCGCTTCAGGGGCTCAGTCCGCCGGCACCGCGGCGCCGTCCCGCAGCTCGGGTGTCGTCGCGGCGACCGCCGCCACCGCCAGCAGGCACAGCAGACCGCCGGAGATCAGGGAGGTCGCCCCGGTGGTCCAGCCCGCGACCAGGCCGCCGCGCACGTTGCCGAGGCTGGGACCCGCCTGGCCGACGATCTGCTCGGCCGCCGTGACCCGGCCGAGCAGCGCGTCCGGGGTGCGGGTCTGCACGATCGTGGTCCGGGAGACGACCGAGACGGCGTCCCCGGCGCCCGCGACGACGAGCAGGGCGAGACCGGCCCACGGGTCGCTCGTCAGCCCGAACACGACCAGCGCGGCACCCCAGACGGCCGCCGCGCCCAGCATGACCGGACCCGGCCGGCCGAGCCGGGTCACGGCGCCCGACAGGGCCGTCGCCGCGATGCCGCCCACCGCCAGAGCCGACAGGAACAGGCCGAGGGTGCGCGGGTCGTTGCCGAACCGTTCGGCGTTGACCAGCGGGAACAGGCTGACCGGGAAGGACAGTACGGTCGCGGCGAGGTCGGTGATCAGCGCGCCGCGCACCACCCGGTGGCCGGCCAGGAACCGCAGCCCGTCCAGCACCCCGTGCAGGCCCGCCCGCGACGGCTCGCCCTGCGGCGGCAGCGCGGGCAGCCCGAAGGCCCCGTGGAAGGCGAGGCCGAAGCTGAGGGCGTCCAGCAGGTAGCAGGTGCCGATGCCGAGCCGGCCCAGCAGCACGCCGGCCAGCGCGGGGCCGAGGAGCATCATCGACTGGCCGGTGATCTGGTTGAGGGCCAGCCCGGCGGCCACCTGGTCCCTGGGCAGCAGCCGCGGCACGAAGACCCCGGCCGCCGGGGCGCCGAGCGCGCCGAACGCCGCCTGCACGGCGACCAGCGCGAGTACGGCCGGCACCGGGACGTGCCCGGTGAACCCCTGCACGGCCAGCAGCAGGGAACAGGCCGCCTGCCCGACGGTCGCCGCCAGATAGACGCGCCGCCGGTCCGCCCGGTCCACCCAGGCCCCCGCGAACAGGCCGAACACCACCAGCGGCAGCGCCTGCGCGAGCCCGACCGCGCCGGTCCACGCCGTGCTGCGGGTGACGTCCCACACCTGGAACATGACCGTCACCATGGTCATGAACCCGCCCAGAGTGGACACGGTCCGCCCGATCAGCAGCCGCCGGAAGGCGGGCGAGGTGCGGAGCGGACGTGTGTCGATGAACGGCTGGATCACCGGGGGAGGCTAACCAGGCACCCCCACCCCGGCCACCGAATTAACCGGGGACCGGGGCAACGCCGGCAAGGGGCGCGGGGATGCGCGCGAGGAGCCACGACGGATCCGTACCCGGCAACGGCCCCGCGGCAGCGAGCTCGTGGCCGGTTCTCAGGCGGCCTCGCCCAGCAGGCGCAACAAGTGCTCCCGGCCCGCACCCAGCAATCCCGGAAGCGGCGCGGCCGACTCGTACCACCGCTTCTCGTACTCCCAGCACAGCCAGCCGTCCCAGCCGTGCCGCAGGAGCACATCCACGCACTCGGTGAGCGGCAGTACCCCCGCGCCCAGCGGCAGCGGCACCGTGTCGTCGGCCGACGCGATGTCCTTGACCTGCACATATCCCAGGTGCGGAGCGAGCGCGGCGTAGGTGTCGGAGGGCTGCTCGCCGCCCAGCCAGGTGTGCATCACGTCCCACAGCGCGCCGACCTGCCGGTGTCCGACCGGGCCGAGGATCCGGATCGCGGCGGCGCCGGTGCGGTGCGAGTCGTGCGTCTCCAGCAGGATCCGCACCCCGAGCGCGGCGGCGTCCTCGGCGGCGGTGCCGAGCCGCCGGGCGGCGAGCGCGTCGGACTCCTCGCGGGGGCGGTCGGGGTCGGCGCCGGGGAGGACCCGGACGAAGGGCGCGCCCAGGTCGTGGGCGAGGTGGAGGAGGCCCCTAAGCTCCGCCAGTACGGGCGCGTCGTCACCCGGCGCGGCCACGCGCGCGTACCCGGCGACGCCCAGCACCTCGACCCCGGCCGTCTTGAACAGGGCGGCCGTGTCGGCGCGTTCGGCGGGGGAGAGGCCGGGGTGCACCGGCTCCTCTGGATGGGCACGCAGTTCGACGCCGTGGTAGCCGTGCGCGGTCGCGAGCGCGAGGACCTCCGGGACGGGCAGGCCGGGGACACCGAGAGTGGAGAACGCCAGCTTCATGGGGCGGACCCTACTCGTCACACGCCCGGTCCGTGCAGATCCAGCCGCCAGTCCTGGCCGATCAGATCCTTGCCGAAGGAGCGGTGCGGCCGCTCGGCGGCGAGGACGAAGCCGTGCCGCTGGTAGATGCGGCGGGCGCCGCCCAGCACGTCGTTGGTCCACAGCACCAGCTCGCGGTAGCCCACCCCGCGCGCGAAGTCGATCACCGCCCGCACCAGCCGCTCGCCGATGCCGCTCCCGCGTGCCTCGGGTTCCACGAGCAGCAGCCGCAGCCGCGCGGTGCCGGGCGCGTCGTCCCGTACGCACATCACGCACCCCACCGGCCGGCCGCCCGCCTCGGCGATCCACACCCGCTCCAGATGCGGGTCGTGGTCCTGCGCGAAGTCGGCGACGATCCGGGCGACCAGTCCCTCGTAGTCGGCGTTCCAGCCGTACTCGGCCGCGTACAGTGCGGCGTTGCGCTGCACCATCCAGCCCAGGTCGCCGGGGAGCGGCTCGCGCAGCACCACCGCGCCGGACCGGGCGCGCTCCGCGCCGAGGAGGTCCCGGATGGTCCGCATGGCCTCCGCCAGCCGGGGCCGGTCGGCCGGGGCCACGGTGTCGAGCAGGGCCCCGACCGTCTCCCGGGCCCGCTCGTCCAGCACTCCGGCGGCCTCCCGGCCCGGCACGGTGAGCCGGACCCGCCGCCGGCGTGGGTCGCTGTCGGAGGGGCTGCGGTCGATCAGCCCCGCGTCCTCGAACTTGTTGAGGATCCGGCTCAGATACCCCGCGTCCAGGCCGAGCAGGGTGCGCAGGTCGGCCGCGTCCAGGTGCGGGACCTGGGCGAGTTCGTACAGCACACGGGATTCGGTGAGGGTGTACGGGGCGTAGAGGTGGCGGCCGTGGTCGAGGGCGCCGAGGACGCCGGTGTAGAAGCGGTTGAAGGCGCGGACGTCCTGGACAGTCATGATCGCCCCGGATGTTTGACTTAGTCAGAGATGCCGTCGCTCCGAGCGTAGACCCGGGGTACGTCCTCGTCCACAGCTGGGAATCCGTTGTGGAGACGACGGGAAACCGCTGGTTCGGTGGGGAGTTGGGGCTGCACCCACACATTCCGCCTCCGCCGCCACTCCTTTTGACTTCGTCGCGTTTGCGTCGTAATTTAAGAACAAACGTCACAGATATCCGTTCTGTACCGGACGTGACGACCCGCCGCCGAAACGCATCGCGGGCGGCGAGAGGGCGCGCGGAGCTACGCGCAGGCTCCGAGCGCAGACTGACGGCCCGTCGAGGCCGTCGAAATCATCCACACCCTCGGAGAGGGGCTCATCATGCGCGCGCACACCACCCGCATCAAGAGAGTGGCCATCGCGGTCTGCTCGGCGCCGATCCTCGCCATCGCCGCCGGTGCAGGAGCCGTCAGTGCAGCCACCACCGCTGCGGCCCCCGACCACGTCGTCGCCTATGACAACGGCGGCGGCGGAGGCGACCACGGCGGCGGAGGCGGCTACGGCGGCGGAGGTGACCACGGCGGAGGCGGCTACGGCGGCGGAGGCGACCACGGCGGCTACGGCGGAGGCGACCACGGCGATCACGGAGGAGGAGACCACGGTGGCTGGGGCTGGGGCGATGACGACGACGACTACTGAGTCGACCGTCGTGATTGCCGCCCACTGACAGCGACAGCGGATCCGGGTGCCCGACCCAAGGGGCGCCCGGATCCATGTGACGACATCCGCGGTGTGGTGACGCAGGGGCCCCGGGCCCCGTGGCCGTGAAGGCGGTGGGACCTGATGAGGATCGTCTGCGTGGGCGGAGGCCCGGCCGGGCTGTACTTCTCCATCTCCGCGAAGCTGCGGGACGCCGGACACGAGATCACCGTCATCGAGCGCGACCCCCCGGAGGCCACGTACGGCTGGGGTGTCGTGTACTGGAACGACCTGCTGGACATCCTGCACCGCAACGACCCCGAGAGCGCACGCGCGGTGAGCGCCGGTTCCGTGCTCTGGCAGGACCAGGAGATCCGTCTGCACGGCAGCCGGCACGACGGCACCGCGTACTTCGGCGGCTACGGCTACAGCATGGGCCGCGCGGCCCTGCTGGACGTCCTGACCCGGCGCGCCCGGGCACTCGGCGTCGACGTCCGGCACGGACAGCGGCTGGAGGACCCCGCCGACCTGCCGGAGGCCGACCTGATCGTGGCCGCCGACGGCGCGGGCAGCCGGCTCCGGCAGAGCCGTGCCGAGCACTTCGGCACCCGGGTGGAGACCGGCCGCAACCCCTATCTCTGGCTGGGCACGGACCGGCAGTTCGACAGCTTCGTGTTCGACTTCGAGGAGACCCCGGCGGGCTGGATCTGGTTCCACGCCTACCCCTCGGTCCGCGGACGGATCAGCACCTGCATCGTGGAGTGCTCACCGCAGACCTGGCAGGGCCTGGGCCTCGACACGCTGGAGCCGGAGGACGCCCTGCCCCTGCTGGAGAAGATCTTCCACCGCGCCCTCGACGGCCACAGCCTGATCAGCAGCTCACGCGGCGAACCGGCGAAGTGGCAGCGCTTCCAGCACCTCAGCAACACGACGTGGTACGACGACACCGACGGCAACCTCGTCCTCGCCGGCGACGCCGCCCACACCACGCACTTCACGCTGGGCTCCGGGACCCGCCTGGCGATGATCGACGCGATCGTGCTGGCCCACGCCCTCGCGCGGTACCCGGATCCACGGGTGGCGCTGCGCGAGTACGACCGGCACCGGCGCGCGGAACTCCACCCCGTCCAGGCCGCGGCGCGCTCCAGCATGGCCTGGTTCGAGCAGCTGGACGACTACCTGGACCGCGACCCGGTCTCCTTCGCCTACGCCATGTCGGTACGCCAGGGCCGCCAGCACCCCTGGCGTTACCAGGTCCACCTCGCCACCCAGATCGCCGCGGCCCGCCGGGCCCGGCGGGCGTACGACACCGGAAAGCGCTGGTACCGCGACCGACGCCGCGGCGAGGCCCCCCTCCCCCTGCTGGGCCGCTCCCTCCCCGACCATCGGTGAACGTCCGGCAGCCCAAGGAGCGAGCGGCAGCGACCGGTGGTCGGCGGTGAGTGGCCGGCAGCCGAAGGGCGACAGTGAAAGGCCGGCAGTGCCCTGGCCGGCAGCGAACCGCCGGCAGTCAAAGAGTGGCAGTGAGCGGCCGGCAGCGAACGGCCGGCAGCCGGAGAGGGGCAGCGACCGGTCGGCGGTGAGCGGCCGATCGTGAAGGGATGGCCGTGCAGAGGTGGGCCGCCGGGAAACCCTTGCGGGCGGCTCAGGCGCGGGGAACCGCTGAGGACCCCCGGACCATCAGCTCCCCGCGGACGGTCGCGATACCCCCCGGCGGCGGCTCCTCCCGCCCCATGGCGATCCGCCCGGCACGCGCCCCCGCCTCCGCCAGCGGCAACCGCACGGTCGTCAGCGCGGGCACCGCGTCCACGCTGAACGGCAGGTCGTCGAAGCCGGCCACCGACACATCCGCCGGGATCCGCAGCCCCGACTCCCGCAACGCCGCGCACGCCCCCAGCGCGACGGAGTCGTTCGCGGCCACGACCGCCGTCAGCGACGGATCGCGGCGCATCAGCTCCACCGTGGCCTCGTAACCCGACTGACGGTCGTAGCGCCCGTGCACCGTCCAGCGCGGGTCGTCCTCGACGCCCGCCGCGGCCAGCGCCGCCCGATGACCCTCCAGGCGGTGCCGGGTCGTCGTGCGCTCCTCGGGGCCCGCGATGTAGCCGAGGCGGCGGTGGCCGAGGCCGAGGAGGTGCTCGGTCAGCCGGTGGGCGCCGCCCCGGTTGTCGAAGGCGAGGGCGAACGAGCCGGTGTCGGGCGCCGGCGGCCGTCCGCACAGCACCACCCGGGTCCCGGCCTCCGTGAGCTTGCGCAGCTTCGCCGCGACCGCCGCCGCGTGCGGCGCGTCCTCCACGGCCCCGCCGGTCAGCACCACGGCCGCCGCCCGCTGCCGCTGCAGCAGGGTGAGATACGTCAGCTCCCGCTCCGGCGAGCCGCCCGTGTTGCAGACGACCGCGAGCCGCTCGCCACCCGCCCGGCCGCCCGGCCCGCCGATCTCGGCCTGGATGGCGCTCGCCATGATCCCGAAGAACGGGTCGGCGATGTCGTTGACGAGAATGCCGACCAGGTCGGAGGTGGCGGCCGCCAGGGAGCTCGCCGGGCCATTGAGGACGTAGTCCAGCTCGTCCACGGCCCGCAGCACCCGCTCGCGCGTCGAGGCGGCCACCGGGTAGTTGCCGTTCAGCACGCGCGACACCGTCGCGGGGGAGACCTGGGCGCGGGCCGCCACATCCGCCAGTGTCACCGTCATGTCGTCGTCCTCCGGTCGTGCATCGTGTCGTACGCCCTCGTAGACAGCCAGACCCCGCTCCTGGTTCCGAGCAGATCTTCCAGCAGACCTTAAAGCCATGGTCCTCGTTTGTTCGCCCCCTCGAACAACTCGAAGGGGACACGGTCTTGTACGGACCCCTGTCCAGGGGCTAGCTTCGGATCGGATAGAAAGCGCTTGCTGCACTCATGCCGGAGCTGTGCGAAGGGAACTGACGTGACATGCAAGACGGTGCGTATCGCCATGAACGGCGTGACCGGGCGCATGGGCTACCGCCAGCACCTCGTCCGGTCGGTCCTCGCCCTGCGCGAACAGGGCGGCCTCGACCTCGGCGACGGCACCGTGCTGTGGCCGGAGCCGATCCTGCTCGGCCGCCGCGAGCACGCCCTGGCCCAGATCGCCGCACGGCACGGCCTGGAGCACGTCTCCACCGACGTCGACGCCGTGCTCGCCGACCCGACCGTCGACCTCTACTTCGACGCCCAGGTCACCTCCGCCCGCGAGGAGTCGCTCAAGAAGGCGATCGGCGCGGGCAAGCACGTCTACACCGAGAAGCCGACGGCGACGGGCCTCACGGGAGCCCTCGAACTCGCCCGCCTCGCCCACCGGAAGGGCATCAGGCACGGCGTCGTCCAGGACAAGATCTTCCTGCCGGGCCTGCTGAAGCTGAAGCGGCTGATCGACGGCGGCTTCTTCGGCCGGATCCTCTCCGTGCGCGGCGAGTTCGGCTACTGGGTCTTCGAGGGCGACTGGCAGCCGGCCCAGCGCCCCTCCTGGAACTACCGGGCCGAGGACGGCGGGGGCATCGTCGTCGACATGTTCCCGCACTGGGAGTACGTCCTGCACGAGCTGTTCGGTCGCGTGCGGTCCGTCCAGGCCCTCGCCACCACCCACATCCCGCAGCGCTGGGACGAACAGGGCAAACCCTACGACGCCACCGCCGACGACGCCGCCTACGGCATCTTCGAACTCGACGGCGGGGCCGTCGCCCAGATCAACTCCTCCTGGGCCGTGCGCGTCAACCGCGACGAGCTGATCGAGTTCCAGGTCGACGGCACCGAGGGCTCGGCGGTGGCGGGCCTGCGCGGCTGCCGCGCGCAGCACCGCTCCGCGACCCCCAAGCCGGTCTGGAACCCCGACGCCCCCGTCACGGAGGTCTTCCGCGACCAGTGGCAGGACGTGCCGGACAACGAGGACTTCGACAACGGCTTCAAGGCCCAGTGGGAGCTGTTCCTCAAGCACGTCTACGCCGACGCCCCCTACCGGTGGGACCTGCTGGCCGGCGCCCGCGGTGTGCAGCTCGCCGAGCTGGGCCTGAAGTCCTCCGCCGAGGGCCGCCGCATCGAGGTACCGGAGATCGCCCTGTGACCATCCGACTCCCCGCCGCCGACGGCACCCTGCGCACCTACGAGCCCCGTCCCGCACCGCTCGTGCTCCCCCCCGGCGCCCCCTTCACCTCCCGTACGGTCTTCTCGGCGGCCCACGTCGTCGCCGACCCCTGGGCCGACGTGTCCCCCGACTCGCCCGCCGCCGTCGACTGGGACGCCACCCTCGCCTTCCGCCGCCACCTGTGGTCCCACGGACTCGGCGTCGCCGAGGCGATGGACACCGCCCAGCGCGGCATGGGCCTGGACTGGGCGGGCGCGGCCGAGCTGATCCGCCGCTCGGCCGCGGAGGCGAGGCCGGCCGGCGGCCGGATCGCCTGCGGAGTCGGCACCGACCAGATCGGGAACGCCTCCCCGGCCCAGATCCGCGCGGCCTACGAGGAACAGCTGGCGGTCGTCGAGGAAGCGGGCGCCCAGGTCATCCTGATGGCGTCCAGGGCGCTGGCCGCTGCCGCCGCCGGCCCCGAGGACTACCTGGAGATCTACGGCCACCTCCTGCGCCAGTGCGCCGAGCCGGTGATCCTGCACTGGCTCGGCCCGATGTTCGACCCGGCCCTGGAGGGCTACTGGGGATCGGGCGACCTCGACGCGGCGACCAAGGTGCTCCTGGAGCTCGTCGCCGCGCACCCGGACAAGGTCGACGGCGTCAAGGTCTCCCTCCTGGACGCCCGGCGCGAGATCGACCTGCGGCGCAGGCTGCCCGACGGCGTGCGCTGCTACACCGGCGACGACTTCCACTACCCCGAGCTGATCGCGGGCGACGGCCAGGGCTTCAGCCACGCCCTGCTCGGCGTCTTCGACCCGCTGGGCCCCCTGGCGGCACAGGCGGTACGGGTCCTGGACACCGGGGACACGGCCGGCTTCCGTGAACTCCTCGATCCCACGGTCGCGTTGTCCCGGCACCTCTTCCAGCCGCCGACCCGCTTCTACAAGACCGGCGTGGTGCTCCTCGCCTGGCTCGCGGGCCACCAGTCACACTTCGCCATGGTCGGCGGCCTCCAGTCGGCCCGCTCCCTCCCGCACCTGGCCCGCGCCTACGAACTCGCCGACGGCCTCGGCCTGTTCCCGGAGCCCGAACTCGCCGAGGAACGGATGAAGAACCTGCTCGCCCTGTACGGAGTCGCCCGGTGAACGCCGGTCCGCCGCGGCTGAGCATCAACCAGATGACGGTGCGGCAGCTGTCGCTGCCCGAACTGGCCGAGGCCTGCGCAGAGTCGGGCATCGGCCAGGTGGGCCTGTGGCGCGCACCGGTCCAGGCGTACGGCGTGGACGCGACGGCGAAGCTGATCCGTGACGCGGGCCTGACGGTGACGACCCTGTGCCGGGGCGGCTTCCTCACGGCGATCGACCCGTCCGAACGGGCTGAGGCGCTGGCGGACAACCGCCGCGCGGTGCACGAGGCGGCCACCCTCGGGACCGACACCCTGGTCCTGGTCTCGGGTGGTCTCCCGCCCGGTACCAGGGACCTGCGGGCGGCCCGCGAACGCATCGCCGACGCCCTGGCCGAACTCGCGCCGTACGCCGAGAACCACGGCGTCCGCCTGGCCGTCGAGCCCCTGCACCCGATGTACGCCGCCGACCGCTGCGTGGTGTCCACCCTCGCCCAAGCCCTGGACCTGGCCGAACGCTTCCCCGCGCACCAGGTCGGGGTCACCGTGGACACCTACCACATCTGGTGGGACGACCAGGCGCCGGCGCAGATCGCACGGGCGGGGGCGGGCGGCCGTATCCACAGCTTCCAGCTGGCCGACTGGGTCACACCGCTGCCCGAGGGCGTCCTCAACGGCCGGGGCCAGATCGGGGACGGCGCGATCGACATGCGCGAGTGGGCGGGGTACGTGGAGGCCGCCGGCTACACCGGCCCCATCGAGGTCGAGCTGTTCAACGAGGGCCTGTGGGCGCGCGACGGCAGGGAGGTGCTGGCGGAGACGGCGGCACGCTTCGCCGAACACGTCGCACCGGGTCCTTCCTAGGGCACCCCAGGAACTCCGGTCCCGCCGGCTTCGTCCTCTTCACGTGGACGAAGGAGGAGGTGCCGGCCGATGCGACCGAAGCTGACGGGGGCCGCGGTGGTCACGCTCGCGCTCAGTGCCGCCCTGACGGCCTGCGCGGGCGGACAGGACAGCCCGGACTACCAGACGGACTACGCCAACCACCCGCCGCTGCGCGTCACGGGCCACCCCAGCACGGGCAGCCTGGAAACGGTGCAGAAGCTCGTCTGGCGTCTCGCCGACGGGGACGCCGACGCCGTCGCCGCCCTGAACACCGAGGGCGGCGACGCGGGTCCGGCGGCCCGCGCCTGGATCAGGGCCTACGGCAAGGCCGCCCGCGACGAGGTGAGCGCCGACTTCCGCGACGAGGGCTCCGTACGCCAGGACGTGGTCCTGCGCTTCTCCGGCCCGCGCCGCACCCAGGAACTCACGGTGCGGATCGGGAAGGGCGACACCTGGGGCATCGTGCTGTCCGGCCCCGAGCCCCGCCGGCAGCCCTAGAAACGCCGAGGGGCGTGCCCCGGTCCGACGACCGGGGCACGCCCCTCGGCACGGGCGCGGCGGGCCTAGCCCTGGGCGGCTGCCGCGGCGGCCGCGGCGGCTCGCTCCTCGCCCCTGCGCCGGGCCCGCTTGCTGTACATGACCGTCCACAGGATGAGGGCGCCGAGGACGCCGTAGATCAGGACCGGGCTGAGGCTCACCATGGTGTCGGTGCTCAGCGCGTACGACAGCGCGATGCGGCCGCCCGCCTCCAGGCAGTAGGCCACGCCCCAGACCGCCGTCATGGTCCGCATGGTCGTGCGGAACCCTTCGAACTCCCACAGCCCGTTCCACCAGGCGGTGCCGGCGGCGGTGCCGTCGGTGGCGAACTTGCGGCCGAAGTAGAACATGAGCGGGCGCGGCGCCAGCAGCGTCACCAGGCACAGCAGGCCGAAGAGACCGGTGATGGCCGAGTCCTTGATCAGGAGGGCCCGGGCCGAGTGGGCGCCGACGAGAGAGACGACAGCCGTGATGACCAGGAACACCAGGGTCACGACGGCGAACTCGTCGAGGCGGCGCCGCCAGGCGAGGTGCACGGCACTGTCGAGCACCGGCCAGGCACTGCTCGCCAGCAGCGCGGCGAACTCGCTCCACCCCTGGTCACGCAGGGCGTTGTAGGTGAGGATCGGCGCCGCCACGTTCAGCGCGATGGTGAGGATCCAGCCGGCCATGGCGTTGCCCTGGGACCGGGCGGGCGGCTGCGGACGTTCCTCCACCTGCGCCGCCCGCGCATCCGGCACGCTTGATGCGCCCATGGCATCCTGGGCAGACATGGTTCCCCCTGAGATTTGTGCTGATGAAAGCTGATGTAAGTGGTCGCCTCGATGGTGGGGCGGGTGTGTGGCAGTGAGAGGGCCACAGACCACCGTCAGCTCACCACGTCCGCCGGGCGAGATCATTCACGAGCAAGTTCCGTTTTGGCAAGAGCGGGTGGGACCTCCTCAGACGGCCTTTACCGTGCTGCCTCCAGCGGAAGTGCTCAGCTCCAGGGCGTACTTGGCGGACGGGCCGTCGGGCACGGAGAGGCGGGGGCCGCTGCCGCACGGGGCCGGTCCGGGGGCCGGCCTGGAAGAACACCCCCCACCGCAGCGGCACATCGGCGCACGGCCGGGCCTCGCCGGTGCCGGCCCAGCTCGGCCAGGGCACCGGCCAGCCGGCGGTTGAGGATCCCCGCCTTCTTCACAGGGCGTCGACCTCCGCCGCCGTCGGGTACGACGCCTGCGCGCCCCGCCTGGTCACGGCCGCCGCACCCACCCGCGCCGCGTAGGCCGCCGCCTCCGTCAGCGGGGCGCCCGCGCCCAGCTTCCAGGCCAGCGCGGCCGCGAACGCGTCCCCGGCACCCGTGGTGTCCACTGCGTCCACCTGCACCGACGCCACCCGTGTCACCCCCCGGTCGTCGCACACCAGCGCCCCCTGCGCGCCCAGCGTCACCACCACCGAGCGCGGTCCCTTGGCCAGCAGCAGGCGCGCCCAGTCGGCCGGTTCCTCGCTCACGCAGGCCTCGCCGAGGATCACCCGCGCCTCGTGCTCGTTGACGATCAGCGGGTCGCAGGCCGCGAGCACCTCGCCGGGCAGGGGCCGCGGCGGAGACGGGTTCAGCACGAAGCGGCTGCCCGGGGACAGGGTCCGTACGACCTCCACGACGGTCTCCAGCGGGATCTCCAGCTGTGCCGACACCACCCGGGAGGCGAGGAACAGGCTCACCGCCGTCCGGACGTCCGCCGGGGCGAGCCGGGCGTTGGCACCCGGTGACACCACGATGCTGTTGTCCCCGGAGGGGTCCACGGTGATCAGCGCCACGCCGGTCGGCGCCCCGCCCACCAGCACGCCGACCGTGTCGACGCCGGCCGCGCGCAGGGAGTCCAGCAGCAGCCGGCCGTGACCGTCGTCACCGACCCGGGCCAGCAGGGCCGTACCCGCGCCGAGCCGGGCGGCGGCGACCGCCTGGTTGGCGCCCTTGCCGCCGGGGTGGACGGCCAGGTCACCGCCGAGCACCGTCTCCCCGGCGGCCGGCCGCCGCTCGACATCGATCACCAGGTCGGCGTTGGCCGAACCAACGACCAGCAGGTCGTAGTCGTACATCAGTTGACTCCCCAGAGAGATGACCTCAGGCGGGCCTGCCCCGGAAGACTCTCCGGGGCAGGCCCGCCCGTCCGTCGTTGTCAGCCGCTGAAACCGGCCACGTCGTCCTTCGCGACCACCTTCACCGGCACCTTCACCGTCGACTCCACCTTCTTGCCCTGGACCGCGTTCAGCGCGTTGTCCACGGCGATCCGCCCCCACTGCGTCGGCTGCTGGGCGACCGACGCGTACAGCGTGCCGTCCTTCACCGCCGTGAGCCCGTCCGGGGTGCCGTCGAAGCCGACCACCTGGACCGGCCGGCCGGCCTTGGCGCCGAGCGCCATCTCGTCGTTGGCGGCGATGACGCCCTGCACGTCCGGGTGGGCCTGGAGCAGGTTCGACATCACGTCGAGCGCCTTGGCGCGCTGGAAGTTCCACGCCCCGCCTGTCCGCCTCCGCCTGGGCGCCGGCCCGGATCTGCACGAAGAAGGGGTTGTTCAGGGCGGACAGGGACAGACCCAGCTTCGGGGTCGTGGCGGACGGGGACCCGTCAGGGCCGGAAGACGACGGCGAGGGCGATGAGCGTGCCGAGGCAGATCACGGCGCCGAAGATGCCGAAGCCGATGGCGACCTTCACGCTCGTGGGGCGCAGCTCCCGCCACCCCAGCTCCTCGGCCACGCCCCGGATCAGGCGGTGGCCGTCGGCGGACGAGAAGCGGTAGCGCCCCGTGCCGTCCACGTTCGCACCCTTGACGATGTACACGCTCCGGCCGACGGAGACCGCCTTGCCCGGCCGGGCGCCGTCCGGACCGGCCCCGTACCCGGTGGTGCGCACGACGTCCGTCATCGTGAAGGCCCTCTCCTGCTGACGCAGCACGACACGGTAGGTGTGCACCCGCCGCTCCGGGCCCGGTACGTCCACGGTCAGCTCGAATCCCTGGCCCGTCGGGCGCATCCGGTACGGCGTGTCCGCGACGGCGGCCGCGACGCGGGACTGGAACTCCCCGACGGCGTCTGCTCTGTAGCTCCCCCACATGGGTACGGACAGTAACAGCGCGCGTTGTCAGACCCCACCGGTACCGTCGGATCATGGCTCAACAGGCGGGGACCCAGAGCGGCGAGCGGCGGCTCGCCGTGCTCGAAGGCGTGCTGGAGCGCATCACGTACGCCAACGAGGAGAACGGCTACACGGTCGCCCGGGTCGACACCGGAAGGGGCGGCGGTGACCTCCTCACGGTCGTCGGCGCGCTGCTCGGCGCCCAGGTCGGGGAGTCGCTGCGGATGGAGGGCCGCTGGGGGTCGCACCCGCAGTACGGCAAGCAGTTCCATGTCGAGAACTACACGACCGTCCTGCCCGCCACCGTCCAGGGCATCCGGCGCTATCTGGGATCCGGCCTGGTCAAGGGCATCGGGCCGGTGTTCGCCGACCGGATCACGCAGCACTTCGGGCTGGACACCCTCCGCGTCATCGAGGAGGAGCCGAAGCGCCTCATCGAAGTCCCCGGTCTCGGCCCCAAGCGGACCGGGAAGATCGCCGACGCCTGGGAGGAGCAGAAGGCGATCAAGGAGGTCATGCTCTTCCTCCAGACCGTCGAGGTGTCCACGTCCATCGCCGTGCGGATCTACAAGAAGTACGACGACGCGTCGATCTCGGTCGTCAAGGAGCAGCCCTACCGGCTCGCCGCCGACGTCTGGGGCATCGGCTTCCTGACCGCCGACAAGATCGCCCAGTCCGTCGGCATCCCGCACGACAGCCCGGAGCGGGTCAAGGCCGGCTTGCAGTACGCCCTCTCCCAGTCCGCCGACCAGGGGCACTGCTTCCTGCCGGAGGAGCGGCTGATCTCCGACGCCGTGAAGCTGCTCGCCGTCGACACCGGACTGGTCATCGAGTGCCTCGCGGAGCTGGCCGAGCCGGGAGAGGACGGCGCGGACCCGGGCGTCGTACGCGAGAAGGTGCCCGGGCCGGACGGTGCCGCCGGCGAACCCGTCACCGCCGTGTACCTCGTCCCCTTCCACCGCGCCGAGCTGTCCCTCGCCTCCCAGCTGCTGCGCCTCCTGCGGACCGACCAGGACCGGATGCCCGCCTTCCGGGACGTGGACTGGGGCAGGGCGCTCGGCTGGCTGAAGGGCCGCACGGGCGCCGAACTCGCCCCCGAGCAGGAAGCCGCCGTGCGGCTCGCGCTCAGCGAGAAGGTCGCCGTCCTCACCGGCGGACCCGGCTGCGGCAAGTCCTTCACGGTCCGCTCGATCGTGGAGCTGGCCCGCGCCAAGCAGGCCAAGGTGCTGCTCGCCGCGCCGACCGGGCGCGCCGCCAAGCGGCTGGCCGAGCTGACCGGCGCCGACGCCTCCACCGTGCACCGGCTGCTGGAGCTGAGGCCCGGCGGGGACGCCGCCTATGACCGGGACCGGCCGCTCGATGCCGACCTCGTCGTCGTGGACGAGGCCTCCATGCTGGACCTGCTGCTCGCCAACAAGCTGGTCAAGGCCGTGCCCCCGGGAGCGCACCTCCTCTTCGTGGGAGACGTCGACCAGCTGCCCAGCGTCGGCGCCGGCGAGGTCCTGCGGGATCTGCTCGCCGACGGGAGCCCCCTTCCCGCCGTCCGGCTCACCCGGGTCTTCCGGCAGGCCCAGGAGTCCGGCGTCGTCACCAACGCGCACCGGATCAACGCCGGTCAGCATCCGCTCACCGACGGGCTGAAGGACTTCTTCCTCTTCGTCGAGGACGACACCGAGGAGGCTGGGCGGCTCACGGTGGACGTGGCCGCACGGCGGATCCCGGCCAGGTTCGGGCTGGACCCGCGCCGGGACGTGCAGGTGCTCGCGCCGATGCACCGGGGGCCGGCCGGGGCGGGCGTGCTCAACGGGCTGCTGCAGCAGGCCGTCACGCCCGGCCGGCCCGATGTGCCGGAGAAGCGGTTCGGAGGCCGGGTCTTCCGCGTCGGCGACAAGGTCACCCAGATTCGCAACAATTACGAGAAAGGGAAGAACGGTGTCTTCAACGGCACCGTCGGCGTCGTCACCTCGCTCGACCCGGTCGACCAGCGCCTGACGGTGCTGACGGACGAGGACGAGGAGGTTCCGTACGAATTCGACGAACTGGACGAACTGGCCCATGCGTACGCGGTGACCATCCACCGTTCACAGGGGAGTGAATATCCCGCTGTGGTGATTCCCGTCACGACCGGAGCATGGATGATGCTCCAGCGGAACCTGCTCTACACGGCGGTCACCCGGGCCAAGCGGCTGGTCGTCCTCGTCGGTTCGCGGAAGGCGATCGGACAGGCGGTGCGCACGGTGTCGGCCGGACGGCGGTGCACGGCGCTCGACTTCAGGCTGGCGTAACCGCCTCGTACGGCTGGCGGGCGGCATCACAAAAAATGATCGATCAAATGAGTCGTGAAGGTCACAGAGCACTTCCAGATGCCGTTCGGAGGGGGCAGGATGAGCAGGTTGGCGGCACTGAGTGCCGCCGATAGGCCCAATGGTCGACCCCGAGTGCACTCTCCTGAGCCAAATGGGGGATGGTAGAGACAGTCAGGGCACCTCGAAGATGAGGCACTACGTCGGTGAGGGAAGACGTGAGCGACAACTCTGTAGTACTGCGGTTCGGCGACGGCGAGTACACCTACCCGGTGGTCGACAGCACCGTCGGTGACAAGGGCTTCGACATCGGGAAGCTCCGCGCCCAGACCGGTCTGGTGACTCTGGACAGCGGTTACGGCAACACGGCCGCCTATAAATCCGGCGTCACCTACCTCGACGGCGAGGCGGGCATCCTCCGCTACCGCGGCTACCCCATCGAGCAGCTGGCCGAGCGCTCCACCTTCCTCGAGGTGGCGTACCTGCTGATCAATGGCGAGCTGCCCACCGTCGACGAGCTGACGACGTTCAAGAACGACATCACGCGGCACACCCTGCTGCACGAGGACGTCAAGAACTTCTACAAGGGCTTCCCGCGCGACGCCCACCCGATGGCCATGCTGTCCTCGGTCGTCTCGGCGCTGTCCACCTTCTACCAGGACAGCCACAACCCGTTCGACGAGCGCCAGCGCGACCTCTCCACCATCCGCCTGCTCGCCAAGCTTCCGACGATCGCGGCGTACGCGTACAAGAAGTCGATCGGCCACCCGTTCGTCTACCCGCGCAACGACCTCAGCTACGTCGAGAACTTCCTGCGGATGACCTTCTCGGTCCCGGCGCAGGAGTTCGAGCTGGACCCGGTGGTCGTCGCGGCGCTGGACAAGCTGCTGATCCTGCACGCCGACCACGAGCAGAACTGTTCGACCTCGACGGTCCGCCTGGTCGGTTCCTCGCAGGCCAACATGTTCGCCTCGATCTCGGCCGGCATCAGCGCCCTGTGGGGTCCGCTGCACGGCGGCGCCAACCAGTCCGTGCTGGAGATGCTGGAAGGCATCCAGGCCAACGGCGGCGACGTCGACTCCTTCATCCGCAAGGTGAAGAACAAGGAGGACGGCGTCCGTCTGATGGGCTTCGGCCATCGGGTCTACAAGAGCTTCGACCCGCGCGCCAAGATCATCAAGGCCGCCGCGCACGACGTCCTCTCCGCGCTCGGCAAGAGCGACGAGCTGCTGGACATCGCGCTGAAGCTGGAGGAGCACGCGCTCTCCGACGACTACTTCGTCTCGCGCAACCTCTACCCGAACGTCGACTTCTACACCGGTCTGATCTACCGGGCCATGGGCTTCCCGACCGAGATGTTCACGGTCCTGTTCGCCCTCGGCCGCCTGCCGGGCTGGATCGCCCAGTGGACCGAGATGATCAAGGAGCCGGGTTCGCGCATCGGCCGCCCGCGCCAGATCTACACGGGCGTGGAGCTGCGCGACTTCGTGCCGGTCGAGGAGCGCTGACACCTGCCGGTGCGGGCGCCGCTCGGGTGGTGCCCCGTCGGCCGGTGCCGGCCTGCTGGATGGCTGCAGAACCGCCGGGCGACAGGGCCTGCCCCATGGGCGGGCCCTCAGTCGGAGGGGGGCTCTGAGCCGCAGGCGAGCCCCGGGCCAGGGGCCGGCCCCGAAGGGGAGGCTGTCTCTGAAGCGGGGGCCGGCCCCGAAGCGGAGCCTGCCTCTCAAGCGGAGGCTGCCCCGAAGCGGAAACGGAATGCAGAAGGCGCCCTGAGACGCCGGTCCCCCCACGGGCCGACGACCAGGGCGCCTTCCCATGTCCCGGTGCGGATTCCCCCCACGGGATCCGGCCGGGCGCTCGGAGAGGACAGCGCCTGAATCGCTGTCTGTGAGCAGAACGAGCAAAACTCGTCCTGCCCCAGTGATGCGGTGCGATCTGCCGGGACAACGCACGCGGGAGGGCCGCTCAAAGCTTCCCGGTGTGCGTGCCCCGGCAACGCATCTCTGAGGAAGTCCCCCAAGACATCCCCAGATGCCGATCGACGCCCCCCAAGACGCCGAACCGACATCGCCAACTTAGACCTTCGAACCCCTTCGATGGTTACGTTCGCATCACTGTGATCTGCGTCTCTTGCATATGTCCTTTAGGTGCGCAAGAGCCCCGATACGGCGATCGGAGCCCAAGCGTAAGGATGATGCGCGAGCCTTGTGAAGAGCTTATGTGAGGCTCGCGCAGGACTCCAGGGGGTCTCCCACTTCAGCTGTCGGTGAACCGCCGGTAACCCCCCGGGACTTCAGCGGAACCGGCGCAGCCGCAGACTGTTGGTCACCACGAAGACCGAGGAGAAGGCCATCGCCGCGCCGGCGATCATCGGGTTGAGCAGCCCGGCGGCGGCCAGCGGCAGCGCGGCCACGTTGTAGCCGAAGGCCCACACCAGGTTGCCCTTGATGGTGGCCAGGGTCCGCCGGGACAGCCGGATGGCGTCGGCGGCCACGCGCAGGTCCCCGCGCACCAGCGTCAGATCGCCGGCCTCGATCGCCGCGTCGGTGCCGGTGCCCATGGCGAGACCCAGATCGGCGGTGGCGAGCGCGGCCGCGTCGTTGACGCCGTCACCGACCATGGCCACGGCCCGCCCCTCGCGCTGCAGCCGTCGTACGACATCGACCTTGTCCTCGGGGAGCACCTCGGCGAACACGTCCCCGGAGTCGATGCCGACCGTGCGGGCGACCGCCTCGGCGACCGTGCGGTTGTCCCCGGTGAGCAGCACCGGCCGCAGGCCCAGCGCGCGCAGTTCCCGCACCGCCTCGGCGCTGCTCTCCTTGACCGCGTCGGCCACGGCGAGGATGCCGCGGGCCCGGCCGTCCCAGCCGGCCACGACGGCCGTACGGCCCTCCTGCTCGGCCTCGCGGGCCGCGCGGGCCAGCTCCTGCGGCAGCTCGTCGTACAGGCGCCCCACGGCCACCTCACGGCCGTCCACGCGCCCGCGTACGCCCCGCCCGGGGACGTTCTCGAAATGCTCCACCCGGGGGAGCCTGCCGGCCCGCTCCTCCGCGCCCGCGGCGACGGCGCGCGCGACGGGGTGCTCGGACGCGTGCTCCAGGGCGCCCGCGAGGCGCAGCAGCTCCTTCTCGTCCTCGCCGTCGGCGACGTACACCTGCTGGAGCGTCATCCGGCCGGTGGTGACCGTGCCGGTCTTGTCGAGGACGACCGTGTCGACGCGGCGCGTGGACTCCAGGACCTCGGGGCCCTTGATGAGGATGCCGAGCTGGGCGCCGCGGCCGGTGCCGACCATCAGCGCGGTCGGCGTGGCGAGGCCCAGCGCGCAGGGGCAGGCGATGATCAGGACGGCGACGGCGGCGGTGAACGCGGCGGCGGTGTCGCCCGTGACGCCCAGCCAGACGCCGAAGGTGCCGAGGGCGATGAGGATGACCACGGGCACGAACACGGCCGAGATCCGGTCGGCCAGCCGCTGCACCTCGGCCTTGCCGTTCTGCGCGTCCTCCACCAGCTTCGCCATCCGGGCGAGCTGGGTGTCGGCGCCGACCCGGGTGGCCTCGACGACCAGCCGGCCGCCCGCGTTGACCGTGGCGCCGGTGACCCGGTCGCCCGGGGCGACGTCCACCGGCACCGACTCGCCGGTCAGCATGGACGCGTCGACGGCGGAGACACCCTCGGTCACCGTGCCGTCCGTGGCGATCTTCTCGCCGGGTCGTACGACGAACCGGTCGCCGACGGCCAGGGACGACACAGGGACCCGGATCTCGCGGCCGTCCCGCAGCACCGCCACGTCCTTGGCGCCCAGTTCCATCAGCGCCTTCAGGGCCGCTCCGGCGCGCCGCTTGGAGCGGGCCTCCAGATAGCGGCCGAGCAGGATCAGCGCGACGACTCCGGCGGCGACCTCCAGATAGACGGTGGAGGCGCCGTCCATCCGCGAGACGGTGAGGCGGAACGCGTCGTGCATGCCGGGCATGCCCGCGTCACCGAAGAACAGCGCCCACAGTGACCAGCCGAACGCGGCCAGCGTGCCGACCGAGACCAGGGTGTCCATGGTGGCGGCGCCGTGCCGGGCATTGGTCCAGGCGGCCCTGTGGAAGGGCGCGCCGCCCCAGACGACGACGGGCGCGGCGAGCGTGAGGGAGAGCCACTGCCAGTTGTCGAACTGCAGCGCCGGGATCATCGCGAGCAGGACCACGGGCGCGGCGAGCAGCGCGGAGACGAGCAGGCGGTGACGCAGCGCGCCGAGTTCGGGATCCTGCTCGGGGGCCTGCGGGGCCGCCACGGGTTCGGGCCGGGGCGGCGCGGGTTCCTCGGCGGTGTAGCCCGTCTTCTCCACGGTGGCGATGAGGTCGGCCACCCGGACACCCTCGCCGAAGGCGATCTTCGCCTTCTCGGTGGCGAAGTTGACGGTGGCGCTGACGCCCTCCATCCGGTTGAGCTTCTTCTCCACCCGGGCGGCGCAGGAGGCGCAGGTCATCCCGCCGATGAGCAGCTCGACCTCGGAGGTCGTACCCGTGGCTATGGCTGTCTCTGCGGTGGTGCTGGTCATGTCCGGACTCCAGACATCGGACCGGAACCGTGCGGATCCAGTATCAGCTGGTCGGCACGGCCCGGTCGGCGAAAGGTTTCGGGCCCCGCGCGCGGGCGGGACCGGTCGTACGAGCCCTGTCTCCGAGGTCCCGGCGCGCGAGCCGTGTCCGCCGGGCCTGCTCGTACCGACCCTGCTGATCAGGCCGTGCTGATCAGGCCGTGCCGGCCAGCTCGAAGCCGGCCTCGTCCACGGCGGCGCGTACCGCCTCGTCGTCCAGCGGGGCGTCGGAGACGACGGTGACCTCGCCGGTCGACGCCACGGCCTTCACCGAGCGGACGCCGGGGATCTGGGAGATCTCACCGGAGACGGAGCCCTCGCAGTGGCCACAGCTCATGCCGGTCACCTGGTAGACGGTGGTGACGGAGCCCGGGGTGTCGGTGTGGGCGGTCATGTCGTTACTCCTCGTCGAGGCGTGTGGGGCCGGTGGGGTCCACGGGGGAGCCCCACGCTTCCCAAGACTATACCCCTAGGGGGTATTTCTCCAAGGAGTGTCCCGGCGAGCCAGCGAGCGCACCCATCCGACGGCCGCCAAGGCCACCAGGGCCAGCCCGCCCACCGAGAACAGCGCGAACAGGTGCTCCTGCTCGGAGCTCGGCCGTGCGGCATACCCCGGTGCGAACAGCGGCCCCTCCATGCCGGGGCCCGTCAGCCGGGCGACCACCCGGATCGCGAGGCCGTGCGTGGCTTCCCACAGCGCATGCAGCAGGGAGACGCCCAGACAGGCGCCGGCCACCGGCGCGGCGAACCGGAAGTGCCCGCTCAGGCGGCGCCGGGACAGCAGCACACCACCGGCGATCGCGGTCCACAGGCCGTGTCCGAGGGGGGTCAGCACCCCGCGCGGCAACCCCGTCTCCAGCAGTGCGCGCAGCTCGACGCCGGGGGAGGCGGCCACCGTGAAGGCGTACCCGACGCTCTCCAGGGCCGCGAAGCCGAAGCCGACGGCCGCGCCGAGCACCAGTCCGGCGCGCAGTCCGCGGATGGCCGGCTGGCGGCGCAGCACGAACACCAGCGCCGCGAGCTTGGCCGTCTCCTCGATCAGGATGAGACCGGCGAACATCCCGGCGGAGGGGTGCGCCAGGGGAGCCTGCGCCAGCGAGGCGCCGAGCGCGCCGAGGGCCCCGCCGGTCAGGAAACAGCCGAGGATCGCGCTGACGCCCAGGTCGCGGCCGTGCCGCTCGTACGCCCACAGCACGAAGACGACCGGTACGAGAAAGCCGCCGAGCAGGATCAGCGTCGGCAGCAGGATGCCGTTGCGGGTCTCGTAGGTGATCCAGGCGATCAGTGCCCACAGGGCGCAACCGCCGCCCAGGCAGCGCCGCCACAGGCCCGCCGCGATACGCGGGTACGGCGGGGGCGGCTGCTGGGGGCCGGGAATGCGGGCCCTGGGCGTGCCGGGAGGCGGGAAGTGGCTCACGGGGGTCCCTCGGACAGCTGCTGGGCGATTTATCCGCACTCTAGGCAGATGTGCCGCCCGCCGCAGTCCGGGTGACTCCGGGGATCACCCCTCCGGGGCCGCCTCCGGTCTCAGCTGCGGCCGAGCCGCTCGCCCACCAGCGGTTCCAGGTAGCGGATCAGGACGTCCTTGATCTCCTGGACGTAGGCCACGCGCTCGGCGCCCTCGTGGGCGAGGACCAACTCCAGGCCGGACTTGTAGACGCCGAGGCAGACGTGCGCCGTCCGGGTGACGTCGGCCGGGGCGGCGCCGGTCATGAGCGAGGCGAGCAGGTCCTCGATCCGGCCGAGCACCGTCGTGTGCAGCTGGTCGTGCTGCTCGGCCATCCGGCCCGGGATGTCGGGGCCGTGCATCAGCGCGAAGAACACCGGGTGTTCGGTGTTGAAGGTGATGAACCGGTCGACGGCGGACCCGATGGCCTCCTCCAGTGAGGTGGCGGGGTCGACGGGACCCAGCGCCTCGCCGTAGGCCGCCCGCATCTCGTGGACGAGCCGGTCGCCCAGCTCGATCGCGATGGCCTCCTTGTTCGGGAAGAACTGGTAGAGCGTGCCCGGTGAGACGCCGGCCTCGCGGGCGATGGCGTTGGTGCTGGCGGCGGTGTAGCCCGAGGTGCAGAAGACGTGGGCGGCCGCTTCGAGCAGCTGGGTGATGCGGCGCTCCCCGCGGGCCTGCCGACGGCGCGGCTGCTCCTTCTCCCGCGCCTGCTCCTTCTCCGAGGTGTCGGACACGCGTTATCCCCAGCTCTCCCAAGGTCATTGACAAACGCGAGTGGTCGCTCGCATTCTTGAGAAACGCGAGCGATCTCTCGTGTTTGCCAGTTTATGGCACCGGCTCCTCCGTGCCGCCCGTTCGTGCGGGCACGGGTCGTGGTGAAGGGGACACCGCAAGATGACCGAAGTCAACACGCCACCGCGGACCGAGGAGGAGGCGCCGGCGAAGGCGCCCGCCCGGATCGGGCGCTACACCCGCCTCGTCACCGCCCGCCCACGCCTGTCGCTGCTGGTGGCCCTGCTGCTCACCGCGCTCGCCGTGCTGGCCGGCAGCGGGGTCGCGGACCGTCTCGGCAGCGGCGGCTGGGAGGATCCGGCCGCCGAGTCGACGTACGCGACCAAGGCGCTGGAGCGCGAGTTCCCCGACTCGCAGCCGAATCTGCTGCTCCTGCTCGACGCGGGCCGCGCCTCGGTCGACGATCCGGCGGTCGCCGCCGAGGCCCGGGACCTGGCCGGCCGGCTGGCGGGGGAGAAGGGCGTGAGCGGCATCGGCTCCTACTGGCAGAGCGGATCACCGGCCCTGCGCGCCAAGGACGGCCATGAGGCGCTGATCGCCGCCCGCATCACCGGCGACGAGAACGCGATGGGCAGGACGCTCGACCGCATCGCGCCCCACTACCGGGGCACGCACGGCCCGTTGAAGGTGAAGGTCGGCGGCATCGTCGCCGTCCGGCACGAGATGCAGACGATCATCAAGGAGGACCTGACCCGCGCCGAGCTGATCGCCCTGCCGATCACCCTCGTGCTGCTCGTGATGGTCTTCGGTAGCGCGGTCGCCGCCCTGCTGCCGCTCGGAATCGGCATCGTCGCCATCCTCGGCACCAACGCCGTGCTGCGCGGTCTGACGACCTTCACCGACGTCTCCGTCTTCGCGCTCAACCTCACCACGGCCCTCGGCCTCGGCCTCGCGATCGACTACGCCCTGTTCATCGTCCGCCGCTACCGCGAGGAACTGTCCACGGGCGCCGACCCGCTGACCGCGGTCGGCGCGACCCTGCGCACGGCCGGGCGCACGGTGCTCTTCTCCGCCCTCACGGTGGCCGTGTCCCTCGCCGCCATGATGGTCTTCCCGCAGTACTTCCTGCGGTCCTTCGCCTACGCCGGCATCGCCGTGGTCCTGCTCGCCGCGGCAGCCGCGCTGATCCTGCTCCCGGCCGCACTGGTCCTGCTCGGCCACCGGGTCAACTCCCTGGACCTGCGCCGCCTGCTGCGCCGGCGCCGCGACCCGAAGGCGGCCGAGGGGACGGCCTGGGCGCGCACCGCCGGCCTGGTGATGCGCCGCGCCCCGCTCTTCGCCCTCGGCACCACCGTCCTGCTGGTCACCCTCGGACTGCCCTTCCTGGGCGTGAAGTTCGGTACCGCCGACGACCGGCAGCTGCCCTCGACCGCGGAGTCCCACGTGGTGCAGGAGCACATCAGGGAAGGCTTCCCGGGCAGCCCCGGCGGCGGCCTGGAGGTCCTCGCCGAAGGCAGGGCCACCGCGTCCCAGTACGCCGCGTACAAGCAGCGGGTGGCCGCCCTGCCCGAGGTGGTCCGTGTCGACGGCCCGCTGGTCAAGGGCGACGCCGCCTACTTCACGGTGCAGCCGAAGGGGGAAGCCGTCGGTGACACGGCCCAGCGCCTGGCCGGTGACCTGCGCGCGCTGCACGCCCCCTTCGGCACCCGGGTGACGGGTACGGCCGCCGTCCTCGTCGACACCAAGCACGCGATAGCCCAGCGTCTGCCCTGGGCGGCCGTGTTCATCGCCGTCGTCACCCTCCTGCTGGTGTTCCTGCTCACCGGGAGCGTGCTGATACCCGTGCAGGCCGTGGTGCTCAACGCGCTGAGCCTGACGGCGATGTTCGGCGCCGTGGTCTGGGTCTTCCAGGACGGCCATCTCTCCGGTGCGCTCGGCTTCACCAGCCCCGGCTCCATCGAGACCACCCTGCCGGTGCTGATGTTCTGCGTGGCCTTCGGACTGTCCATGGACTACGGCGTGTTCCTGCTCTCCCGCATCAAGGAGGAGTACGACCGCACGGGCGACCACGACGCGGCGGTGCGGCACGGACTGCAGCGCACGGGCGGGCTGATCACCGCGGCGGCGGTCATCCTCGCGGTGGTGATGGTGGCGATCGGCACGTCTCGGGTGACCAACACCAAGATGCTCGGCCTCGGTATCGCGCTCGCCGTGCTGATGGACGCGATGGTCGTCCGGAGCCTGCTGGTCCCGGCGATCATGCGGCTCACGGGGAGGGCCACCTGGTGGGCGCCGGCGCCGCTGCGGCGCTTCCACGCGCGGTTCGGGGTGAGCGAGGGCGGCGGGGACGCCCCGTAGGGGCGCGGGTCCGCACCGGCCCTGCGGTTCCCGTCGTGCGGCCGCGACCGGCCAGGACGATCGGTGACCGGTCACCCGGTCCGGCCACAGCACTAGTCTTCGCGGAGGTTCCCGGAAGGAGCGCGCATGCGAGCGGTCGTCTTCGAGCGGTACGGCACCCCCGCACAGGTGCGGGAGGTACCCGATCCGGAACCCGCTGAGCACGGCGTGGTCGTCAGAGTGGAGGCCACCGGTCTCTGCCGCAGCGACTGGCACGGCTGGATGGGCCACGACCCCGACATCACGCTGCCGCACGTGCCCGGGCACGAACTCGCCGGTGTCGTCGAGGCCGTGGGCTCCCGGGTGACCGGATGGCGGCCCGGCGACCGGGTCACCGTGCCGTTCGTCTGCGCCTGCGGCACCTGCCCTGCCTGCGCCGCGGGCGACCAGCAGGTGTGCGAACGCCAGACCCAGCCCGGCTTCCACCACTGGGGCTCCTTCGCCGAGTACGTCGCGCTCGACCACGCCGACGTCAACCTGGTCGCGATCCCGCACGACATGGCCTACGCCACCGCCGCCGCCCTCGGCTGCCGCTTCGCCACCGCCTACCGCGCGGTGGTGCAGCAGGGCCGGGTGGCGGCGGGGGAGTGGGTCGCGGTGCACGGCTGCGGCGGGGTCGGGCTGTCGGCCGTGATGATCGCGGCGGCCTCGGGGGCCCGGGTGGTCGCCGTCGACGTCTCCCCGCAAGCGCTCGGCCTGGCGCGGGAGTTCGACGCCGCCGAGTGCCTGGACGCCACGGATGTGTCCGACCCGGCCGCCGCCGTCCGCGAGCTCACCGGCGGCGGCGCCCATCTCTCCCTGGACGCCCTCGGCTCACCCGCCACCTGCGCGGCCTCCGTGAACGGCCTGCGCCGCCGCGGCCGGCACGTCCAGGTCGGGCTGCTGCCCTCCGCCGACGGCACCACCCCCGTCCCCCTGGCCCGGGCCGTCGCCCTGGAGCTGGAACTGCTCGGCAGCCACGGCATGGCCGCCCACGCCTACCCCGGCATGCTCCGCCTGGTCCGCTCCGGTGTCCTGCGCCCCGACCTCCTGGTGACGTCCACCCTCACCCTCGACGCGGCACCGGCGGCCCTCGCCGCGATGGGCACGGCGCCGGGGGCCGGGGTCACGGTCATCGAGCCCTGGAGCCGCGCCTGACCGCCGTGCCGGTGCCGGTCGCGCCCGTCCCGGGGCGCCCTCGGCGGGCCGCCCACTTCTGACCGAGGACCGCCCTCACCCTCCGGAAGGTGCAGCCGCGGGCGTGCCGGTGGGCACGGGATGTGCGGACAGGCCCCTGAGCGGCGCTGTGCCCCACGTGGACGGTGGGGCACAGCGCGGGTATCCCGGGCCGTGTGACCGGGCCGGGTCAGTCGGGGCGGCGGCCGCGGTTGCCGGGGCGGGAGGCGACCCAGGCGCGGACGGTGTCCGCGTACCAGTAGGGCTTGCCGCCCTCCACATGGTCGGGCGGGGGCAGCAGCCCGTGCTTGCGATAGGACCGTACGGTGTCCGGCTGCACTCTGATGTGTGCCGCGATCTCCTTGTAGGACCAGAGTCCCTGGTCGGTCATGAGCTGCACCTCCCTGCGCGCGCCGCAGCGGCGACCGGGGGCGGTCGTCGGGGGAGCCGGGCGCTGCGCTGGCGATCACCAAGCCTGTGTCCGGTGAACGACGCTGAGTGACCACAGGGCAGGGCCTGTCGAGACGGTGTGACGCACAACCCGCGTACATGTGACACCCGTGACACGGAAGGGGTGTTTGTGACGGAGGCGTCGCAAAAGCGTACGCGGGGGTGTCGGTGGGTCGCGTCGCTCTCGCGCCGCTGCCCGCGCGCGGCGCGGGCGTGCGGGCGACCGGGAGCAGCGCCGAGAACGGGTACCGTCGAGAATTGGTCCGAATGTCTGGACAAAACATTGACAGGGCGCGGCGTGCGGGACTACAAAACCGGGGAGAGTCATGACGAAGGGAAGCCGATGGCCTACGACCTGATCACCATGGGGCGGATCGGAGTGGACCTCTACCCGCTGCAAACCGGTGTCCCGCTCGCCCAGGTGTCGTCCTTCGGCAAGTTCCTCGGCGGGTCGGCGACGAACGTCGCGGTCGCCGCGGCCCGGCTCGGCCGGCGCACGGCCGTGATCACCCGCACGGGCGACGACCCGTTCGGCACCTATCTGCACGAGGCGCTGCGCGGCTTCGGTGTCGACGACCGCTGGGTCACCCCGGTCCCCGGCCTGCCCACCCCGGTCACCTTCTGCGAGGTCTTCCCGCCGGACGACTTCCCGCTCTACTTCTACCGGCAGCCCAAGGCCCCCGACCTGGAGATCGACGCCCACGAGCTGGACCTCGGCGCCGTCCGGGAGGCCCGGGTCTTCTGGGTCACCGGCACCGGCCTGAGCGAGGAGCCCAGCCGTACGGCCACCCTCGCGGCCCTCACCCACCGGGCGAAGGCGGGCACGACGGTCTTCGATCTCGACTGGCGGCCCATGTTCTGGACCGACCCCGACGAGGCCCGCCCCTTCTACGCCGAGGCCCTCAAGCACACGACCGTCGCCGTCGGCAATCTGGACGAGGTGGAGGTCGCCACCGGCGTACGCGACCCGCATGCGGCGGCCCGAGCGCTCCTGCGGGCCGGAGTCGAGATCGCCGTCGTCAAACAGGGACCCAAGGGGGTGCTCGCCGTCAGCCGCGACGGCGAGTCGGCCGAGGTCCCGCCGCTGCCCGTCGAGGTCCTCAACGGCCTCGGTGCCGGAGACGCCTTCGGCGGCTCGCTCTGCCACGGCCTGCTGGCCGGCTGGGACCTGGAGACGATCATGCGGCACGCCAACGCGGCCGGCGCCATCGTCGCCTCCCGCCTGGAGTGCTCCTCCGCGATGCCCACCCCCGACGAGGTGGCCGCCGCGCTCGACGCCGGAGCGGTGCTGTGAGGGCCGGCCGGGTCGCGGGCACGCACACCGAGGGCGGGGACGCCGGCCGGCGCTCCCGTGTCGACGTGGCCGAACTCGTCCGCATCCGCACCCATCACCCCGAGGCGATCGCCGAGGCCGCCGTCCGCCGGGCCCGGCGCCCCCTGCTGAACGACAGCGGCCGGCTGATGATCGTCGCCGCCGACCACCCGGCCCGCGGCGCGCTCGGCGTCGGCGACCGCAAGCTCGCCATGGCCAACCGTGCCGACCTGCTCGAACGCCTCTGCCTGGCCCTGAGCCGCCCGGGCGTCGACGGCGTCCTCGCCACCGCCGACATCCTGGACGACCTGCTCCTGCTCGGCGCCCTCGACCACAAGGTGGTCATGGGCTCCATGAACCGGGGCGGCCTGCAGGGGGCCAGCTTCGAACTGGACGACCGCTTCACCGGGCACCGCCCCGAGGACATCCAGCGCCTCGGCTTCGACGCGGGCAAGCTGCTGCTGCGCATCGACTACGACGACCCCGGCTCCCTGACCACCCTGGAGTCCACCGCCCGTGCCATCGACGAGATGGCCGCGCGCCGGCTGCCGGTCTTCGTCGAGCCGTTCCTCAGCCGCCGCACCCCCGACGGAAAGGTCCGCAACGACCTGTCCGCCGAAGCGGTCACCAAGTCCATCGCCATCGCCTCCGGCCTCGGCGGATCCTCCGCATACACCTGGCTGAAGGTGCCCGTCACCGAGAACCCCGACGACATGGCCCGGGTCATGGAGACCTCCACGCTGCCCGCCGTGCTGCTCGGCGGCGACATCGGCGACTCGCCCGAGGACCAGGTCGCCGCGTACGAGAAGTGGCACGGCGCGCTGCAACTGCCCACCGTGCGCGGCCTGGTGGTCGGCCGCTCGCTGCTGTACCCGGCGGACGGCGATGTGGCCGCCGCCGTGGACACCGCCGTAGGACTGCTGTGAGGGCCGCATGACCAGTACCGACCTGCACCTGCCCCGGGGTGCCACCGCGAACGCCCAGTACGCCGTCGACATCGACCCGAAGCGGGCCGGCTGGACGCACAGCAGCCTGCGTGTCGTGGAGTTGGCACCGAACGGTACGCATACGTTCACCACGGGGGACAGTGAATGGATCGTGCTTCCGCTGGAAGGCGGATGTACCGTACAAATTGAGCACAGTGAGTTCCAACTCCTGGGTCGGGAAAGCGTGTTCGCGTCGGTCTCCGACTTCGCGTACGCGCCCCGGGACACCCGGGTCCAGATCGCCTCCGGCGCGGGAGGCCGCTTCGCCCTGGCAGGAGCGAAGTGCGAGCGACGACTCCCCGCCCGCTACGGCCCCGCGCCGGAGGTCCCCGTCGAGGAACGCGGCAGCGGCGGCTGCGCCCGCCGGGTGCGCAACTTCGCCTCGGCCGACTCCTTCGACTGCGACCGGCTGATCGCCGTCGAGGTGATCACTCCGGGCGGCAACTGGTCCTCGTACCCGCCGCACAAGCACGACGAGCACCGGCCGGGCGAGGAGTCCGAGCTGGAGGAGATCTACTACTTCGAGATCGACGGCCCGAACGGTCTCGGCTACCAGCGGGTGTTCCCCTCGCGCGCGGGCGGCTCCGACGTGCTCGCCGAGATCCGCTCCGGGGACGCCGTCCTGGTCCCCGACGGATGGCACGGCCCGTCCATCGCCCAGCCCGGGCACGACATGTACTACCTGAACGTCATGGCGGGTCCGGGCGAGACCCGGGAGTGGCGGATCTGCTTCCACCCCGACCACGTAGAGAGCACAGGGGGCTACCGATGACGATCCGGCTGACCGTCGCCCAGGCACTGGTCCGTTTCCTCGCCGTCCAGTACACCGAACGCGACGGCGAACGGCACCGGCTGATCAGCGCCACCTGGGGCATCTTCGGCCACGGCAATGTCGCGGGGCTCGGCCAGGCGCTGATCGAGTACGCCGGGGAGATGCCGTACCACCAGGGCCGCAACGAGCAGTCCATGGTCCATGCGGCGGTCGGCTACGCCCGCCAGTCGAACCGCCTGTCCACGCACGCGGTGACGACGTCGATCGGCCCCGGCGCCACCAACCTGGTCACCGGCGCCGCCCTCGCCACCATCAACCACCTCCCGGTCCTGCTGCTGCCCGGTGACGTCTTCGCCACCCGCCCGGCCGACCCGGTCCTGCAGCAGCTGGAGGTGCCGTACGCGGGCGACGTCTCGGTCAACGACACGCTGCGCCCGGTGTCGAAGTACTTCGACCGCGTCCACCGCCCCGAGGCCCTGATCCCGTCCGCCCTCCAGGCGATGCGGGTCCTCACCGACCCCGTGGAGACCGGCGCGGTCACCCTCGCGCTGCCGCAGGACGTGCAGGCGGAGGCCTTCGACTGGCCGGAGGAGTTCTTCGCCGACCGGGTGTGGACCGTACGGCGGCCGGGCGCGGACCCGACCGAGCTCGCCGAGGCGGTGCGCGTCGTCCGCGAGGCGCGCCGGCCGCTGGTCATCGCGGGCGGCGGCGTCCACCACAGCCGGGCCGAGGCGGCCCTCGCCGAGTTCGCGTCGGCCACCCGCATCCCGGTCGCCTCCACCCAGGCCGGCAAGGGCTCGCTGCGCCACGACCACCCGCAGGACGTCGGCGGGGTCGGCCACACCGGCACCGCGACCGCCGACGAACTGGCCCGCACCGCCGACCTGGTGATCGGCGTCGGCATCCGGTACACCGACTTCACCACCGCCTCCGGCACCCTCTTCGAGAACCCGGACGTCCGCTTCCTCAACCTCAACATCGCGCCCTTCGACGGCCACAAGCTGGCCGGGCTCCCGCTGATCGCCGACGCCCGCAGCGGCCTGGGCGAGCTGACGGAGGCGCTGGTGATGCACGGGCACAGGGCGGCGGAGTCGTACGTCGGCGAGTACACCGAGGACAAGGAGCGCTGGGAGCAGCGCGTCGACGCCTGCTTCGAGGCCGACGAGCTCGACGTACGGCCGACCCAGACGCAGGTCATCGGCGCCCTGGACGCCCTGGTGGACGCCTCGGACATCATCATCAACGCGGCCGGCTCGCTCCCCGGCGACCTGCACAAGCTGTGGCGGGCCCGGTCCTGCGACCAGTACCACCTGGAGTACGGCTACTCCTGCATGGGCTACGAGATCCCGGCCGCGCTCGGGGTGAAGCTCGCCGCCCCCGAGCGGAACGTGTGGGCGCTGGTCGGCGACGGCACCTATCTGATGATGCCGACGGAGATCGTGACCGCCGTGCAGGAGAGGATCGCGATCAAGGTGCTGCTGGTGCAGAACCACGGGTACGCGTCCATCGGCGGGCTCTCGGAGTCCGTGGGCGGCGAGCGGTTCGGCACCGCCTACCGCTTCCCCACACCGGAGGGGACGTACACGGGTGCCCCGCTGCCCCTCGACCTCGCCGCCAACGCGGCCAGCCTGGGGATGCGGGTGCTGCGCGCGAAGACCGTGCGCGACCTGCGGGAGGCGCTCGCTCAGGCCCGCGCCGCCGACACTCCCACATGTGTCTACGTGGAGACCGAAACGTCCGACACTGTGTCGGGCGCGCCTCCGGCGCAGGCCTGGTGGGATGTTCCTGTGGCCGAGACCGCGACCCGACCGTCCGCGGTCAAGGCCCGTGAGCTGTACGAACGGCACGTCTCGACCCGACGCCGCCATCTGTAAGAAGGAGTCTCTGGGCATGACGAAGATCGTCAACCACTGGATCGGCGGGAAGACCGCCGAAGGCGCGTCGGGCACGTACGGGCCGGTCACCGACCCGGCGACCGGCGCGGTCACCACCAAGGTCGCGTTCGCGTCGGTCGAGGAGGTGGACGCGGCCGTAGCGGCGGCCAAGGACGCCTTCGCGACCTGGGGCCAGTCCTCGCTGGCCCAGCGGACCAACATCCTCTTCAAGTTCCGCGCGCTGCTCGACGCCCACCGCGACGAGATCGCCGAGCTGATCACCGCCGAGCACGGCAAGGTGCACTCCGACGCGCTCGGCGAGGTCGCGCGCGGTCTGGAGATCGTGGAGCTGGCCTGCGGTATCAACGTGCAGCTGAAGGGCGAGCTGTCCACGCAGGTCGCCAGCCGCGTCGACGTCTCGTCCATCCGCCAGCCGCTCGGTGTCGTCGCCGGCATCACGCCGTTCAACTTCCCGGCGATGGTCCCGATGTGGATGTTCCCGATGGCCATCGCGTGCGGCAACACCTTCGTGCTGAAGCCGTCCGAGAAGGATCCGTCGGCGTCGGTCAGGATCGCCGAGCTGCTGTCGGAGGCCGGTCTGCCCGACGGCGTCTTCAACGTCGTGCACGGCGACAAGGTGGCCGTCGACCGGCTGCTGGAGCACCCGGACGTCAAGGCCGTCTCCTTCGTCGGCTCCACCCCGATCGCCCGCTACATCCACGCCACGGCGTCCGCGGCCGGCAAGCGTGTGCAGGCCCTGGGCGGCGCCAAGAACCACATGCTGGTGCTGCCGGACGCCGACCTGGACGCGGCGGCGGACGCGGCGGTCTCGGCGGCGTACGGCTCGGCGGGCGAGCGCTGCATGGCCATCTCGGCGGTCGTGGCGGTCGGCTCCATCGGCGACGAGCTGGTCGACAAGATCCGTGAGCGTGCCGAGAAGATCAAGATCGGTCCCGGCAGCGACCCGGCCTCCGAGATGGGTCCGCTCATCACGAAGGTCCACCGCGACAAGGTGGCCTCCTACGTCGAGGGTGCGGCGGCCGAGGGCGCCGAGGTCGTGCTCGACGGCACCGGCTACAGCGTCGAGGGCTTCGAGGACGGCCACTGGATCGGCATCTCGCTGCTCGACAGGGTGCCGACGAGCGCCAGGGCCTACCAGGACGAGATCTTCGGCCCGGTGCTGTGCGTGCTGCGCGTCGACACCTACGAGGAGGGTGTGGCCCTCATCAACGCCTCGCCGTTCGGCAACGGCACCGCGATCTTCACCCGGGACGGCGGCGCGGCCCGCCGCTTCCAGCTGGAGATCGAGGCCGGCATGGTGGGCGTGAACGTCCCGATCCCGGTCCCCGTCGGCTACCACTCCTTCGGTGGCTGGAAGGACTCGCTCTTCGGCGACCACCACATCTACGGCAACGACGGCACGCACTTCTACACCCGCGGCAAGGTCGTCACCACCCGCTGGCCCGACCCCGCCGACGCCCCGGCGGGCGTCGACCTGGGCTTCCCGCGTAACCACTGAGGGTAGTCACCGCCCTTCGTGAGGCCGTCCGGATTCCGGACGGCCTGACATTTTTTTGAGCCGTACGCTGCGGTTCTCGTTTGTGCGGGACGAAACGGGTGGCGAAGGAGCTTGAGTTAATTGACCTTCGAAAGCAAGGTCACATTCCGAAAGGGCTTGATGGATGCTCCTATTGGTCGCCATGGCCTGGGAAAGTGATGCGGCGTAGGACTCTACGGAGGTGCGGATTCCGAAGGTAAACGCCCATTGACGTGGCGGTTTTCGTCGGGGTTCCATGCGGCATCGTCCCATCCGCCGGAGGCATCCGCACGAGTCGATCGGAACCGCCGCATGACCGACACGCTCCAGAAGTCCGTGGTTGACACCGCGCCGGCCCACTCACCCGGGCTGAAGCGTTCCATCGGTGTCGTCGGCGGCACCCTGCTGACGCTGTCCTGCGTCACGCCCGCCTCCACGCTCTTCGTGATCGTGCCCGACCTGTTCTCCAGCCTGGGCACCGCGACGGCACTCTGCCTCGCCATCGGCGCGCTGCTCTGCATCCCCGTGGCGTTCTGCTACTCGGAGCTGGGCACCCTCATCCCCAGCGCGGGCGGCGAGTACGCCATCGTCTCCACCCTGGCCGGACGGCTCGCCGGGTGGCTGGCCTTCGTGATGTCACTGCTCGTCGTGATGATCGTCCCTCCGGTCATCGCGATGGGCACCGCGGACTACCTCGCCCCGCTCATCCACCTCGACCCGTCCTGGACGGGCGCCGGCGTGATGCTCGCGGCCACCCTCGCCGGTCTGCTGGACCTGCGCGCCAACGCCTGGATCACCGGCATCTTCCTGGTCCTGGAGGTCGTCGCCGCCGGAGTCGTCGCCCTCCTCGGCTTCACCCATTCCCACCGCGCGGTGAGCAGCCTCGGCTCCCTGCAGGTCGCCGGCGAGCACGCCCACGTCAACCCGGTCACGGCCATGATGGTCCTGTCCGGACTCGCCATCGCCCTCTTCGCCACCCAGGGCTTCTCCACCGCCGTCTACCTCTCCGAGGAACTGGAGAACCCGCGTCGCAACGTCGCCCGTACCGTCCTCGCGACCCTCGCCATCTCCAGCGTCGTCATCCTGGTGCCGGTCGTCGCGATCACCCTGGGCGCCGGTGACCTGAAGGCCCTGACCGGCGGCGACATCTCCAGCATGGTCATCGCCTGGAGCAACTCGGGCGTCGGCACCTTCGTCAGCCTGTGCGTCGCCCTCGCGATCATCAACGCGGGCATCGTCATGGTCATCCAGAACTCCCGCGTCCTGTTCGCCTCCGCCCGCGACAAGGCCTGGCCCTCGCCGGTCAACAAGGCCCTGGCCAAGCTGGGCCGGTTCGGCTCCCCGTGGGTCGCCACCCTCGTCGTCGGCGTCCCCGGTGCCTTCCTCTGCTTCGTCAACCTGGACACGCTCTACGGCGTCACCGGCGTCGCGGTCACCGGCCTGTACCTGCTGGTCGCGGTCGCCGCGCTGCTCGCCCGGCGCGGGGCGCACGGCGGGAAGCAGGCGTGGCGGATGCCGCTGTGGCCGGTCATGCCGGTCCTGCTGATCGCGGTGCTCCTCTACATCCTGGTCGAGCAGGACCCGACGTACCTGTGGTGGACGGGTGGCATCACCGCCGTCGCCACCCTCTACTGGGCCTTCTACCTCCGCCCGCGCCGGGAGACCCGCTGGCTGGTGTCCCTGCCGGAGGACGTCCAGGCGGAGGAGGCGGTGGCGTAGGGGGCCGGCTTCCGGCTCCCGGCCTCCGGGCAGTACAACCGACACAGTCAGGCGCGGGGCCGCATCCGAGGTGCGGCCCCGCCGCGTGCGCCCGACCGGTCCCTCCTACCACGCCTGCTGTACGCCGGGCCCGCCCCGTACTCCCGGGGGAGGGCCCGGCGTTCAGCCCAGCGGCTTCCCCCGATGTCGGTGGCGGCCCTTACCGTTGAGGGCATGGATCTTCGGGTGTCCTCGCTGCGAGGGCTGCTCAAGGGGCCGCGCCGGCTGCTCGCCGCCGCGGCCGCCGTCGTGGCGCTCGCCGGCACCGGGACATGGACGGCGGCCGTCGCCTCCGACGACACGCGCGCGGTGCGGGTGAGCGACCAGGTGATGGCGGTCGACGGCGTGCGCCTGGACACCTCGTTCTTCACCCCCGCCGACACCGGCCGCCACCCCGCCGTCCTGCTGGCGCACGGCTTCGGCGGCAGCAAGGACGATGTGCGCGAGCAGGCCCAGGACCTCGCCCGGCACGGCTACGCGGTCCTGACCTGGTCCGCGCGCGGCTTCGGCAGGTCCACCGGCCGGATCGGGCTCAACGACCCGGAGGGCGAGGTCGCCGACGTCTCCCGGCTCATCGACTGGCTGGCCAAGCGGCCCCAGGTCCGGCTCGACAAACCCGGCGACCCGCGCGTGGGCATGGCCGGCGGCTCGTACGGCGGCGCGGTCTCGCTGCTCGCCGCGGGACACGACCACCGGGTCGACGCCATCGCCCCCGCCATCACCTACTGGAACCTCGCGGACGCCCTGTTCCCGAACGGCGTCTTCAAGAAGCT
This sequence comes from Streptomyces durhamensis, assembly GCF_000725475.1. Classification (NCBI taxonomy): domain Bacteria; kingdom Bacillati; phylum Actinomycetota; class Actinomycetes; order Kitasatosporales; family Streptomycetaceae; genus Streptomyces; species Streptomyces durhamensis. The sequence goes on from NZ_JNXR01000002.1 coordinate 318,425, forward strand.
GTGGGCCGGTGTCTTCTTCAACACCGGCGGCGGCTGCACCCGCTTCGACCCCGCGCTGTGCCGGATGTACGACAGGGTCGCCGAGTCCGGCACCCCCGACCCGGCCGCCCGCGAGATGCTTCGGGAGCGCTCGCCGTCCGCCGTCGGCTCCCGTATCAAGGTGCCCACGCTGTTCATGCAGGGCCAGACGGACTCCCTGTTCACCCTCGCCCAGTCCGACGCGGCCGAGAAGACGATCCGGGCGAACGGCGCCCCGGTGGACGTCGACTGGATCGCGGGCGGCCATGACGGCGGCGACATGGAGAGCGACCGGGGCCAGGCACGCGTGCGCGCGTGGTTCGACCGGTATCTGAAGGGCGACAGGAGCGCCGCGACCGGTCCGGCCTTCCGGATCACCCGCACCGGAGGCGTGAACTCCACGGACGGCACGGCCCAGCTGCGCGGCGCGAGCGCCACCGCCTACCCCGGCCTGCGCGACCACCCGCGCGGCATCGCCCTGACCGGCGGCGCCCAGCGGGTGGCCAACCCGGCCGGCGCCAGCCCGCCCGGCGTCTCCGCGCTGCCCGGCCTCGGCGGCTCCGGCGGCCTGAGCCGGCTCTCCGCGCTCGGCCTCGGCGTCTCTCTCGACTTCCCCGGTCAGTACGCCCGGTTCGACTCCGCCCCGCTCACCCGCGACCTGCAGATCACCGGCACCCCGACCGCGACCGTCCACATCGCCTCGACCAGCGACGACGCCGTCCTCTTCGGCAAGGTCTACGACGTCGGCCCCGACGGCACCCAGCAGGTGCTGCCCTCCCAGCTGGTCGCCCCCCTCCGGGTGACCGGCGCCAGGACCGGCAAGGACGTCCCGCTCACCCTCCCGGCGATCGACCACGAGGTACAGAAGGGCCACCGGCTCCGCCTGGTCCTCGCCTCCACCGACCTCGGCTACGCCTCACCGGCCGCCCCGGCCACCTACACCGTCTCCCTCAAGAGCGACCTGAGCGTGCCGACGGCCCCCGCCGTCGCCACCGCCGCGGCGCCCCTGCCCGCCTGGGTGTGGTGGCTTCCGGTGGCCGCGGCGGCCACCGCGCTCGCCCTGCTGCTCACCGCCCGCCGCCGGACGGCCGGCCCCGCGCCCGATGCAGGGCTGGCCGAGGTGCCGCTGGTGATCAAGGACCTGAGCAAGCGGTACGCGAAGTCCGCCGACCGGTACGCGGTGCGCGAGCTGTCCTTCCGCGTCGAGAAGGGCCAGGTGCTCGGTCTGCTCGGACCCAACGGCGCGGGCAAGACCACCACCCTGCGTATGCTGATGGGCCTGATCACACCGGACGACGGCGAGATCCGCGTCTTCGGCCACGCCGTCCGGCCCGGAGCGCCCGTGCTGTCGAGGGTCGGCGCCTTCGTGGAGGGCGCGGGCTTCCTGCCGCACCTGTCCGGCCGGGAGAACCTGGAGCTGTACTGGCAGGCCACCGGCCGCCCGCCCGGCGACGCCCACCTGGACGAGGCCCTGCAGATCGCCGGGCTCGGCGACGCGCTCGCCCGCGCGGTGCGCACCTACTCGCAGGGCATGCGCCAGCGCCTCGCCATCGCCCAGGCCATGCTCGGGCTGCCCGACCTGCTCATCCTCGACGAGCCCACCAACGGTCTCGACCCGCCCCAGATCCGCGAGATGCGCGAGGTGATGATCCGCTACGCGGCCGGCGGGCGCACGGTGATCGTCTCCAGCCATCTCCTCGCCGAGGTCGAGCAGTCCTGCACCCATCTGGTGGTCATGGACCGCGGCCGGCTCGTCCAGGCCGGTCCGGTCGGCGAGATCGTCGGCTCCGGCGACACCCTGCTCGTCGGCACCGCCGGAAGCGTGGAGGAGCCGGTCGTGGACAAGGTGGCCGCGCTGCCCGGCGTCGCCTCCGCCGTGCGCACCGACGACGGACTGCTGATCCGGCTCGAACCCGGCGGCACCGCCGAGCGGCTGGTGGTGGAGCTGGTGCGGCTGGAAGTGCCCCTCGCCTCGGTCGGCCCGCACCGCCGCCTCGAAGACGCCTTCCTCACCCTGATCGGAGGTTCCGCATGAGCACGCTCACCGAGGTCGCCTCCGGCTACCGGACGCGGCACACCCTGCCGCTGCGCGTCGAGCTGGTCCGGCAGCTCAAGCGGCGCCGCACCCTGGTCATGGGCGCGATCCTCGCGCTCCTGCCGTTCGTGCTGCTGATCGCCTTCGCCGTCGGCGGTGACCCGGGCGGCCGGAACAGCCAGGTCACCCTGATGGACACGGCGACCGCCTCCGGCGCCAACTTCGCCGCGGTGAACCTGTTCGTCTCGGCCGGCTTCCTGCTGGTCATCCCGGTCGCCCTGTTCTGCGGGGACACGGTCGCCTCGGAGGCGAGCTGGTCCTCGCTGCGCTATCTGCTCGCCGCGCCCGTGCCGCGCGCCCGGCTGCTGTGGTCCAAGCTGGTGGTGGCGCTCGGGCTGAGCCTCGCCGCGATGGTCCTGCTCCCCGTGGTCGCGCTCGCCGTCGGTACGGCGGCCTACGGCTGGGGCCCGCTGCAGATTCCCACCGGCGGCGCGCTGGACCCCGGTACGGCGTTGCAGCGGCTGGCGGTGACCGTGGCGTACGTCTTCGTGTCCCAGCTGGTCACCGCGGGGCTCGCGTTCTGGCTGTCGACGAAGACCGACGCCCCGCTCGGCGCGGTCGGCGGCGCGGTCGGCCTGACCGTCGTCGGCAATGTCCTGGACGCCGTCACCGCTCTCGGCCACTGGCGTGACTTCCTGCCCGCGCACTGGCAGTTCGCCTGGGCCGACACCGTCCAGCCGCACCCCGAGTGGTCCGGCATCATCCAGGGGACGGCGATCTCTCTGAGCTACGCACTCGTGCTCATCGCGCTTGCCTTCCGCGGGTTCGCCCGCAAGGACGTGGTGTCGTAGTTCTCCCACGCTTGAAGCACCATACGATCAATTGATTCGCCGACCAGATGTGAATACCTCTGTATAAACCCCGGGAATGCGCTCCTTCACTCCCATGGCATTCATGCGTATGGAGTAGTGCGTCACTTTGGGACGACTGTGGACTGCTATGTTCTGCGTCTGTCGGATCAGAGATAACTTCAAGTGAGGTGAATCATGAAGAAGGCAGTTTTCACAACTGCGGCGTTGGCCATCGGCGCGAGTCTCGTGGGTGGCTCGGCTGTCGCGGCGTCGGCCGCGGGAAAGGCGCCGGCCAGCGAAACCGGACCGCTCGGCCTCATGTCCCAGACCGAGGTGACCCCGGCGCTCGTGCCCGCGGCCGACACGGTGATGCGAGTGGCCAAGCAGGGGAACCTCACCAAGGGCAGCGCCTTCGACCAGAACCAGGCGTCGACGGTGACCGGCAAGAACAAGGCCGCGAAAATCTCCGGTGTATACCTGGACGGTATGGGGCGCAGCACCAACAAGAAGCCCGCTATTCCGGTGAAGAATCCGCTCGGTACCGGAGCCGTTCAGGTCCACCCGCTGAATGGGCCGACCAGCGCCGGGCTCGGTAGCCTGCTCAATCAGGGGTGACGCGGAACCGTCAGGAGTCGGCGTGACCGGGGTTCTGACACTCTGATCCGGTTCCCTCGCCGGAGACCCGACACCGCTGCTGCCGCACACCCACCCGGCGTCGATGTCGTGCCGCACCCACGCCTCAAAACCTGTCCGGCCCACTGGATTCCTCCTTGCCAGTGGGCCGGACGCATGTCGGCGTTCACTCCGGGTCCGTGCAGCCCGAATGAATCGAATGCGCGGCGCCGTTCCGCCATCCGGTGGAATCCGCCCGGTATGCCCGGTGTCCGCGTGACTTTTCGCCGCATATTTCGGTTTCTTGCTATGTAAGCGCGGCTTACCGTGAATCCAGGAAGGAACCGAGTTGACCAGGAAGTTCGCGGTCATCACTGCACTCGCCCTTGGCGCTGTCTGCGGCAGCGCTGGCGTTGCCTCCGCCCACTCGAACACGACCAACGCCACTGGTGGTGACGGCTTTTCGTCGTCCCCGGTCGTCGTGAACGCCCCGCAGCAGGGTGTGCTCGTCGTCAACGGCACGCTCATCGATGGTCGCTGCATCGCGCCGTGGTCCAACGGTGCCGTTCTCGGTGGTGTCGTTCCGCCGAACTCGCACTACGCCGCCTGCGACACGGCGCAGGTCGACCAGTCGCAGCGCGCCGCGTACCAGGGCGGCCTGCTCTTCTGACCCCTGCTTCGAGCAATTCCGAGCAGGTGAACCCCCCGAAACGCAGTCCGGAAGGGACATCCCATGCGTAACAAGGTTACGGCCATCTCCGCCCTCGCCGCGGGTGTCGTCCTGGCGGCCGCGGGTACCGCCGCAGCCGACAACTGCACCACTGTCACGGGCGGCAAGGGCTTCTCGTCGTCCCCGGTCGTCGTGAACTCCCCCCAGCAGGGCGTCGCCGTGGTCAACGGCAATGCCGTCGATCTCCGCTGCGTCGCGCCGTGGTCGAACGGTGCGGTCCTCGGCGGGGTCGTCGCGCCGAACTCGCACTACGCCGCGTGCGACACGGCCAAGGTCGACCAGTCGCAGCACGCCGGCTACACGGGCGGCCTGCTCTTCTAACTCCCCGCGCTCCGAGCACTCGGAGCAGGGCAGACGTCCCCTCCCCGTCACTCACCCGAAAGGCGCAACTCATGCGTAAGAAGGTCACGGCCCTCAGCGTCCTGGCTGCGGGAATCGTCCTGGCGGCCGGCGGTACCGCTGCGGCCGACAACAACACCACCGTCACCGGCGGCGACGGCTTCTCGGAGTCGCCGATTGTGGTGAACGCTCCGCAGCAGGGCATCGCCGTCGTGAACGGTTCCCTGGTCGACGGCCGTTGCATCGCGCCGTGGTCGAACGGTGCCGTCCTCGGCGGCGTCGCCGCGCCGAACTCGCACTACGCCGCCTGCAACACGGCGGAGGTCGACCAGTCGCAGTGGGCCCCCTACGCCGGTGGCCTCCTGTTCTGAGCAGCCCCAGCCTGGCGGCCCGTCGAGTCTCGGCGGGCCGCTGTCGGCTGTCCCCGCTCTCCCGTGCATGGTGCTCGTGCATTCTGCACGCGTTTTTTGACCTTTTGACGAGACGGCGATACCGCGGAACGCCGGAACGCCGGAACAAGGAAAGGCCGGCTCCGAGAACAACGGAGCCGACCCGGAAGCCCTGCGGGTGCGTCTTCTACTTGAGGACGGGAAGCGCAGCGGGCGCCTTGCCCCCCTTGTTGAGGACCGGAAGCGCGGCGGGCGTCTTGCCGTTGATCGGGTTCGGCAGGGTACCGCCGAAGACGGGGGTCTTGACGACACCCGACTTCTTCACGCCGTCCGTCGTCTGCCTGACGTCGTTGGCCAGTTCGCCCGTCGGGATGTCGGCTGCGTGAGGGAGAGTGCGGGCAACCGTCTTGCCGTCATCGAGGAGGCCCTGCGCCGGTACGTCCGCCGCGACGGCCGGCGCCGCGACGCCCGCCATGGCCAGGGTGCCGACAACGATGGCGGCAGCCTTCAGACTCTTCATTGTGTTCCTTTCTCTCGCTTCCGCTGAGTTAACGAGAGAGGGGCGTCGCGGGAAACTCCGCTGACCACAAGTTCTCCAGAACTCGTACATCCCGCACGACATCCCGGGAATTCTTATCGGATTATCCCTTGGCTTCCGCCGGTCCGGCGCGGCGCCAAGCAGGTGATTTCTGCGCGGTGAATAGCTCCGGAGGAGGATCGTCATTCCGACACGGTTGACGTCCGTGTGGAAACAGGGGCTAGTGTTGCCTCCCGAATCCGACGCGTTTTATGTCGAACCTACGATCGTACGCCCTGCGCCGGGTTCGAAATGTTTCTTCGGAAGGGAAGCCTCGGCCATGCGCGTTCCCCTCGGTCCGGTCCCGCGCCGTGCGACGCCGTCCGCCGCACGTGAGCCGCACGTCCTGCACGTCACCCAGCCGGTCGAGGGCGGTGTCGCCCGGTTCGTGACGGACCTGGCGGCGGCGCAGCGCGAGGCGGGGGCGCACGTCAGCGTGGCCTGTCCGCGTGGCGGCACGCTGACGGACGCGTTGCGCGCGCAGGGCTGCCGGGTGCTGCCCTGGAACGCGAGCCGCTCACCCGGGTCCCGGCTCCCCGGCGAGGTGGCCCGGTTGACCCAGGTGCTGCGCGAGCTGCGCCCCGACGTGGTGCACGCGCACGGCGCCCAGGCGGGTCTGGCCGTGCGGCTCGCGGTGCGCGGCCGGCTCCCGACCGTCTTCCAGCCGCACGCCTGGTCGTTCGAGGCCGTGGACGGCGTCCGGGCCCACGCGGCCGTGCGCTGGGAGCAGTTCGGGGCACGGTGGGCGGCGCGCGTCCTCTGTGTGAGCGAGGCGGAGCGGCGTACCGGGGAACGGCACGGCATCAGCGCCCAGTGGCAGATGGTCCCCGACGGAGTCGACACGCGCAGGTTCCGGCCCGAGGGTGCCGTCGCCCGGTCCGCGGCGGGCCCGCTCGTGGTCTGCGTGGGGCGGCTGTGCCGGCAGAAGGGCCAGGACGTGCTCCTGCGGGCCTGGCCGGCCGTCGTACGGCAGGCGCCGGCCGCCCGGCTGGTGCTGGTCGGTGACGGTCCGGACGCGGACCGGCTGCGCGCCGGCGCGCCCGCGTCGGTGGAGTTCGCCGGCCCGGCACCCGACGCCGCCCCCTGGTACCGGGCCGCCGACGTCGTGGTCCTGCCGTCCCGCCGGGAGGGCCGGGCGCTGGTCCCGCTGGAGGCCATGGCGTGTGCCCGGCCGGTCCTCGTGACCGACGTGGACGGTGTGCGCGAGAGCCTGCCGCCCGGACATCTGCCGCACTGCCTGGTGCCGCCGGAGAACGTGGACGCGCTGGCCCGGGCGCTGACGTCGCTGTTGCGCCGTGCGCCGCTGCGCGCGGCCCTGGGTGCCCAGGGCCGCGCGCATGTGGTCGCCGACCACGACGTCCGGCAGACCGGCGACGCGGTGCTCGACGTGTACCGGGAACTGCTCGGCACCGGCACCACGCCGTTCGTGCCCAGCCAGAGCAGGGAGTCCATCACCACCTGAGGGGCTGTCCCCTCGGCGTCGTCCCGTCTCCCTGCTCCGGCCGGTCACTTGGCGGTCGCCGCCGTCACGTCGAGCGGCGCCGACCGGGGCATGGTGTTCTCTCCGTCGCTGACGGCGATCGTGTAGCGGTGACGGGAGCCGGGGGAGACGGAGTCCGTGTACCTCATCTCCGGGCGGTCCCATTCGGCCGACCGCTTCTTCCGTGTGGCCACGAGCTTTCCGTCCCGGTAGATCCGGTAGGTCAGCTCCGCGTCGTCCCTGTCCCATGCGGCACGCCAGGTGAGCGTGATCTTTCCGGCGCGCGAGTCGTCGCTCGCGAGCGCCGGAACCGCCTCCGGAGCCGAGCTGCCGGGGCCGGCCCCGAAACGCGTCAGGCCCTGCTGGGGCTTGCCGTTGACCGTGGTGAACTCGCCGCCGGCCCACAGCACTTCGCCCGCCATCGTGAGCGTCCTGGGGCCGACACCCTCACCGATGCCGTCGTCGGTGTCGGGGAACCAGTGCAGGATGCGCTTCTCGTCGGCCGACTGCGCCAGGAAGTGCCGGCGGGGCCCGTCCGGGAAGCCGCCCGGTGTCAGCGCGCAGTAGTGGGCGTGGGACGCGCTGTACAGGACGTCCTTGTACACGAGGAGATCCTGGGTGGCGCCCAGGCAGTTGTCCTTCCAGACCATCGCGCCGTCGGACAGCCGGCCGGCGATACGGCCGTCGAAGATGCCCGTCCCTGCGCCCTCCGCCCCCAGGTAGAAGTGCTCGCCGTTGCGCGCCAGGGACGACACCGCGGACCGCTCCGGAAGCCAGTCCGGGAAGGACTTCACCGTCGCGCCGGTCGTGGGATCCAGCGAGACGAGCGCCTGTTCCGGACTGCCGTTGGCGGTGTGGAAGGAGCCGCCGACGAGCAGCTGGCCGTGATCGGGCGCGGCCAGGATCGCGCGGACCGGCTCGTCGAGGTCCGCACGGAACGGCAGCAGCGAGCCGTTGCGGCCGAGCGCCGCGAGGTGATTCCTGGTCTGGCCGTTCACCAGGGTGAACTCACCGCCCAGGTACACCGCTTTGTCCGTGGTCTCGATGGCCCGCACGGTCGCGGACACGGCGGGGCGGAAGTCCTTGCGCAGCGAGCAGTCGGCCGTGTTGAGCGCGACCGCGCTGGCCACGCCGGTGCGGTCGACCCGGCCGAACGACCCGCCGACGTACAGCACCTTGCCGTCGGGCGACGCCTTCAGCGCGCGTACGGTGCCGGCGCCCTTGGTGAAGGAGTGGGCGCACGGCAGCAGCTTGCCGGTCACGGCGTCGAACGCCGCGAAGTTCCTTCGGGCGACCTCCTTGTGACCGGGCTTCGCGCCGGGCGGGCGGACACTGCCGAAGGTGCCGCCGACGTAGACGACACCGCGTGCGTACGCCACCGACCAGACGACACCGTCCGTCTGCCAGGTCGCCAACGGTGCGGCGGTCAGGGTCTTTTCGTCGTGTGCTGCCGGCGCGCCGGAGGCGGTCGTGAGGGAGGCGGCGGCAAGGAGGACCGCTGCAAAGGCCGTGGTGGCGGTCCTTGAGGTGCTTTTCCGTAGGCGCATGGAACATCCCGGGTCGAGGGATACGGGTGGCGAGAAGCTTTCCGAAAGTAGACACCCCGCCCCGCGTCACCGAATTCGACAAGCGGGCTTGCCGCGAGATCCATCCGATTGGCACCGTGCGGATCCACGCTCCGCCCTTCAGGCCCCTACTGAAGCTCGAATGGCCTAGGAAAAGGAGTCGTAATCCATAACGGCAGTCCACTCGTGCCAGTGTGGGGACGCCCGGCGCGGACACTTGGTCAAGCTCGAACTGCCAAAGGAAATGGCGTGAGAGTTCGCCAGGGCGAGATCAGGTACCCGAGGTCAGGTACCCAAGCATTGAGGAGGAGTGCTCGTTATGCGAGTAGCTGGCCGAACGAAGACGCAGTCACGACGGTTGGGTTGGGGAGCGGGGCTCGTCGGCGCCGGCCTGACCGCGACCGTGGCATTCGGTATCGCCGCCGGGCCCGCGGCGGCCCATGCGGTTCCCCGCGCGGCGCAGGCGTGCCCGACCTGCTCGACGAGCAGCACACCGGGGTGCTCGTCGTCGTGCGCGACGAAGCCCCCCACGTCCGGGTGTTCGGCGTGCTCGACGAAGCCGCCCACCGGGTGCACGCCGTGCCAGACGCCCCCGCCCCCGCCCTGCCCCTCGGGCGCGACCGCGATCAGCGTGACCAACCCGGTGACCGGGCCCGTCGCGATCCCCGGTGACGGAAACCTCCAGCTCACCATCGGCAGCAACGCCCAGGGCGAGGTGTTCGGCTTCAACATCCCCTCGTCCGCGCACCGCAGCGTCGTCCAGGTCGCGGTCACGGGCAGCACCGGCGTCAACGTCTACAAGTACGACAGCACGACGGGCTTCCCCGACGGCAAGGCGGCCGACACCGGACTGCACGCCCTGGCCAACGCGAACGGCAAGGACCCGGACATCACCCGCATCGACTTCTGCGTCAAGACCACCAAGTACGTCTGACGCGGCGGCGTCCGGCACCGCCTGGCGGTGCCGGACCACCGTGCCGTACACAAAGGCGGGGCGCCGGGGACCCCCGGGCCCCCTACGCCGGCGACCGGGCGGCCGCCTCAGTCCGTGGGAGAGGTCCCGCCGGGGGGCACGGCCGGGCCGGTGGACGGCGGTGGTGCGGGCGTGTCGCCGGCGGGCCCGGTGCCGAGGCAGTCGGTGAAGCGTACGAAGGGGGCCGGATTCGCGTCGGCGCCGTCGGTGACGGCGAACTCGCTCTGCGGGTGGTTCCGCAGCAGGCACATGTCGTAGCGGACGACGGCCGGCTGGGTGTCCTGCCGGTGGGTCGTCCGGTACTGGTGACGGCCCACGAGCTGGCAGGAGTCGTAGCGGATCAGCGGCCCCCGCGGTCCGACGCTGTACTGGTGCGGACGGACCTCGGCGGAGAAGTCCATGAAGGCGTTCGCGGTGTCGTCGCAGTCGGCGAAGTGGATCGTGCCGCTGCTCCACACGCAGTCGATGACCCGCACGTCCGGACTGCGCACCTCGAAGCGGATGTCCTGGGCGTGGAAGCGCTGCACCGAATCGTGGTGCCGGCTGACCGGGAAGCGGAAGAAGGTGCTGGTGGTGCCGTATTCCTCGGTGCGCACGGGGCGTTTGCCGGTGATGATGTACGACCCGCCGCGGCAGGAGATGGATCCGCCGTAGGGGAACTCCAGGAAGTTGCCCCACTCGTATTCGACCTTCATGTCGGTGAACCAGTAGTTCAGGAACTGGTCCTGGTCGTTGGGGGTGGTCTGCGCGTGTCCGGTGATCCCGGAGTAGAGGAAGGCCTTGCGGTAGCTGCCGGCGACCGTGCAGGCCTGCCACAGCATCTCCGAGTTGGTGTTGGTGCCGTCGAGGGCCAGCCCGTACTCCCATTCCCCGAGCCATTCGCACTCCGAGAACCGGTAGTCCTGGGCCAGTCCGGTGGAGTAGGAACTGAAGAAGGACGCGCCCGGGGTGTCGGAGCGGAACTGCATGCGTTCGAAGGAGAGGTTCGACCAGGCGTCCTCGTTCCGGCACAGATAGGAGCCCGGCCCGGTGTCCGGGCGGAAGACGAGCGTGGTCATGTTCTTTCCCGCCCCGACGAAGCGCAGACCGTTGGCCGGCCGTGGTGGGGCGACGCCGTTCAGCAGGGCGTGCGGACGCGTGATGAGAAAGTCCCCGGCGGGGATCTCGACGACCAGCCGGCCCACCCCGCCGCGGACGTGGGTGGCGGCGAGCGCGTACGCGGTTTCGAATGCCTGGGTGTCGTCGGTGGATCCGTCGCCCACGGCGCCGAGATCGGTGACGTTGACGGTGGACATCGGCCCGACGGCCGCACGCCGGGGAGACGCACTTTTGGCGGACGCGCTGCCGGCGGGCAGAGCCGCCGCGACCAGCAGTGATGTTCCGCCGCGCAGAATGCGCCGACGGTCGCGGGCCATTTCGCCATCCTGTTCTGTCATAGTTGCCTTCCTTTCTCGCGTTTGGTGTCACCAAGGAGGGTTATGGCCGAGTTCGCGGAAATGCTGAGGCAACTGTCGACGGCACAGAAGCCGGCGAAGGGCGTGTCGGTCTACAGCCGGTTCGTCAATCGCCCGGCCGGCCGGGTGATGGCGGCGCTGGCCTGCCGGATCGGTGCGACGCCCAATCAGCTGACGCTACTCGGCGCCTTGTTCACTTTTCCGGCCCTGGCGGCGGTGGCTCTGCTGCGGCCCGAGCCCGTGATGTCGGTCTGTGTCGGCGTGGCCCTTGCCCTGGGATTCGCCCTGGACGCGGCGGACGGTCAGCTCGCGCGGAGCCAGCGTTCCGCGAGCCTGTCGGGCGAATGGCTGGACCATGTGCTGGACTGCGTCAGGATCGTCCTGCTGCACCTGGTGGTGCTGGTGGCGTTCTACCGTTTCTTCGACCTGCGCAGTCCGCTGCTCCTGCTGGCCCCGATGGTGTTCCAGCTCGCCTCGGTGGTGATCTTCTTCGCCGGCATTCTCACGCAGCAGCTCAAGGGGCGGGTGGCGGCGGTAAGGGGTGGCCCCGCCTCGGCGTGGGGGTCCGTCCTGCTCCTGCCGGTCGACTACGGCACGACCTGCGTCTGCTTCCTATTTCTGGGCAGTCGGGACCTCTTCCTTGTCCTGTACTGCGTGCTCCTGCTGGCCCATGTCCTGTTCATGGTGGCCTTCTTGGTGAAGTGGTTCCGCGAGCTCCATCAGCTCCAGCGCCCTGCGCAGTAGCGTGCTGGACGTGTGGACGGTGTAGGGGAAGTAGACGACTTCGACACCGACCTTCGCGAAACGGCGTTCGAGGATCTCCCATTTGGGTGTGCCCTTCCAGTCGTCCCCCTTGAACACGACATGGAAGCCGACCTGCTTCCAGATCTGCAGTTTGTCCCCGTGCGTCTCCACGACGACATCGTCGACGTGCCGCACGCCGCGGACGATCTCCAGGCGCTCGGCCAGCGGGATGACCGGAGGCCTTCCTTTGAGGCGCCTGGTCAGTTCGTCGGACGCCACCCCTGCCACGAGCCGGTCACAGTGCCGGCGCGCCTCGCGCAGGATGCTGAGGTGCCCGATGTGGAACAGGTCCCAGACGCCGGGCGCGTACCCGGTGAGTGTCGCTGTCACCGCTCACGCTCCGCTCGTCCGGCCACCGCGCGCGGGCACCGTCACGATCATCGCGGACCGGGGCGAGGTGCGGCTGCCGTTCGTCACCTCGATCGCGTACTGGTGGCGGGAGCCGGCGGCCACCGAGTCGGTGTAGCTCATGGCCGGAAGGTCCCAGGCCGCGGACGCCCTGGCCTGCCGGGAGACGAGCTTTCCGTCCCGGTAGAGCCGGTACGTCAGGACGGCGGTGCTGCGGTCCCACACGGCGTGCCAGCCGATGGTGACCTTCCCCGGGTGCGCGGCCAGGACCCCGAGGGCCGGGCTCTGGGGCGCGCTCGGGGGGGCGGTGGCGGCGAAGCGGGTGAGCCCCTGCTGGGGCCGGTCGTTGACCTGGGTGAACTCGCCCCCGACCCACAGGACACCGCCCGCCATGGTCAGGGTGCGCGGACCCACCCCTTCCCCGAGGCCGCCGTCGGTGTCGGGGAACCAGTGCAGGATCCTGCGGTCGGTGACCGACTGGGCGAGGAGGGTGTGCCGGACGCCCCGCTCGGGAAACCCGCCGGGGGTCCGGGAGCAGTCGTGCGCGTGGGAGGCGCTGTAGAGGATGCCGTCGTGGGGCAGTACAGCCTGGGTGGCGCCGAGGCAGGTGTCCTTCCACAGCAGGGCGCCGTCGCGGAGCCGGCCCGCGATCCGTCCGTCGAAGACGCCGACCCCTTCCCCTTCGGCGCCGACGTAGAAGCGGGAGCCGTCCCGTGCGATCGCCTTGACCGTCGACCCGGGCGGCAGCCAGCCCGGAAAGGTGCGGACCGTCGCCCCGGTGGTGAGGTCCAGTGCGGCGAAGGAGTGGGCCCGCCTGCCGTTGACGCGCTCGAAGTCCCCTCCGGTCAGCAGGACGCGCTGCACGGGCGCGGCCGACAGGGCACGCACGGGCCGGTCGACGTCCGCCTTGAAGGGCAGGAGGGAGCCCGTGGAGGTCAGGGCGGCGACGTGGGGTCGGCTCCGGCCGTAGATCTTGTCGAAGTCGCCGCCCAGATACACCTGTCGGCCGGTCGTCTCGATGGCCCGGACGGTCGCGGACACCACGGGCCGGAAGTCCTTGCGCAGGGTGCAGTCGGCGGTGTCGAGGGCCACGGCGTTGGCCACCCCCGTGGACCCGACGTGGCCGAAGGAGCCGCCCACGTACAGCACCCGTCCGTCGGGGGAGGGCTTCATGGCCCGTACCGTGCCGGCGCTGTACGGGCCGGCGCCGTCGGTGAAGGACGGCGCGCAGGGCAGCAGGGCGCCGGTCGCGGCGTCGAACGCGGCGAAGTTGTGCCGGGGAACCTGCCCGGTGCCGGCGGCGGCACCGGGCGGGCGGACCGACTGGAAGGAGCCCGCGGCGTAGACGACACCGCGGGCCTGGGCCAGCGACCAGACGACGCCGTCCGTCTGCCAGGTGGCCAGCGGATCGGCGGTGAGCGTGGCCGGATCGTGCCGCGTGACGGCGGCGGCGGGGGAGCAGAGCAGGGCGCCTGCGCACATGAGGACGGCGGCAGCCGGACCCGTGACCGCCTTCTTACGGAGCTTGCTGTGGCGCAAGGGGGACACCTCGAAGGAGAGGGGGCGGGCAGGTTGAGGGCAATGCCTCACACGGTGCGACGGCGCAGCACCTGGACCAGCTCGCTTACTCCCAGAGGCGTACGGTATCGCCACACAAAAGTACCAAATACCGACATTCCGACAGTCAGGCTGAGTGCGAGTCCTGACGGGGTGTCACCCAACAGGGTGTGCACGCCTGCCGGCACCACCGAGACGGCCGTCGCGATGCCGAGGGCGCGCAGGTAACCGGCGGCCACGGTGGTGAATCCGAGGCGCAGCCGCACCAGCAGAGCGGCCGAGAGGTTCTCCACGACGATGGCCGTACCCCAGGAGACGGCCGCGCCGAGGATGCCCCACCGGGGCACGGCGAGGAGGCCCACGGTGAGCTGCACCGCGAACGCCGCGGCGGTGCAGGCCAGGTGCCACGAACTCCTGCCGGCCATGAGCAGCACGGTCTGCGCGTTGCCGACCGCGACATTGACGACGGCGGCGGCACACAGGATCACCAGCGCGGGCGCACCCTGGGTGAACTCCGGCCCGAACAGGGCGAGAACGGTGCGGGGAAAGCCGGCGATCAGAACGAACAGCGGCCAGGAGAACAGGACGATCCAGCAGGTCGAGGTGCGGTGCAGATGGTGTGCCTCGGCGGCCTCGCCGACCGCGAGGAGCCGGCTGAGCTGGGGTGCGACGGCCAGCCGGACGGCGAGTTGGAGGAGGGTGCCCGCGGTGACGACGCGGCCGATGGCGGTGTAGATGCCCGCCTCGGTGTCCGTGGCCAGCGCCGACAGCAGGATGACCCCGACCCAGACCGCGCTGATGTCGAAGACGGAGGAGATCGCGCGGGGCGCGGAGAAGACCCAGAAGTCCCGCCAGGAGACCGACGCCCCGCCCGCGCGGGCGGAGCCGGGGTGGGCGGCCCGGCAGCGTCCCAGGCCCCGCCACGCGGCGGCGAGACCGGCCAGCGCCGGCAGCAGCCATGCCGCCGCCAGGGACAGCATCCCGGGCGCCCAGCACGCCACGGGCACCGCGATCAGCACCCGCAGGACCGGCTTGCCGATCTGCTCCACGGAGACGAACGGCACCACGGTGCTGTACCCCTGGGTGGCGCCGAGCAGGATCAGGCTGACGGTGGCAGCCGGCAGGACCAGGCCGAAAAACCGGATCAGGACGAGCGCGTCGGCGGGCGGCAGGTGCGGCAGGAGCGTGGTCGCCACCGCGGGGCACCACAGCAGCACCAGGGCTGCCGCGGAGGAGGCCGCCAGGGCCGGCAGTACCGCCATGCGCAGCAGCGAGCCCACCGAGCGGCCGCCGTTGAGGGCGAGATCACCGGGGATGAAGCGGACGAGCCCGGTGTCGGCGCCGAGCTTGCAGACGTTGCTGGCGATGGTGAACAGGGCGACGCCGGTGAAGATCGCGCCGGCCCCGTGCGCTCCGAGGGCCCGGGTGATCAGGCCGACCAGGAGGAAGGCGAACACGGCGTTCGTACCGGAACCCACCGCGCCCCACACCCCGCCCCGTGCGGCGGCGGCGACCGTGCCGCGGGCGCCGGTCCCGGCAGTGGCGTACGGGGCCGCCCCGGGGGCCGTCATCGCCGGGAGACCGTCAGCGTGTCGTGCTGTCCCGCACGCTGCGCGGCCGGCAGGACGCTCTCGGTCCGGGACCGGCGCCGCAGCCGGCGGAGCACGGCGGCGTACCGGCCCCGCCGCACCGGCCCGGTGTCCACCACGGCGCCCAGCAGGAGCCCGCCCGAACAGCCGATGAGGTCGCTCACCTGCCTGAGGTCCTCCCGCCGGGTGTCCCGTCCGGTGACGACCAGGACACCGCCGACGTGCTCGGCGAGCGCCAGCGCGTTCGGGTGCTCCAGCAGGGGCCGGGTCGCGACGACCGTGACGGGCGAGCCGGTGCCGGACGCCACCTGCTCCGTCGCCCGGGACACGTCGGCCTGGAGGGGGGCGCCGGTCCTGTCGCTGGAGCAGAGGGCGAACCGGCCCGCGGAGCCCGCGTCGACGAGGACGCCCCCCTCGGGCAGGGGCGTCTCCTGCCCGGCGCGCTCCGCCTCCGGCACCAGCGGCAGCCGGCCCGCGAGGGCGGGCGCGTCGGGGTCGGCGTCGACGAGCACGGCCTGCCGGCCGCACTCCGCGAAGGCCGCGGCCAGGTTCGCGGCGACGGTGCCGGCGGCGTCGTGGCGCCGGGGGGCCACCACGAGCAGGCAGCCGGTACCCCCGGACAGCCAGGCGTGCGCCAGGCGGTAGGCCAGGGAGCGGTAGGCCTGGGAGCGGGCGCCGGCCGTGCGGCCGACCGTCAGCGGGGCGTCGCCCGTGCGGCGGCCACGGGGCAGGACGCCCAGCACGGGTGCCCGCAGGGCGGCCTGCACCTCGCGGGCCGACCGGGCCCGGCGGTCGAGTGCCGAGCACAGCCAGGCCAGCAGGACGCCCAGGACGGCACCGCAGGCCAGGCCGAGGACGATCAGGGTCCGCGGCCCCGGGCCCGAGGGCCTGGTGGGTGCGGTGGCCCGGCGGACGATGTCGCCGCCGTCGGTGTCCCGGGAGCTGATCTCGGACACGCGCTTGCGCAGGCTGCTGATCTCGCTCTTCGCGGCGGAGGTGCCGCTGTCGTCTTCGGAGTCCTTCTCGGAGTCCTTCTTCACCTGCCGGGTCAGCGCGGCGATCTGCTGTTTCATGCCGCCGACGGCACGCTGCACCGCGCTTTCGTCACGGCTCTTGCGGTCGGCGAGATAGGCCTCGGCGAAGGCGTTGGCGCCGCGTGCCGCGCGTCCCGGATCGCGGGCGGTGAACTCGAAGCGCAGCACCTGGGACTTGCCCGGGTTGGTGACGCGGAGACGGCTTTGCAGCGTGGCGGCACGGCTGTCGGGCTGCCCCAGGGTGTGCGCCGCACGGACGGCCACGGCCGCGCTGGCGGCGATCTGCTGCTCCGTGCTCATGCTGATCTGGTTGTCGGCGGGCACGTTGACCGAGCCGAAGGGGTCGGCCCCGGCGCGGACCAGCACGTCACTGGCGGAGCTGTAGGTGCCGGTGCCGTACCACGCCACCGCCAGCCCGCCGAGCAGGCCCAGGACGACTCCCAGCGCCATGGCGACGCGGTGGCGAAGGAGCAGGCGCAGTTGCTCGCGGAGCTGTTCCGGTTCGTCGAAACGGTCGTCGAAGGGGAGCGGGCCGGTCACAGATGTCCTCCTGCGTGCGGAAGTGAGGCGTGCGGGGTGGGGGCGGACGGCAGCGCCGGTGAGGCGAGTTCGGGGGCCCGGCGGGCCGGTGTGGAGATGAGCAGCGGAACGGTCAGCAGCAGCAGCATCGGACCGGTGATGCCGAGCAGGCTGCCGCGCAGGAACATCAACTGGTAGAAGGCGAAGGCGGGGACCACCAGGACCGCCAGTGCGCCGGGCCGGCCGAGCAGGCGGTCGCGCGCCTCGTCCATACGGCGTCCCACCGCGCCCAGCAGCAGGAACACGAGGGCCACGGCGGGCGGTCCGGCCCACAGGTAACTCTCGATCCACAGGGGCGCGGACAGGTTGAGGAAGCGGTAACCCGCGTACTGCGCCAGTGCGATCCCGGTGTCCTCGGGTTTGTCCGGCCATACCGAGCGCGGCACCATGAAGAAGAGGGGTCCGAGTGCCTGTCCGGGGGAGATCCCCTTCTCCCGCGCGTAGTCGAGACCGGTCTGCACCTGCTGGAAGGCGTCGTAGTCGCCCTTGGTGGTGAACTGCTCGGACAGTGAGACGACGGAGAGGGCGTGCCGGTCGTCGTAGCGGAAGTAGTCGCTGTAGGGGAAGACGACGAGCACCGTGGCGAGGACGGCGCCGGCGACCGCGCGGGCGGCCCGGGGCCGGCTCAGCCGGGGCACGTTGAACAGCAGCGTCAGCAGCACCGTGCCGGCCCAGAACCGGGGCTTGCTGATCGGGTTGTTGACGATGATGTTCACCGCGGCGAGCAGGGGGAGCAGCAGCAGGCGGGCCCCGCGCAGCAGGCGGTCGCCGTCGGGCAGGCGCGGCACGCGCAGCAGGGCCAGCAGGCCCCAGAACGCGGGCACGGACAGGGACCAGCTGCGCAGCGGCTGCAGGAAGGAGTCCGGTGCCTCGTCCAGGGCGCCGGTCTCGTTGATGGCCTGACGACTGGTGAAGTAGGCGCCGACGCCGCCGGGTTGACCGTGCAGCAGGACCACCGCCAGGGACAGTGCGCATCCGCACAGCAGCAGGACGCGCCAGGGTGCGAGGCGCCGGGCGAGCAGCCGTTCCGGCAGGCCGGGACGGGCGGCGTGCAGGTGTGCGCGCCGGGCGGCGAGGGCGGTTCCGGCGCTGTAGGCGAGCAGCCCCAGCTCGACCGTCGCCACGGCCCGCAGAGAGGTTTCGGCGCCGGCCCGGTAGGGCCAGGGGTAGCTGTCCGAGGAGAGCATCGACAGGGGGGCCAGCCCGAACCAGATGTAGGAGAACATCCAGAAGCCGAGGCCGACGAGCCGGACCTGGGGTGCGGTGAGCACGCGGGTGAGGGCGGCACCGGTGTGTGCCACGACGGCAGCCTGCAGCACGAGCGCCATCGGCACGGGCCCCTGGTGCGGCCGCAGGACCAGCACCGGCAGCAGGACGGTCAGTACGACGGCCCAGACGCAGACCGCGGGCGCACTGCGGACGCCCGCGCCCCGCACCGGGACTTCTGTGGTCGGCGAGTGCTGCTGCGGAAACCTCACTGGCCGATATATAGCGTCGCAATGCCCTTAAACCACCTCAGCCACGCATAAATCGGGCGTGATCCACTCCTGTTGGCGGCAGGGGGCGGGTGGGAACCGGGGGCGTGCCAATGCGGGGCAAATAGGGCGAAGGTGAATACTCTGGGCGGCGAACGTTCCTGCCGGTCCGGCCGGCCCTCCCCCAGGTCTCCCCTTCACCCGAGGAGTTGTCCATGAACAAGCAGGTCGACGCCGTCGTTGCCGGGGGCGGGGGCTTCATCGGCGGGCACCTCGTGGGCGCCCTTCTGGACCAGGGGCTGACCGTCCGCTCCATCGACATCAAGCCCCTGCGCGCCTGGTACCAGGTCCACGAGGGCGCGGAGAACGTGATCGCGGACCTCTCGCTGCTGGACGGCGCCCGCAGCGGCGTCCAGGGGGCCCGGCACGTGTACATGCTGGCCGCGGACATGGGCGGCATGGGCTTCATCGAGAACAACAAGGCCGCGTGCATGATGTCGGTGCTCACCAGTACCCATATGCTGCAGGCCGCGCACGAGGCCGGTGTGGAGCGCTACTTCTACTCCTCCTCCGCCTGCGTCTACGCCGCCGGCAAGCAGACGGACCCCGACGTCACGGCGCTGCGGGAGGAGGACGCCTATCCGGCGCAGCCGGAGGACGGTTACGGCTGGGAGAAGCTCTTCTCGGAGCGCATGTGCCGGCACTACGCGGAGGACTACGGCTTCACCACCCGTGTCGCCCGCTACCACAACGTCTACGGCCCGCACGGCACATGGGCCGGCGGCCGGGAGAAGGCCCCGGCGGCGGTGTGCCGCAAGGTGGCCGAGGCGGTGCTCTGCGGTGACCACCGGATCGAGATCTGGGGCGACGGCCGGCAGACCCGCTCCTTCATGTACATCGACGACTGTCTGCACGGCACCCGGATGATCATGCGCGGGGACAGCGGCGTACCGGTCAACCTCGGCTCCTCGGAACTCGTGACCATCAACCAGCTCGTCGACATCGTCGAGCAGATCGCGGGCATCCGCTGCGAACGCAGCTACCGGCTCGACGCCCCGCAGGGGGTGCGCGGCCGCAACTCCGACAACACCCTGATCCGCGAGATCCACGGCTGGGAGCCCTCGATCTCCTTGGCCAACGGCCTGGAGAGGACCTACGCCTGGGTCTACGACCAGGTGAAGCGTGCCCACGGCTGAGCCCCGGTGCGAGGACGCGACAAGCCGATGAGGATCTTCGTTCACGACTACAGCGGTCACCCCTTCCAGGCCCAGCTCAGCCGGGAACTGGCACGCCGCGGGCACGCGGTGGTCCACTCGACCTGCGCGGCCTATCTCAGCGGCAAGGGCGACCTGGGCGCCGACGTCGCCGGGCTGCGCTTCGCCACCATCGGCGAGCGCACGGTGCTGCGGAAGCAGGCCTATGTGCACCGGCTCTTCCAGGAGACCCGGCTGGGCGTCGAGCTGGCCCGGCAGGTCGCACGGGCCAGGCCCGAGGTGGCGCTGCTGGCCAACCTGCCGATTCCGGTGCTCGCGGTGACCGCGGCGGTCCTGAAGCGGCGGCGCGTCCCCTGGGTGCTGTGGCACCAGGACGTCACCGCCGTCGCGCTCAGGAGCTTCGCCGCCGCCGATGTCGCGGGCGCCATGGGTATCGCGGCGAAGGTGTTCGGTGCCGGCGAGAAGTGGGCGGCCCGGCAGGCCGCCGCCATCGTGGTGATCGCCGACTCCTTCGTGCAGGTGCACCGGCAGTGGGGCACCGCCGACAAGGTCACCGTGATCCCCAACTGGGCGCCGCTGGACGAGATCGTGCCCGTGGCCCGGGCCAACGCCTGGTCGGACGAGCAGCGGCTGACCGGTGTGAAGACGCTGCTCTACGCCGGCACACTGGGCCTGAAGCACAACCCCGTCCTGTTGGTGCGGCTGGCGGAACGCCTGCGCGAGCGGGGCGAGCGGGTGCGGCTCGTGGTCGTCAACGAAGGCCCGGCCGTGCCCGTGCTCAGGGAGGCCGCCGCCGCCCGCGCGGTCGAGCTGACGCTGCTGCCCTTCCAGCCCTACCGGCGGCTGCCCGAGGTACTGGGCACCGGCGACGTGCTCGTCGTCCTGCTGGAAGGGGACGCCGGGAGGTTCTCGGTCCCCTCGAAGACCCTGTCGTACCTGTGTGCCGGGCGCCCGGTGCTCGGTCTGATGCCCGCCGACAACCTGGCCGCCCGGCTGCTCGACGAGGCCGGCTCGGCGGTCTTCCCGCCGGACGAGTCCTCGCTGGAGGCCGCCGCCGCCTGGGTCCGGGACGTCCTGTCCGACCCGGAGCACGCCGCGTCCCTGGGCAAGCGGAGCCGTGCCCTGGCCGAGCGGGAGTTCGCCCTGGAGGGTTCCGCCTCCCGCTTCGAGGACATCCTCACCGCGGTGGCAGGCGCCCCGGCGCGCTGAGCGGCGAAGCCGTTCGGCCGCGCCGGATCCCGCGCCGGGGCGCCGCGCTCACCTCTGCCGGGAGCGGTTGCGGTAGATGCCCTCCAGCCGGTCCACCACCGCGCGGATGGAGAAGACCTCCCGGATCGCCCGGTGGCCGGCGCCGGTCAGCCGGCGGTGCAGCGCCTCGTCGGTCAGCAGTCCGCTCACCGCCTCGGCCAGGGCCTGCGGGCTGCCGTCGGTCACCATCGCGGCCTGCCTGTCCGCCAGTTCCCCGGCGATGCCGCAGCTGCTCGTGCACACGACCGGGGTGCCCTCGGCCAGTGCTTCCAGAACCGTCATGGGAAACGGCTCGTGCACGCTGGGCAGGACGTACACGGCGGCCCCGCGGTAGGCCCGCAGCGCCGCGGAGTGCTCCAGCGGGCCGCCGTAGCGCACCACGTCGGTCAGCCCCCGGTCGGCGACGAGCTGGTTCACCTGCCCCAGCGATCCCTCGTCCGTGCCGTAGAGGGTGAACCGTGCCTTCGGGATCTCCTTGTGGACCAGCGCGGCCATCTCCACGAACGCCTCGGGGCGTTTGCGCGGGTGCAGCCGGGCCAGGAAGATCACTTCCTGGCCGTCGGACGACCGCTCGGGGCGCGCGTGCGCGGACAGGCGCACGCCGTTCGGCAGCGTCACCAGCGGCGGCTGCCCGGCGCCCAGGACCGCGGACAGGGCCCGCCGTTCCCGCTCGGTGAGCACGAGGCAGCAGCGCGCCCGCCGGAGCAAGGGGACGAAGACGCTGTCGAAGAGGAGCGGGACGGCACCGGTCCGGGGCTCGACCATGCCATGGGTCTGGACGACGAAGCCGACGCGCCGCAGCCGGGCGACGGCGAGCGCGGCCAGGGACACGAGGTCCCTGCCCACATGGAGGTGAACGGCGTCGGCGCGCCCCATGGCCCGCCACAGATCCCCCAGCAGCAAGGGGTGCAGAAGGCCGAGGCAGCCCTGGCCGGGAACCACGGTCCGCGCCCGGCGCGAGACGAAGGGGACGGTGCCGAGGTGCCCCGGAGCCGGTGTGCGGCCCCGCCACAACGACACCAGCCGTACGTCGTGTCCGCGTTCGGCCATCTCCTGCAGCTGGGCGAGCGCCACGCTCGGCGGGCCGCCGAAGGTGCCGTCGTCGCTGACGAGCGTGACCACCTGGACCACCCTCATGCGCTGACCTCTCTCATGCGCCGACCTCTTTCATGCCCTGGCCTCTCATGCCCTGACCTCTTTCGTGGATGTCGACCTTGTCGTCCCCGCTGCGCCGCCCGCCGTCAGGACGGTGCCCGGCGCCAGGTCCCGGTGAGCCACGGCACCGGCGCCCACCACCGCGCCACGGCCGACGGTGACGCCGCGCAGGACGACCGCCCGCGCGGCGACCCAGCTGCCCGGCTCCAGGCGGACGGGGCCGTTGTCGAACTCGAACGTGGGGGAACGGCGCAGATGGCTGCCCGTGCACAGCAGGGCGTCCTGCGAGACACAGCAGTCGTGGCCGATGCTGACGGGTTCGAGGTTGATGATCCAGGCGCCCTCGCCGAGCCACACGTCGTCGCCGATCTCCAGCTTCCACGGCCAGTGCACCCGCACCCCGTGCCGGATCAGCACCCGCCGGCCGACGCGGGCGCCGAAGACCCGCAGCAGCGACGGACGCCAGCGGGCCGGACACCACCACTTGACGAAGACGAGGTGCTCGACGGCGAACCAGGCGGCCTGCACGAGCAGGGGCCGCCCCTTGTCGTAACCGGCACCGGTGAAGTCGCGCAGGGACCATGTCGCTGCCATGACGCTGTGCCTTTCAGTAGGCGCCCTGGCCGTCCAGTACCGCTCGCACGGTGCGGGCCATCACGGTGACGTCCCCGGCCAGGGACCAGTTGTCGATGTACCGCAGATCGAGCGCGACGGTCTCGTTCCAGGAGAGGTCCGCTCGTCCGCTCACCTGCCACAGCCCCGTCAGGCCCGGTTTGACGGTGAGCCGGCGCCGTTCCACCAGGTTGTACTTGACGACCTCTTCGGGCAGCGGGGGGCGCGGCCCGACCAGGGACATGTGGCCGAGCAGGACGTTGAAGAGCTGGGGCAGCTCGTCGAGCGAGTAGCGGCGCAGGATGCGGCCGACGGGGGTGATCCGCGGGTCACGACGCATCTTGAACATGTGCCCGTCGTTCTCGTTCGCCTCTTCCAGTTCCAGCTCGGTCTTGAGCCGGTCCGCGCCCACCACCATCGTGCGGAACTTCCACATGGAGAAAGGCGTGTGGTATCGGCCCACCCGTGTCTGGCGGTACAGGGCGGGACCGGGTGAGCCGCACCGCACCGCCAGTCCCACGGCGAGCAGCAGGGGGGAGAGCAGGACGAGCAGCAGCAGGGCGCCCGCCCGGTCCACGACGGCCTTGAACAGCGCCGGGATCCCGCGGCGCGCGGGCGGTGCGATGTGCAGCATCGTCAGTCCGGCGGCCGAGGTGGCCCGCAGCCGACGGCGGGCCACGTCGACGATGCCGGGCAGCACCACGAGGGGGCAGCCCCGGTCGTGCAGCGCCCAGGACAGCCGGCGCAGCCGCTCGCCCGACATGTGCCGGCTCACCGCCACGAAGACCAGGTCGGCCGCCAGTTCGTCGACGGCGTCGAGCACCCCCGCCGCGTCCGTCTCCGGTGGCTGGGGCGCTTCGCCGGCCAGCCGTACGCACACGGCGACACCCGAGGACACCGGTTGCTCGCCCACCGCACAGGCGCCGACGATGACATAGCCGTGGTCGGTGCGCTGGGCGAGCTGCGCGACCACGGCGTCCACCAGGGGGCCCTCGCCGACGACCAGTACGCGACGCAGTACCCGGGCGTCCCTGCGCGCGGCCCGCAGCCGGCGGCGGATCACCATCTGGCAGGTCGCGGTGAGGGCCAGCGCGGGCAGCAGCGCGGTGAAGGCCTCGATGTGGCCGTCGTTCTGTCCGCACAGCACACGGAGCACGGCCAGGGCGCCGACCAGGATGAGCCAGTCCCTCAGCACGGCCCGCAGATCGACCGCGTCGGCCCAGACCCCGGACGCGTACCGCTTGCTCGCCGCGCCGATCAGCGGCCACAACGCGACGGCGGCAGCGGCCAGGAGCAGCGTACGGGGCCCCTGGCCCCGAGTGATCGCCGCCGTCACGGGCAGCGCCGCCCCGGCGAGGTCCACACAGACGGAGAGGGCGCCGTATCCATGACCTCGCGTGCCGTGGCGGTGAACAGTTCGGTACGGCGTGGAGAAGGGCGCCTGCCCCGACACCGCGTTGGTGGACCGCCCCATGGCTCTCCTTCAGAAGCCCCCAGTCGCTGTCGTCGGCCACTACTTATATCAGGCATTCTTCACAAAACAATGTCATTCGGTACGAGAGGAACGATCACCTGAGGATCATCAGGATGCTGACGGCTCGTCGGCCGAGGTGGCGCCGGTGCGGCCTTCGGTGACGTGCCATTAGAGGGACATCGCTCCCGCGTGCCAGCGAGCCCACGACGCGTCCCACGGCCGCGCGATCACCGTGGGAGAGCGTGGGGGAGAAGCCGGTGGACCGAGGGAGGAGAGAACGATGCCGGTATTTGCCGTGCTCGCGCACACCGAGCCCGGACTGTTCGCGCGGCTGGTCGAGCGACTGGCACCGTACCCGGTGGTCGTCCACGTGGACGCGCGGTCGCGAGGGGAGGACTTCGCGGGGGTGCCGCGCACCGCGTACGTCCGCGACCGCGTCGCCGTCCGCTGGGGAGGTTTTTCCGTCGTCCGCGCGACGCTCGCCCTGTACCGCACGGCGCTGGAGTTCGCGCAGCCCGGCGAGCACATCGTGCTGCTGTCCGGGCAGTGCTACCCCGCCCGTCCGGTCGGCGAGTTCGCCGCGCACCTCGCTTCGGCGCCGTTCCGGCAGCACTGCCGGGCGGCCGCGGTGCTGGACGAGAGGATCACCGCCGGCCGCGTCCTCAAGCGCTGGTACCTCGACGCCGTGCCGACGGGACCGGGGCCGACCTATCTTCCCCGCGCCCTGCTGCGCCGGGGGATCTCCGAGCTGACCCCCCGGCGCAGGCGCTCCGTGTTCGGTGACGTCGAGCCGGTCGCGGGCAGCCAGTGGACGGCGCTGACCGCCGACTGCGTCGCGGACCTGCTCGGCAAGGCCGAGGACCCCCGCTGGGAGAGCCTGTTCCGTACGACGCACGCGCCCGACGAGATGTTCTTCCACACGCTGGTCTGGAACAGCGGCTGGCGCGAGGAGGTGGAGGACCCGGTGCTGCGGCCGAGGGCCGGGCGCGTCACCGCCGACTTCACCAACTTCCACCACCTGGACCGGTTGCTCAAGGGCACGAGGACCCTCGCCGATCTGCCGGCGATCGAGGCCTCCCGGATGTTCTTCACCCGCAAGGTCGCGTCACCCCGGTCGGCCGGGTTGCTCGACGCCCTCGACAGACGGTCGTGAGCCGGGGCGTACCGGGAAAGCCGTCCGCCCGCCACGCTCCCGGACCGGGTGGCGCAGCGGGCGGACAGCGGGACGGCGGGTGCCGGGCGCGCGGCGTCCGGCACCCGGTGTACTACGGACGGGCAGCGGCCCGGCCCCGCCGGTACAGCACGGTTCCGGCGGCCAGCAGCGCACCGCTGACGGCCATGGTTCCGATGGTGGTCTCCGCGCCGGTCTTGGCCAGCTCCGGGGGCGCGGGCGGCGGCGGGGTCCGCTTCACGGGCGGTGTCCTCACCGGGGTGGGCTTGGGCGCCGGGGTGTGCGCGCGGGGTGGCGGGGTCGCCTTGGTGGGGGTGGGCGTGGGCGTGTCCTCGCCGTAGCAGGCGCAGGAGGGCTCGTCACTCGGCTCGTCGGCGCCGTAGCTCTGGTCGCTCGCCTCTGTCGTGGGGCTGCCGGAAGCCGGGGCCGTGACCCCCGCCTCCCGGTGCGCCTGCCGCACAGCGGCCTGGGCGCGCGCGATCGCCCTCAGGGCACTTGACTCACCGGGAGCGGCCGGCTGGGGAGCCGTATCACCGGACAGGACGGTGTGTGAGTCTGCCCCTGTCGCCTGCGGACCGGAGTCCGCGAACGCCCATGTGCCGGACAGAGTCAGGGCACTTGTCGCGGCGGCGGCCACGACCAATCCCTTGGTCAGGGTCTGTCGCACTCTCGTTGTCTTTCTCTCAGGCGGGAAGGGGAAGCCGGCGGCGGCCGTTGATCCGGCCTTCTCGCTTGCCGGGTTCCGCAGGGTCGTCGCAGGGGACCGTGATGCCGCACGTTCACACTCGCCACGACCTGCGAACTGTGAACGAGATATGAAGGCCCGAAGATACCGAGAGGCGTGTATTGGCGGTGAATTCACCCGATTGCCCGCCCGTGCCCGCTGCCCGCCCGTGCCCGCTGCCCGCGCGTGCGGGAACGCGCTGTCGCCCGGGGACGGCCTCAGCCGCCGCGGAGCGCCTCGGGAGACCCCCGCTGTTGCCCCGAATGGCCGGGCGGTTCACCGGAACGAGCTTGATCGGTTGCAGAGGGCCGGGCGTGATCTCACGGTGGCCACAGGACCTGACGCACCACCGAAAGGAAGTTCCATGGGTGGCCCACCCGCCCGGCGCATCGCGTGCATCACGCTCTGCGCCGCTCTCCTGGCCGGCGTCACCGGCCCGGCCGCCGTCGCGGCCGACTCCACCCGGGACCGCGCCCGTGCGGCGTCCCACGCGCCCGTCCCCGGCGCGGACGCGCTCCTCGCGCAGGTCACACTCCTCGCGAACCTCGGGATCGTCCTCACCCCGGTCACCGGCCTGCTCACCGCGGTGCTCAAGGCCGACAACGGGCAGCTGCCCACCGACCAGGCCACCGCCCTCGTGCAAGCCGCCAAGGACGCCATCGCCAAGGTGACCCCGGCCGCGCCGGCCACCCCGACCGCCGCACCCACCACCCCGGCGACCCCGGGACCGCTGTCCCCCCGCACCACGACGGACCACAGGGCCACCACGCGGGCCGACCTCGCGGGCGACGCGCTCGCCAACCTCACCAAGGCGCTGGACGCCCTGTTGAAGGCCATCACCTCCGGTGACGCCACCCAGGTCGTCCCGGCGGTCAACGGAGTCCTGACCGGCCTGGTCAACTATCTGGCCGCCCTGCTGCTCTCGGGCGGCCTGCCCGCTCCCAATCTGCCGGGACTGCCGACGCTGCCCTCGCTGCCCGGGGTGCCGGTACCGGTACCGACGGTGCCGGCCTCCTGACGAGGCGCCGACCCAGGGCCGCACCGCAGCGGTGGCCCTGGGCGAGGGATGTCCCCCGATGCCAGGGTCGAGGGGCGCCCCCACGGCGCCTTGACCGAGGGACGCCCCACGACGCCCTGGGGGTGGGGCGTCCCCCGATCCCTTCGCCGAAGAACGCCCCCGCGTCCCCCGACCGTGTGGCGCACCGGCCGCCCTCCTCAGGTCGGGTGAGCGCGCACCGGGCCGTCCCGCCCGCCCCGGCCGGCCGGTGCCGCGGCCGGCGGAGCAGGTCGGGGCGGTCGTCCCACCGCCGTCCCGTCCCGCCCCGCCCGGGCCGAGGGCCGGCACGACGGTGCGGGCCGCGGCCCGCACGGGCTCCCCGGCTGATGGCGGTGGCACCGGCCCCGCGGACGGCGGCAGACCTTCGACGCGGGCTGTCTGTTCGGCATCGGGTTCGTGTCGTGGCTGCGGTTCGAGCCGCTCTACCGGATCGGCGCGCTGTGCCTGTGGTGCTGTCTGACGTGGGTCGCCACGATCCTGCTGTTCCGGTACGTGACCGCGTTCGCCGTACGACACCGGTTCCTGCCCGCACCGGCTCCGCTGCGGGCGTTCCTCGCCGAGTTCGCCTGGGTGCCGCCACTGCTGCACACGGGGGTTGCCGGGATGCTGATCCTGACCCGCTCGCGGGACTTCTGGACCAGCTGATCACTCCCGGCCACGGCGGTCGCGGCGCCCTCCCGGCGCGGCCCCCCGGCCGGGCCCGGTCCCCTACCCGGGTCACCGGTCCGGCCGCACGTCGGTGACCGGCGGGGCCGTCCGGAGGTTACGGCTTCGACATCCGAACCGGACGAGGAGTGAACGATGGTTCTAGGCGTCGGCGGAGTGCCGGGGGGCGGGCAGCGCGTCACGCCGGCCGCGGGCGGAGCGCGGCCCCGGGGCGGAACGCGGCGGGACATGACCCGGAGGCTGCTCGCCTCGGCCGTCGGCGCGGCGCTCGCGCCGGTGGCCGCGGCCTGCGGACGGCCCCCGCACACCCCGGACGACGGCCGGCAGGGCGGCACCTTCGACGAGACCTACCGCGGGCGCCGCATCCGCGGTGTCGAGGTCCGCGCCGCCGGCCGGGCCGCCGTCGCCCAGTGGAAGGTCACGATCGACGGCCGTCCGCTGCATCTGATGCGCCGCGCCGACGGCAGCTGGCTGAGCATGGTCGACCACTACCGCTCGTACTCGACCCCGCTCGCAGCGGCCCGCGGAGCGGTCGACGAGCTGGGCCCCGACGAAAAGTTGCGGGATCTGGCACCGGGACCGATGGGCGGGGCACCGGAGCACGGAGGAGGCGGGCATGGCGTACACGCGTAAGAACGTCAGCAGGCTGACCCGCACCGAGCGGCGGCGGTTCGTGGACGCCCTTCTGGAGGTCAAACGGCGCGGTGAGTACGACGAGTTCGTGCGGACGCACATCAGGTACAACACCGCCGACGGCGAACACGGGCTGCGCACCGCCCACATGACGCCCTCCTTCCTGCCCTGGCACCGCAAGCTCGTGCTGGAACTGGAGCGGGCGCTGCGCCGGGTGGACGACTCGGTGACGGTGCCGTACTGGGACTGGACCCGTGACCGCACGGCCACCTCCCTGCCGTGGACCGACGACCTGATGGGTGGCAACGGGCGACGCACGGACCGGCAGGTGATGACCGGGCCGTTCGCCTACCGGGCGGGCCACTGGCGGATCAACGAGGGGGTGACCGACCGGCAGTACCTCACCCGCGACCTCGGCCGCGCCCGCAACCCGTTCGACCTGCCGACCGCCCGTGACCTGGAGTCGGCGCTGGCCGACCCGGTCTACGACACGGCGCCCTGGAACTCGACGGTCACCAGGGGGTTCCGCAACAAGCTGGAGGGGTGGGCGCCCGGCCGGGGCAGCGTCTCCTGGCACAACCACAACCGGGTGCACCGCTGGGTGGGCGGGGTGATGGTCGGCGGCGCCTCCGTCAACGACCCCGTCTTCTGGCTGCACCACTCCTTCATCGACCTGCAGTGGACCCGCTGGCAGCAGCGGCACCGCGAGCACCGCTACCTCCCGGCCGAACCGCCCGGCGCGCGCGACAGCCAGCACGGCCGGATCGTGGCCCGGCACGAGCGGATGCCGCCGTGGGACGTGACGCCGGACCAGCTGGAGGACATGAGCGAGATCTACCGGTACGAGTGAGGCCGCGGCGCGGCGGTCGTCACACGGGAGGGGCGCCGGTGCCCGAGGCCGGTGCTCCTCCCCGGACGCCCACACGCGGTCAACTGCTCCTCCACGGCGGCGGGTTCACGTACCGGGCGAGGCAACCCCGGTGCCGCCGCACCGGATCACCGCCGGCCGATCGCTTCGCCGTTCGAGGCGTCACACGTCCCGCTGAAAAGCCGGCGACACGGCATCGCGCCGCTCGCGCGCGGCTCCCCCTTGATCAAGTCTGTGTCTTCTGCGAAGGAGACGCCCCCGTGCGAATTTCTGACATTCAGCGCTGCGAAGTCCGTCCAGGACGGCTCGTCGAGTGGAGGTTCAGCCCGGCGACCGTCGCGGCCGCGGCGGGGCTGCCGACGGATCCGCGGCCGCCGGCGTACATCCAGGAGTCGCACATCAGGACCGCCCGGTCGGTGCGCGAGGACGGACTGTTCGTGCCGACCTGGATCGGCGCGGCGTTCGATCTGCCGGGCCGAGCCGATCTCGGCGCGCTGGAGCGGGCGTTGCACGGCTGGACGCTGCGGCACGAGACGCTGCGCAGCGGCTTTCGGTGGGCCGGCGACGACATGCACCGGTTCACGCTCGACGGGCGGAACGTGTCGCTGCGCCGTGAGGTGGTCGGCGACTTCGCCGACGCGGACACGCTGGCCCGGTATCTGCAGGACCGGTTCGACGTCGCGGCGGACGCGCTGGGCTGGCCGAACTTCCTCTACGCGGCGGTCGTCCGCGACGATTCCACCAGCGTGTACCTGGCCTTCGACCACACCAACGTCGACGCCTACTCCCTGCAGCGCATCCCGGACGAGATCGGCGAGTTGTACCGCGCCGATGTCGCGGGCCGGTCCCCGGCCGGGCAACAGGTGAGCAGTTACGTGGACTTCTGCGAGCAGGAGCGGGCGGACGCGGACGGCATCGACGACACCCACGCGATCGTCGCCCGCTGGCGGGAGTTCATCGCCCGGTGCGACGGAAGGCTCCCGGACTTCCCCGTCGACCTCGGTCTGCGGCCCGGTGGCCCACTGCCCGCCCAGCAACTGCTGCGCGAGCCGCTCGTGGACGCGGACGCGGCCGCCGCGTTCGAGGCGTACTGCCGGCCCTACGGCGGCAGCATGGTGGGCGTCCTGGCCGCGACCAGCCTGATCGTGCACCAGCTCGGCGGACAGCCGGTCTACCGCACGGTCGTGCCGTTCCACACCCGGGTGAAGTCCGCCTGGTCGGACTCTGTGGGCTGGTACGTCGGCGGCGCACCGATCGAGGTGCCCGCGGCGGGGGACTTCGACGCCGCGCTCGCCGCCGTCCGCGCCGAGCTGCAGGCCAACCGGTCACTGGCACGGATTCCGCTGGCCCGGGTACTGCGCCTGCTCGGCGCGGACTTCCGGCCCACCTCGCCCGACCTGTACTCGATCGTCTCGTACGTCGACACCCGCGCCGTCCCCGGTGCGGACCGCTGGAGCGAGCAGAAGGTGTACGGACTGCTCCGGGTGTCGTACGGCGACCAGGTCTGTGTCTGGGTCAGCCGGTTGCACGAGGGGCTGTGG
Organism: Streptomyces durhamensis; assembly: GCF_000725475.1. Classification (NCBI taxonomy): domain Bacteria; kingdom Bacillati; phylum Actinomycetota; class Actinomycetes; order Kitasatosporales; family Streptomycetaceae; genus Streptomyces; species Streptomyces durhamensis. The sequence goes on from NZ_JNXR01000002.1 coordinate 349,197, forward strand.
CTCGCCTGCCGCTATCCGGACACCGACGTCGCGTACAAGAACGTCCGGCGGTACATCGAGGCGCTGCGGGACCTCGTCGGGTCCGTACCCGCGGCCCGTCGCGTCCGGACCGCGGAACCGACATTCTCGTAATACCAAATTGCCTTTCACGTATTCCTGTTGGTGGATCTGACAGCTCAACTCCCCTTTTGGACACGGATATCCGCCAAAGTGGAATACGGAGTATCGCTACTGCTAGTGTTCAGTCAGTCACGGTAGGCAATCAGCCTCGACGTACGAGCAATGAAGAGCCGAGGGTTCCATGCGCAAGCTTCAGCAGGTCGTGATCGCAGCAGTGGCGGCCGGCGGACTGTCCGCCGTCGGCGGCGCCGCCGGTACCGCCTACGCTCACGCCGGCGGCGGCCTGGAGGTGAACGACCTCTACCGCCCCTACCAGGAGTGCAGCCCGCAGACGGTGGCTGACGGCAACCTCCCGATCGGCGTGCTCGGTCTCGCCCAGACCCTGGACACCACCTGCGGCCAGTTCAACAACGCTTTCACTGGCTGAGATCCGAAGGCGTCAGCGCGTGCGACGCCTTCCGTGGAACCCTTCGGATCGCTCCCGAAGGGTTCCCTGCACGCCGGGCCGGTTGCCTGAACTCGAAAGGGAAACGCACCACATGCTCAGTAGGAAGAAGATCGCGGCTGTCTCGGGGTTCGTTGGCGGCCTCGCCGTGACCTGCGCCGGTGTCGCCCAGGTGTATGCCGCGGGCGGTCCGGGCATCTGCACGCGCGACATCCAGGGCAACGTCACCTGTATCCAGCGGATCCAGGGCGAGCTGCCCGAGGACGGGGTCATCCCCCACCAGGACAACTGCATGCCGACGCAGCCCCTGACGCTGCCCGCCGCCCTGGGCAACGGGACGATGCGCATCGGGCCCGAGGTGACCTGCCGGGCACCGGCGCCGGACAAGGGTGACAGGTTGTCCGAACTGTTGGGCTGAGCCTTCGAGCGAAAACTTCCGGTGGATTTCTCGTCGTAATACGACACGACGTGTGGAGAAGATCCCAAATAGCTACGGATTGTGTGTATATGCTCACAGTAAGTAGTCAGGCCAGGGCCTCGCGCCCGGGTAAGAAAGGGTCAAACCATGCGTAAGTTTCAGCGCGCTGCAGTCGTAGCCGCAGCGGTTGCCGGACTGTCCGCCCTTGGCGTCGGCGTCAGCTTCGCCGGCGGTTACGACGAGGCTTCTCAGCAGACTCCTCCGCAGATCAACGCCGTGGCCAACTCCTCGGCCAACGCCGTGGCCACGTGGGGCGGTTACTTCACCCCCCAGCCCGGGGACGGCGGCCACAAGGACACCGCCGCGCCGGAGGAGGGCTACGGCCAGTACTCGGCTCCCTCCGAGGGCGGCCAGCAGCAGTAAGAGGACCACCCAGGTATCGATGCGCACGTGTGAGCGCGCTGCGGTCGTAGCGCATCGACGCCTCTTTGGAGCACGACATGCACATCGCACGAACGAAACGTCCCTGTCCTGGATCAACTCGGATTGTTCGACGGTGTGCTGAGTAATACCCCATGGCGAAGGCAGCCCGGACGCGCGGCAGACACCTCAGGGTGCGCGTCCGGGCTGCGGCCGTGTCGGCGCCGGACGCGACTGACAGCACGTCGAGGCGCCGGGTCCCACGTTCGACTTTCTCCAAGGCCCGGGCGCACGCCGGTCGACGGCGTCGGCACCCGGGCCTCCATGGCAAAGGACGCAGCACATGTTCACTCGGCAGAAGATCGCGACCGTCTCGGGGCTCGTCGGAAGTCTCGCCGTGATCTGCGTCGGCGCCGCGCACGCGCACGCCGATGAACCCAAGAGCGAGTGCAGGAACACCGTTCTGGGTGACACCATCTGCGTGCGCAAGAGCGACACCCACGACGACAAGCACGGCGCCCACGCCCTCAGGCAGATGCGGGACTGCTCGGTCATCGACCGGCCACGCGTGGTGTTTCCCGACGACGATCTGCTGCACGGCGGCACCAGGAACGTCGGGCCGACCGTGGACTGCTCCAACAAGGCGCAACTGCCCAAGGGATTCGAGAAGCCCCGGTTCAAGAAGCCCCGGATCTCGAAGTCGCAGTTCAAGGCCCCGAAGATCAAGGCCCCGCAGATCACGACTCCGAAGATCAGGAAGCCCGACGTCGAGCTCTGAGGCGCGACCAGCGAAATGCCGGACCGGGATCCTCCCGGTCCGGCATTTCGGCTTCATGGCCGCAGGGCCTGCTGGTGACATGGAATTCCCCGGTGCCCCGGCCTGCGGCCGGAACACCGGGGAATGATTCCGACTTACTTTCCGACGCCGTTGTTGCAGCCCATGCTCGAGCCGAGGGACGACTCCTGCGCCCCCGCGTTGCCCTCGCCGTTCAGCAGGTTGCCGCCCAGGCCGTTGGCGATGCCGACCTCGCCGAGAACGTCGGCGTTGCCGTCGTGCGACCTGCAGGTGGTGCTCTGCAGAACGCTGAAGCGGTCGCTGTCGCCGCCCTTGCCGCCTCCCCAGCCGCCTTGGCCGGCGTGAGCGGCGCCGGCGCTCAGGAGTCCGATGCTCCCGAGGGCGGCGACCAGGACGGCTGCCTTGCGGAGCTTGTGCATGTCATCTCCGGTGGGTGATGAAGTGGATGCGATCCGTGACAGATCGACTTCGTACGGTTATGGAGGCTAATAGGAAATAACCAAGGACAATCGACGACGCGCCGAATTCTGAATTGCTGTCACTCTGAATGCCCATACGTCCCCGAAAAGGGACCGGCCCCGAGCCTGAGGCTCGGGGCCGGTATTATTTCCCGCTTTTAGTCGCCTGTGCGACGGTGCGCTCAGAAAGCGCTGTTGTTGCAGCCCATGGTCGAGCCGATGTGGGTCGACTGGGCACCCGGGTCGCCCTCGCCGTTGAGCCCGTTGCCCAGGAGGCCGTTGAGGATGCCGACCTCGCCGAGGACGTCAAGGTTCAGGTCGTGCGACTTGCAGTTGGAGCTCTGCAGGACGCTGAACTTGTCGCCGTGCTCGCCGCCCTTGCCGCCTCCCCAGCCGCCTTGGCCGGCGTGGGCGGTGCCGCTCATGAGCGCGATGCTGCCGACTGCGGCGACCAGGACGGCAGCCTTGCGAAGCTTGTGCATGTCATCTCCGGTGGAGTGAAGTGGGTTGCGATCTGTGACAGATCGACTTCTTACAGTTACGGGAGGTTAATAAGAAATATCCCAAAACGGTCAACGACGCGCCGGTTTGATGATCTCTCGGCAAAAGCACCCGAAAGCCGCAGTGCATGCGAACGGGCCCTTCGGGAGATCTCCGAAGGGCCCGTGCTGGGCGTCGGTGTCCGGCCGTTTCCGGTGTCAGGGCCGCTTGTTCCGGTGGGCGGAGCCGGCCCGAGGCCGGAACGGTCCTAGTGCGCGGTCGCGTTGGCGAGGGCGTTCGACTGCGTGTTGACCTGGCCGCAGTCGATGCCGCGGGTCTCGGAGGCGGCGAGCACGGCGACCGGGACGGCCGCGTTCAGCAGGGACTGCGGGCTGCACTCCTGGGACGGGCGGAAGAGGTTGCTCTGCAGGGCGGAGGAGCCCTCCCCTGGGGTGGCCTGCGGGCTGATCTGCGGGCTGATCGACGGGCTCAGCGTCGGGTTGACCTGCGGGGTGACCTCGGCGCCGTGCTGCGGGGCCTGCTGCGGGGCCCCGTAGCTCTGCGTGCTGGCCTGGGCGGAGGTGGCCGAGGCGGCCTGGGCGTCCAGCTGTGAAACGGGGGGCGGGGCGGCGCCGTTGTAGCCGTTGTAGGCGGGTGCCGCGGCGGAGCTGGGGCCGGCGCCGACGGCGGACAGACCTCCGGCTGCTGCGACGACGAGCGCGACTTGCTGAAGCTTGCGCATGGAACCCTCGGCCCTTCATTGACCTGTGCACGGAACGTATCGAAATACTGAATGACTCGGTGCGGCTGCTGCTTTTCCTGCTGCCTGGGCGGCTGCGATGGACCATCGCTCTGTCCCCGGGGGAACGAAGTAAGTGCGGGTCCGGATACGGGTGTCGGGCCCTGGTCACCCATTTGCCCCAGGGCCGTGCGCGCCTCGGTGCCGCGTCCCCGGTGCCCCTGCGATCCTGACGCGACGCACCCGCCCGTCAATGGCAAATGGGTGACGGAGTTCCGGGTCCCGTGACCGGGGCGGGGGAAAAGTCGTTGCCAGCTGGGAGAGGGCAGCGATCATGAATCACGGGAGAGTAAAAGGGGGTTCGCTGCCGGCTCCTGCGTAAGCCCGCGCGCAGCCCGGGAGTTATTCCTGTAACGGTGCGGTGTGACCATATGAACATCGGGCTGAGCGCACGCGAGACCGCTGAATACAACGGATTTCCCTGTTCAGGTATTGAAGGGCCGAGGGTTCCATGCGCAAGATTCACAAGGCCGCGCTCGTCGTAGCAGCGGCCGGCGGCTTGTCCGCCATCGGCGCCGGCGTCAGCCATGCCGACACTCCCGTCGGGTACGGCGGTGCCGTTCCAGCGCCGGCTCCCGAGTACCCCGCACCCCAGTACGCGGCTCCGGCGCCCGTTCCCCAGTACGCGCCACCGCAGTACGCGGCTCCCCAGTACCCGGCTCCTCAGTACGCTGCGCCCCAGTACCCGCCGGCTCCCCAGTACGCGCCACCGCAGTACGCGGCCCCCCAGCCGAGCGGTCCGCAGGCCTCGGCGGTGGCCAACTCGCGGGGCGTGGCGCAGGTCGCCCCTCCCCAGGCGTACGCCCAGCCGATGATGCCGCCTCCGCCCCCGCCGCCCGCGCCGCCGCAGCAGACCGGTTACGCCGCCGCGGCGGCCACGTCGAACGGCTCCGCGCAGGCCTCCAACTCGCCGTACGCCCCGCAGCAGGTCGCCGCTCCGCAGGTCGCCCCGCAGCAGCCGGCGGCGCAGGTCATGCCCCAGGTCAGCCCGCAGTCCGCGCCGGAGGTGATGCCGCGGGTCGCCCCGCAGGTCGCCGTGCCCCAGACCTTCGGTGCGACGGAGGCCCCGCCGCGGGTCGCCCCCCAGGTGAACCCTCAGGTCAACCCGCAGGTGAACCCGCTCGTCAACCCGCTGGTCGCGGGGGCCGGCACGCCGCAGGTGCCCGGGCTCGGCCTCGGGCAGGTCGCGGCGCCCCCCGTCGGCCAGCTGGGTCTTCCCCGCCTCGGCTGACCGCTCCGTCGCGCTCCGCCGTCCCCTCTCGATCTGCTGCAGATCGCATCCGCCAGACCATTCGGAGAAGTAATGCGCACGTTTCACAAGGCCGTCCTCGTGGGCGCCGTCCTCGGCAGTGTCGGCACCTTCGGTGTCAACCCGGCCTCCGCACACGGCGAGCCGGGCCACGACCTCGACGTCACCCAGGGCATCGAGTGCCGCTCGCACGACATGAACATCGACGTGCTCGGCAGCGTCGGTGCCGTCAACGGCCTGGCCGGCAACCTGCTGAACGGCGAAGGCAACCCGGGCGCGCAGCAGAGCCACCTCGGCGCGGACATGGGCTGTAACAGCCGGGCGCTCTGACGGGCGGCGCCGCACGCCGGAGTTGTACGGCTCCGGCGGCGGACGGACGGCGCCGGATCCTCCCCGCGAACACCGGGGAAGGGTCCGGCGCCTTTCTGTGTGCGGCCGGCTCGCTTCCGCGCGGGGTCTGCGGCCGGCTCGCTTCCGCGTGGGGCCGGCTCGTTTCCGCCTGCGGTGTGCGGCCGTGTCGCACGGTGTGGCCGTCGTATCGCCCGGAACGACGAAAACGCCCTCCCGAAGGAGGGCGGAGCGTGGGCGCCCCCGGCAGGACTCGAACCTGCGGCCAAGCGCTTAGAAGGCGCCTGCTCTATCCACTGAGCTACGGGGGCCTGGTGCGGCCGCGTCCTGGGTGCCCCTGAAGGGCTGATCCCTGACGCTGCCCGGGGACAAGGATAGGGCTCCCGGTTCCTCGACCCCGTCGCTTCGCCTCCGTGCCTCGATGTGGAGGTTCGGTGAAGCGGTCCTGATAATCGCAGGCAGGTGCGATTCGTGCATCGCTTTTGGCCTCCGACGCACCGGGTGTTGTGCACTCGTTATGCCTCGACTGTGCCCGTGTCCCAATGGTTCCTTCCGTCCGTTCTGTCCCCTCGGCGCGCAGACATGTCTATATGCTTCAGAATTCCCCTAAAATTGGGCATTCTTCGCATGTGGTGACCTTGGACGTACGGCCTCAGCTGCTCGACACACTCTCCGCTCTGCGCGACAGTGTCGCCGCCACACGCTTTCCGCTGCCCCTGGCCGGGGCCGCACGCGCGCGTGCCAACCGCGACGAACTCCTCGCGCAGCTCGACGACTATCTCGTGCCCCGCCTGCGAGACCCCGAGGCGCCGTTGCTCGCCGTCGTCGGTGGATCGACCGGCGCGGGCAAGTCGACTCTCGTCAACTCCCTCGTCGGGCGGCGCGTGAGCGAGGCCGGCGTGTTGCGGCCGACAACCCGCACACCGGTCCTCGTCTGCCACCCGGATGATCATCACTGGTTCAGCGGGATGCGCGTCCTCCCCGAGCTCACGCGCGTGTGGGCGCACCAGCAGGATCCCGTCGACGAACTGCTGCTCCCCGACCGTGAGCCCCCCGCGCGCGTGCTGCGCATCGAGACCACCGAAACCGTTCCGCGCGGCCTCGCCCTCCTCGACGCCCCCGACATCGACTCGCTGATCGCCGACAACCGTGTCCTCGCCGCGGAGCTGATCTGCGCCGCCGACATCTGGATCATGGTCACGACGGCGACCCGCTACGCCGACGCCATCCCCTGGCACCTGCTGCGCACCGCCAAGGAGTACGACGCCACCCTCGTCACCGTCCTGGACCGGGTGCCCCACCAGGTGGTCTCCGAGGTCTCCCGGCAGTACGGCGCCCTGCTAGCCAAGGCCGGGCTCGGCGACGTACCCCGCTTCACCGTGCCCGAGCTGCCCGAGTCCGCCTGGGGCGCCGGTCTGCTCCCCGCCACCGCCGTCGCGCCCCTGCGGACCTGGCTGGTCCATCACACACAGGACGCCGCCGCCCGGCAGCACGTGATCGCCCGTACGGTCCACGGCCTCCTCAACTCGCTCACCTCGCGGATGCCCGAGCTGGCCAGCGCCGCCGCCGCCCAGTACGCGGCCTCCCTCCGGCTCACCGGGGCCGTGGAGACCGCCTACGACAGCGAGCACGCGCGCGTGCGCGGCCGGCTGCAGGCCGGCGCCGTACTGGCCGGGGACGCGCTCAAGCGCTGGCGGGCCTTCCCCCTGGACTGCACGCCCGGGGAGCTCCTCGACGCTCTCGTGGAAAGCCTGGGCGCGTTGCTGCTGTGCTCCGTCACCGCCGCCGACGAACGGGTCCACGAGGCCTGGCGCCACGAGCCCGCGGCCGGCGCGCCGGGCCTCGCCGGCCGTGATCACTCCTCGGAGAGCGCCGAGCACCGTATCGGCCTCGCCGTACGGCGCTGGCGGCGCGAGCTGGAGGAGTACGCCGAGGACGAGGTGCGGGTACTGGAGCGCACCTCCGCACCCGACCCCGAGGTCGTCGCCGCCGTCGTCGCCACCTCGCTGCTGGGCGGGCGCCGGACGCGCAACGTGGGCGAGGGGCTCGCCGACAAGCTCGGCGCCCATGGCGCGCTGCGGCTGCGCGACCGGGCGGCACGCCTGCTGGCCGACTGCGTGGACCGGGTCATGCACACCGAACGCGAGCGGCGCCTCGCCCCGCTGGACGCCCTCGGCGTCAACCCCGGGCCCCAGGCCGATCTCATCGCCGCGCTGTCCGTACTGCAGAAGGAGAGGTGACCGGTGACGGCCGCCACCGATCAGGACCACATGGAGCACACCGACCGCACGGCCCGCACCGAGCCCAGCGGTCCTGAGAATGCCGAGGTCAGGAGACCAATGGAGCGTGGCGACCTGCGCGGGGAGCTGCCGACCCCGAGCCCGGGCGGGCCCGGCGACGCCGGCACCGCGCCGCAGGACGGCACCCCCGGGGACCGGACCGGGGACGCGGACAGGGACTTCGCACCGGCCGCCCCGTCGGCGGACGCGGACGAGAACCGGGCCACGGCCGGCGACGACGCGGGCGAGCCCGCGGCGGAGACCAGGGACAGGGACCCCGGCCGGGGCTGGTACGCACGCGCCGCGGGGGAGGAGACGGGCTCAGAGCCACCGTCGCGCGGGGTACCGACGAGACCCGCCGACGAGCGGGACGCGCGCGTGTCGGGGCAGGGGCCGAGCGGGTCTGTGCGGGGCGGCGCCGGGCGTGCCCCGGGGCAGGGGCCGGGCGAGTCGGTGCGGACCGGTGAGGGCGGCGACGGGCCTGCGTCGGAGCACGGGCCGAACGGGTCCGTGCGGGGCGGCGACGGGCACGTGCCGGAGCACGGATCGCGGCGCGGACCGGGCGGCTCCGTGCGGACCGGCGAGGGCGCTGACGGGCGCGCCCCGGGGCACGGGCCGGGCGGGTCTGTGCGGGACGTTGAGGGTGTCGACGGGCGTGTGCCGGGGCACGGGCCGGGCGGGTCTGTGCGGGACGCTGAGGGCGTCGACGGACGTGTGCCGGGGCATGGGCCGGGCAGACCTGCGCGGGGTGGTGAGGGCCCCGACGCGGGCGTCACGGACGAGGCCCCGGACCGGGGCCGGCCTGCCTTCGGCGGGAGTGCCGACGCGGGCGTCAAGGATCAGGGTTCCGACCGGGGCCGGCCTGTTTTCGGCGAGGCTGCTGATGCGGGGGTCAAGGACCAGGCTCCGGACCGGAGCAGGCCCGTCTTCGGCAGGAGTGCCGACGCGGGCGTCAAGGAACAGGGCTCGGGCCGGAGCAGGCCCGTGTTCGGCAAGAGCGCCGATGCGGGCAGGACGGATCAGACTGCCGGCCGGGACAGGCCCGGGCTTCGCAAGAGTGCCGACGTGGGCGCCATGGACGAGGCTTCGGATCGGGGCAGGTCGGTTCTCGGCAAGGGTGCCGACGCGGGTGCCAAGGACGAGGCTCCGGATCGGGGCAGGTCCGTTCTCGGTAGGGGCGCCGACGTGGGTGCCAAGGATCAGGCCCCGGATCGGGGCAGGCCCGTCTCCGGCAAGGGCGCCGACGCGGCCGGTGGTCAGCGCCTGCGCCCGCCGCACCGCACCCCCCGGCAGTCCGGCCCCAGCGACGAGGCGGCTCCCCGGCGCCGCCCCGACCCCGGTCCCGCCGCCGACCCCGGTCCCGGCACCCACGCAGACCCTGGCGCCCACCCGGACCCCGGCCCCGGCCTCGGCCCCGACGCCGACTCCGCGGAGACCTGGGACGACGGCCTGATCGCCCGGCGCGTCACGGACGCCGCAGCCGCCGCGCTCGCCGCCGAACGCGAGAGCGCCACCCGTGCTCTGGGCGGCAACCCGCCCGTCCCGCTGGCGTACGACGGCCCGCTGCGCTCCCGCCTGGACGCCCTGCGCGAACTCGTCGGCCTCTCCCGCGCCCGGCTGGACAAGCGCACCCTCGCCGAGGCCGGCCGGGTCCTGGACGAGGCGGCCGCCCGCCGCAAGCTCTCCGGCCGGCACACCGTCATCGCCATCGCGGGCGCCACGGGCAGCGGCAAGTCGCAGCTGTTCAACGCCCTGGCCGGCGTGGCCATCTCGGAGACCGGGGTACGGCGTCCGACCACCGCCGCCCCCATCGCCTGCAGCTGGAGCGACGGCGCGGCCGGCCTGATCGACCGGCTCGGCATCCCGGGCCGGCTGCGCCGCCGCCCCGTGCACAACCCGGAGACCGAGGCCGAGCTGCGCGGGCTGGTCCTGGTCGACCTGCCCGACCACGACTCCGCCGCCCTGCAGCACCGCGAGCAGGTCGACCGGATCCTGAAGCTGGTCGACGCCGTGATCTGGGTGGTCGACCCCGAGAAGTACGCCGACGCCGTCCTGCACGAGCGCTACCTGCGGCCCCTGGCCGGCCACGCCGAGATCATGTTCGTCGTCCTCAACCAGGTCGACCGGCTGCCCGGGGAGGCCGCCGACCAGGTGCTGGACGACCTGCGGCGGCTGCTGGACGAGGACGGCGTCGCCCTCGGCGAGCACGGCGAACCGGGCGCGACCGTGCTCGCGCTGTCCGCGCTCACCGGCGAGGGCGTCGGCGAACTGCGCGAGGCGCTCGGCCAGTTCGTGGCCGAGCGCGGCGCGGCCGCCCGCCGGGTCGCGGCCGACGTGGACGCCGCCGCGGTCGAACTGCGGCCCGTCTACGCCGCCGAACGGCGGGTCGGCCTCAGCGAGGAGGCACGCGAGGAGTTCGCGGCACGGCTCGCAGACGCGGTGGGCGCCACCGCGGCGGGCGACGCCGCCGAGCGCGCCTGGCTGCGCAACGCCAACCGCGCCTGCGGCACGCCCTGGCTGCGGCTGTGGCGCTGGTACCAGGGCCGCGGCGACTCCACGACGGGCCGGCACGCGGTGCGCGCGCAGGCCGACGAGGAGGCCACGGCACGCCAGCGCGTCGAGCAGGCGGTCCGTACGGTGTCCGACCGCGCCTCGGCCGGACTGCCCGGGCCGTGGGCGCAGGCGGTGCGCGAGGCGGCCGTACGCGGCTCGCAGGGGCTGTCCGAGGCGCTGGACGAGCTGGCGGCACGCGCCGGACTGCCACCGGGACGGCCGCCGCGGCCGGGCTGGTGGCCGGCGGCGGTGCTGGTCCAGGCGGCCATGACCCTGCTGCAGATCGTGGGCGGCCTGTGGCTGGCGGGCCAGATCGCCGGCGTCATGGCGCCCAACCTCGGCGTCCCGGTGCTGCTGATGGTGTGCGGGATCATCGGCGGGCCGCTGGTGGAGTGGGGCTGCCGCATGGCGGCCAGAGGACCGGCCCGGCGCTACGGCCAGGAGGCGGAACGGCGCCTGCGGGAGGCCGCCGCCGGCTGCGGCCGGGCCCGGGTGCTCGACCCGGTCGCGGCGGAGCTGCTGCGCTACCGGGAGGTGCGGGAGCAGTACGGGCGGGTCGCACGGACCGGGCCGGGGGTCCGGGTGGGCTGAGCGGCCGCGGTCGCCGGGGTGACGGCGGTGGCCAGGGAGCGGCTTCACTCGTGCGGGTGGCGGGGTTCTCCACAGGTGGGCGGTCGTCCACAGCGCTCGGCGGGCCCGGCCCGGCGGATGCAGTCTGGGGTCGCGGCGATCGCACGGCAGGTCCGGCCGGAGGGACGGCGGACGCTGGCGGCGATCGGCGGGACGCGCGGGCACGTACGGCGGTCGTACGTGCCGGCGCGGCAGACGCAGCCGTACGGGACGGGCCCGTACGCGTGTCCGCCCGGCCGTGACGGGCCTGGGCGGCGGAGGGGAGCGAGGACATGAACGAGACGATCGTCTGCGTGGTGGGCAACGTGGCGACCCAGCCGGTGTACCGGGAGCAGTCGACGGGTCCGTCGGCCCGGTTCCGGCTCGCGGTGACCGCGCGCTACTGGGACCGGGAGAAGAGCGTCTGGACGGACGGGCACACCAACTTCTTCACGGTGTGGGCGGGCCGCCAGCTCGCGGTCAACGTGGCCGCGAGCGTGGAGGTGGGCCAGCCGGTCGTCGTTCAGGGCCGGCTGAAGGTGCGCACGGAGACGCGCGAGGGGCAACAGCAGTGGACCTCCGCCGACATCGACGCCGTGGCGATCGGCCACGACCTCGCCCGGGGCACGGCCGCCTTCCAGCGCGCGGCCAAACCGGAGTCGCCTGCCACGGCGACCCGGCCGGAGCCGAACTGGGAGACACCTCCCAGGCCCGCCCGTACACGGGACGATGACGCGGCCCAACAGGTGCCGGAGCCAGCAGCCGTGACATGACGTCAGCGCGCACCCGGCCGCCGGTCACCCGGTGGCCGAACTCCCCGTACGAACGGGTGGATTTGTCGATATGCCCAGCTCATGGACGGTCCGGCGATAACGATTACGGATCGGATCGCCCATCGGATCATCCGACCGGCAGGACAGGCTCCGCCTGATCCATAGGATGCCGGGCGTGCCCCTAGGGGCTGCCGATTCTGCTGGTGGGACCGTCCCCCCACGTCCAACGGGTCCTGCTCGAAGGGGAATTCTGTGCTTGCTGCGTTCTCTGGGTTCCGCCGTTCCACCGGAGCGGCCCGTCTGGCCGCCGCCGCGACGGCGTCCGGTCTGATGGCGGCCGGTGTGCTGTCCGGGGCCGGCAGGGCCGAGGCCGACGAGACACCGCAGACCCAGGGCGGGGCGACGGCCACGATCAACGGTCTGAAGACCTTCGGCGAGGCCGTGATCCACGAGGACGGCGGCGACCAGCGTGTGGAGGCCGGCCTGTTCGAGATGTCCGTGGACGGCGGCGGCACCCTGCAGACGTACTGCGTCGACCTGCACAACCCCACCCAGCGCGACGCCCGCTACCAGGAGACGCCCTGGAGCGGCACCTCGCTGGGCGCCAACAAGGACGCCGGCAAGATCCGCTGGATCCTGCAGCACTCCTACCCCCAGGTCAACGACCTCGCCGCGCTCGCCCGCCAGGCGGGCGTCGGCGCCCTGACCGAGCAGGACGCGGCGGCCGGCACCCAGGTCGCCATCTGGCGTTACTCCGACGGCGCGAAGGTCGACGCCGTCGACCCGCAGGCCGAGAAGCTCGCCGACTACCTGCACAAGAGTGCCCGTGGCCTCGGTGAACCACAGGCCTCGCTCACCCTGGACCCGCCCGCGGTCTCCGGCCGGCCGGGCGGCCTGCTCGGACCGGTGACCGTGCACACCAATGCGGGCACGGTCGCGGTGAGTCCGCCGGCGGACGCGGCCACCAGCGGGGTGCGGATCATCGACAAGACGGGCAAGGCGATCACGTCCGCGCAGGACGGCAGCAGGCTGTACTTCCGCATCCCCGCCGACGCGTCGGCCGGCACGGCCCAGCTGACCGTGCAGGGCTCGACCACCGTGCCCGTGGGCCGTGCCTTCGCCTCCGACAGCCGCAGCCAGACCCAGATCCTGGCCGGCTCCAGCGAGTCCACGGTCTCGGCGACCGCGACCGCCACCTGGGCGGCCGAGGGTGCCATACCGGAGCTGTCGGCCCGTAAGGACTGCGCCCGCAGCGGCGTGGACGTCATCGCGGCCAACAAGGGCGACAAGCCCTTCACCTTCCAGCTGATGGGCGCGGAGCACACCGTCCCCGCGGGTGCCTCCCGCACAGTGACCGTCCCGCTCCAGGAGGACCAGGCCTACGACTTCACGATCACCGGGCCGCACGGCTTCAGCCACCGCTTCACCGGCGTCCTCGACTGCCGCACCCAGGGCGCGATCACGACCCGGACGACCCGGACCCGCAACGAGCCCAGCCCGGCCACGGTGAGCGGCGGCACCACCGCACCCGGCCCCGACCTCGCCACCACGGGCGGCTCGGCGATCACCCCCCTGATCGCCGGCGTGGCCATCGGGTTCGTGGTGATCGGCGGGGCGGTACTGGTGGTGCTCCGCAAGCGGGAGCAGCCGGGCGACTGACGGAGCCTCGGCGCGCCTCTCGGTCTCGCGCGCACGGCGGCGTGATCAAATGGCGCATGGCATCGTCCTGGACCGGTCATCGGGTACGCCTGCGCGCTGTCGAGCCCGACGACTGGACCGTGTTCATGCGCTTCGCCGACGATGACGGGCGGCGAGGGCGCCGGCTGGATCTGCCCCGGTCGGCCGAGAGCTACCGCGCGTGGGCGAAGGAGCAGGCCGTTGCCGAGTGCGATGACGACCGCTTCCTGTTGGCGGTCGAAACGACGGTCACGGCAGAGCTGGTCGGCACAGTCGGCTCACATCGCACCGGCCCTCGTTCAGGCTGGTTCGAGTGTGATGTCACGATCGGGGCTGACCACCGGCGCAAGGGCTACGCGGCAGAAGCCGTGGTGCTGCTGCTGCGCTTCATGTTCGCCGAGCGGCGCTACCACAAATGCCTGGCAGCGGTCTTCGCCCACAACGAGGCGTCGCTGGCGCTTTTCCGCGGGCTCGGCTTCACCGAGGAGGGGCGCCTGCGGGAACACGTCTTCTTCGCCGGCCGGTACCACGACCTCGTCATGATGGGCATGCTCGCCGACGAGTTCGACCAGCGGCACGCCCTGAGCGAACCATGAGGATCCATGCCCGCTGTTCGCGGGCGGAGGCGGGCTGTCACGGAAAGCGGGACCGCTCTCGGCTGCGCGAGGTGGCACGCAGGCGCAAGCCGACGGGGGCGAGACCTTCGAGGGTGGTGACCTGGTGGCTGGGCTCGGGTCCGGGCGGCTCGCTCAAGTGGTAGCGGCGGGCGGTCTGCGCGGTGAGGAGCGTCAGCATCGCCATGGCCAGCGCCTCTCCCTCGCAGCCGTGCGGCCCGGTGCCGAAGGAGAGGAAGGCCCCGGGTTTCGTCGGCGAGCCCGAACCGTCGAGCCAGCGTTCGGGCTGGAACTGGTCCGGCTCGGAGTGTTCCCGTGCGTCGCGGTGGGCGGTGTAGGGGCAGACGAGAACGGTGGACCCGGCGTCGATGGTGTAGCCGGCGAGCTCGGTCTGTCGCGTGGTGCGCCGGGTCAGCAGCCAGCTCGGGGGGTGCAGTCGGAGCACCTCGCGTACCAGTGCCTGGGTGTAGTGCAGCCTGTCGAGGTGGGTGCTGGTCGTCGCGGCCGGGTCCGCGGGCAGCAAGGCGGCTTCGGCTGCGACGCGGTCCGCTGCCTGGGGGTGCCGGGCCAGGGCGAGAAGGATCCATCCGGCCGCTCGGGAAGGTGTCTCGAAGGTGGCGACGGTGATTCCGGGGAGAGTGTCGAGGACGGCCTCTTCCGGCAGGAGGCCGTGGCGGGAGGAGGGCCGGAGCATCTGTCCCAGCACGTCGTCACCGAGCCGGCCCGATGAACGGCGCCGGCGGACGATGGGCCGCAGAGCGTTGGTGAAGGCGACTTGCTGCCGTGTGCGGAACCGCCGTGCCGGTGTGGGAATCCAGCGCGGCCACACCCAGCGCGAGGGGCGTACGAGCACCTCCCGGGCCAGGAAGAGCTGTGAGGCGTGGGGCAGCAGGGTGGGAGCGTCTTCGGAGAAGAGGTAGCGCACGCCGACCTCGGCAAGGGTGTGCCGGACCAGGGGCAGAACGTCGACGTCCTCGCCCACGGGCCACCGGCCGGCGAATCGAGCGGTCCCGGGCGCAATCTCACCGATCCGGGCCGCGACCGCCTGGGGGCGCAGTCCCCGCATGCGGGCGGCGTGTGCGTGCACACGCTCCTCGGGCGTCGGTGCTCCGCTCGACCGCTTCAACGGCGGGAAGAGCGGCGAAGGCGCCTTGGGGAAGTCCCGCGCACGACACAGGACTTCTTCACACGGCCCGGCCGTAGCGGCTACGTAGACGCCCGGCTCCAGCTGCCAGACGTCCCCGCACTCGTCAGCGCCACGGCGCGCCATCGCCAGCCGGTCGCGGCTCCAGGACGCGAAGCCGCCTTCGGGCAACCGCGGCGGCTCGTTCATCCGGCCCATGAGACCGTCCCCGACTCTCGCGACGTGGCCAGGCCGATGTCGTCGGCCGCGTGGCCGGGAGCCGGCGGGCGCCCGGGGGCGCCCGCCGGTATCGCGGTCAGCCTCAGTCGCCGGCGTACGCATCCCATTCGTGGGCCCCGTACGCACCGTAGTGGCGCGTGAAGGACAGCATGCCGAGCAGCTTGGCGATCATCTTGCACTCCTCTCGCCTGTCTTCAGCACCAGGTGCCACACAAGCAATGTTGCCACAGGTGGCGTATGTGTGGTAAGGGGAATCGGCTGCCCGGGTCGAGGTTCGAACGGCCTGCGTCGTCCGCGGTAAAACACCAGGTCAGAGCCGCCCGAGCTAACGGGTTTCCGCCCAGGGGTGGCCGTACGGCAAGATGGGGTGTTACTTGCCACGGGAGGGTACGAAAGGGCCCCTCACCAGCAGGTTTCCCGCCGATGAGGGGCCGTCTCAGGCAGCCTGGGCCGTCTCTGGGCCGTCGTCCGTCTTCGGGCCGTCGTGAGCGTGACCGGCCGCCCGATACATCGCGGAGATGGCCTTCCGGGTCCGGGTCTCGCTGGACGGCATCAGGTGCGTGTAGACGCGGAGGGTGAACCCCGGGTCGCTGTGTCCGAGGTAGAGGCTCAGGGCCTTGATGTTCTCCCCGGCGTCCAGGAGGACCGAGGCGTAGAAGTGGCGGAGGGCGTGCATGCCGTGCTCGCGGGCGGCTGCATAGCGCTGACCCTTCTCCGGGGTCGGGATGATGCCGGCCGAGGCCAGCGCAGGCTTCCATGCCTGGTCGTTGAACCCCTGGCTCCAGATGGCGGCGCCGATGCTGCTTGTGAAGACGAGGCGGTGTGTGATCTTCGGACCGGTCGGTGTAAGCCAGGGCAAGGTCACCTCGACCGGCGGGAAGCGCTCCATATGCTCGCGGAGGGCCGCCGATACCTCGGGGTCGAGGGGGACGTCACGGAGCTTGCCGCGCTTCGGCGGAGCGAAGACGAGCGTGCCGCGAACCTTCTTCACCTGTTGGCGGACGTACAGCCAGCCGAGGTCTCCGATGTTGTCGACGGCCAGGCCGAAGATCTCGCCCTGTCGCAGCCCGCATCCCGCGCCGAGGTCGACCATGGCCATATAGCGCTCGGGGAGGCCAGCCCGTACGCCGAAGACCTGTTCAGCAGACCACGGGTGCACGCGTGTCGGCGTGGGACGGGGCGCCTTGACCGATCGGGCCCGGCAAGGATTCGAGGCCAGCAGGCGGTCATCTACGGCCGCGTTCAGTACGGAGGAGACGGCGTCGAAGATGAGGCGCCGGTACTGGGCTGACGCCACGGCGTCTTCGAGGTGGCGGTTCCAGTCGCGGATGTGCTCGGGCTGGAACGAGCCGATGGGGCGGGTGCCGAGGTAGGGCAGAGCGTGCAAGCGCAGTCGGCCCTCGACGGCAGCCCGGCTCGTCAGATCGGTCGTGAGCGACGCGAGCCAGCGATCCGTGTACTCCCGGAACGTTGTCCGGGCCGCTTGCGGATCGATGTACTGCCCGCGCGCCATGTCGGCTTCGATGTTGGTCAGCCACTTCTCGGCCAACCTCTTCTGCTTGTCAGGGAAGCTCTTGGACTTCTCTGTGCCATCCGGGCCGATGTAGCGGGCCCGGTAGCGCATGCCGGTGCCGTAGCGCTCGGTCTTTACCCTGTGAGGCTTGCCGTCCGCGCCGACCTCGGTCCTGTACCAGCGGTCCTGAACGTGTCCGGCCATCAGGCGGCCTCCCCCAGCTGGGTGTCCACCCAGGCCCGCACATCGGTCGGGTCGAAGCGGAGATGCCGACCGACGCGGAAGCCGCGCGGACCGGTGTGCTTGCGGCGCCACTGGTAGATCGTCTCGACACTGGGGAGTTCGAACATCTCGACCAGGTCCTCAGGGGTCAGGAACCGGGTCGGAAGCTTTGCTGCCACGGTCAGACCTCCCTTTCGGCGTTCAGCTGGCCGGCAAGGACGTCCCGGGCGGTCTCGCGGTTGGTTTGGAGGTCGCGGGCGATGGTTGCGGCGAGGGCGGCTTCACCCGGGGTGTGGCCGTGGCCGGCGTACTGCCAGTCCGCCAGGACGAGGACGGTGTCCGGCTCGCGGTCGTCGAGGCCGAGGACGGCTGCCTCCTGGGCGGCGCGGAAGTCGGCGCGGTCCTGGCGGAGGGCGCCGAGGGTCGTGGAGTAGCTGCGCGACTTGGACGAGAAGTGCCCGCGGAACCCGAGCATGTGGGCCCAGGCCCAGAGGCGGCGGTCCGGGTACAGACTGTCCAGGTCGCGGCAGGCGGTGATGAGCCGCCGGGTGTGGTCGGGGACCTGGTGGCGGTCGAGTTCGGCGAGTTCGCCGATACGACGGTCCAGGGTGCCGGTGTTCTCGGCGGCCTTGGTCGCGTACTTGGCGACGTAGGAGGCGACGGCCTGTTCGGTGATGTCGGAGCCGTCGCCGAAGGCCTTGACCGGGCGGACGTCGAGCTGGCGACCCCAGCGGAAGGTGCGGGCGGGCTCGTCACCGGCAGCGGGGACCGAGACGGAGGTGTACGAGTGCTCTGCGGCGGCCTGGAGTGCGTCCGTGAGGAGGCCGACGGTGGCCCAGGCGGGCGGAGGCGTCCCGGGCCCCTCCGGGCCGTCGAGCCGTACGACGGCATGGAAGTGCAGGGCACCACGCTTCTGGAACTCGGCGACCTTGCCGTACGAAACGCGAAGGTGGTCGGCCAGTTCCCGGCGAGGCAGGCCGGCGCGGGCGGCGAGTTCGCGGCGGAGTCGCGTGGTGAAGCGCTGCCAGAGCTGACCGGCGTGGTTGTTGAACAGCACAGCGCCCGCGTAGTCGTAACTCTCCGGATCGAGAGCGGTGCCCAGCTCAGGGGCGTCGGGCGCGTGCGGGGTGCCGCAGCGGCAGGAGCCGTGGTCGGGACGGTTGTGGACCGAGCCGAACGAGGGGGCCGTGAGGGTGGCGAATACGCGCGGGTGATCGCGGACGGTGGCGGGGACGTCGCGGCGGTCGTCTCCGGCCAGTCCGGCGCGGATCAGGTGGTACGTGTCGCCCGCGTAGGTCCAGGCGCAGGACGGGCAGCGGGAGGCTCGACGGTTGCCGCAGGCGAGGCGGAGGCGTCCGCCCGGCTCGTTCTCAGTGGAGTAGTGGTGCAGGGTCTCGCCGCTGGTCTTGTCTTTGTGGAGGACCCAGCCGGTGAGGTGGATCGGGTCGGAGCAGCCACCGGTGCGGCGGATCTGGTCTTCCCACCGGGCGTAGTCGGAGGCCGAGGCCACTCGGAGTACGCCCCCGAGGGCGATCGGGTCGAGCAGCGTGTTCGGCATGGGCGCCCTCGGTGTCGCGGGTGAGGCGCGGTGGGCCATGCTTGGGTTTCCTTCCGGTTGCGAGATCGGTGAGGGACGGCGCCCGGGCGGCGGATGCTTGGCGGTATCGAGGCCGCCCGGGGGCCGGTCAGCGACGCTTGGCGTCGGATGCGAGCAGGGAGCGCAGGACGACCGCGCAGACGGCGACCGAAGCACCGGTGATGGCGACCGCCAGGAGCAGCGAGACCAGGACGGCACCGAGGACCAGGACGACGGCCGTGCCGCCGCCGACGAGGGCGAGTGCGGTGCCGGGGGTGAGCTGGACCGTGGGCCGGGACGGCGCCGGAGTCGGCTGGACGGCCGGCGGAGTCTCTGCGCGCCGGGTGATGGTGGTCGCCTCGATGACGGCGGGCGGGGTGGTGAGGCCCGTCGGCAGGGGCATGGTGGGGATCTTCGGGCGGAACATGGGTGGTCTCCTCTCGCGGTGGGCTACTTGACGAGGGCGTTGATGGCCGGGGCGAGGACGCTGTCGGCGAGGAGGAAGCCGCCCAGCAGGAGTACGGCGATGAGCCAGGCGGGCGGGCGGATGAGCTTGACGCCGAGGTAGCCGACGACGAGCAGCGCGAACCAGAGCGGGACCTGCATCGCGGTGACCTCCTAGCGGATGCGGCAGCGGTGGGTGCGGGCGGCCAGCTGGGCCGCGGACTGAGTGGAGTAGTCGGAGGACCAGCCGCAGCCGTCGGAGGTGCACACGGCAGCGTGTTTGGTCTGGCCGTGGCGGTTGCGGTGCGTGCCGATCTGCACCGGGCCGATGCGCATCACGGAGTGGAAGTGGTCACGAGCGGGCATGTCAGTCGGTCTCCTCTCGGGTCGTGGCCGGGGCGGGGAAGCCGGCGCGGATACCGGCGGCGGTGGCCGGGTCGGCGGTGAGGCGGGCGGCTTCCTCGGCGAGCAGGTGGGCGAGGAAGGGGCGGTCGGCGGCGGCCATCTCGCGGGCGCCGTCGAGGTAGTCGGAGGCGGTCAGGTCTGCCGGGTCGTGGGTCACCGGGTCTGCCTCTCTCGCTGATCAGGTGAGGTGGGCCGCGATGGCGTCGGCAAGGTGGGGCGGGACGCCCATGCGGGAGCGCAAGGTGTCCGTGTCGATCGGGGCACCGGTACGGGCTCGGTACTCGTCCGCGACCTTGCGGGCGTGGTCGACCAGGACGGCAGGAACTGGAGGAGCGGGAGCCGGAGGAGCGGGAGCCGGGGCCGGGGATGCGGGGGCCGCGTCAGGCTCGGGCGCGGGCTCAGTTGCCGATGCGGGTTCGGTATCCGGGACCGGCTGCTCCACCGGAGACACGACCTCCTCCACGTCCACGGCGGATGCCGGCGGCACCGGCCCCGACTCCGCAGGCGACGAGTGCGCGAGGAGCGTTCCGCCGAGGAAGGCGAGCGCGGGCCATCCAGCGATGCCGAGGCGGAGCAGGGCGGGCGGGTCGGCCAGGTCCAGGAACCCGGCCGTGGCGACGTTGGCGCCGAGCGAGGCGAACAGCGCGACGACGAACCAGCACCAGGCCAGCCGAGACGGGCCCTCACTGCGCAGGCGTCGCCAGGCGGCGACCAGGAGCAGATCGACACTGACCGGGTAGGCCCACGCCTTCCAGCCGGTCTGTCCGGCAGCGGCGGCGAGGTCGTGCAGGTGGGCGAAGGACAGGGCACCGGCGATGACGGCCTGAACGAGGACCGCGTCGACCCGGAGACCGTGACGGGCACCCATCAGAAGTCACCAGGCCAGTCGGGGTCGTAGGCGGACGGGAACGTACCCGGCGGCGGCTCGGGCAGGGAGACGGCGAGGGAGGCGCTGACGTCTTCCACGAAGTCGAGGTCGGCGCCGGCGGTCTCGGCGTACAAGGCGAGCTGGCCGAGGAGGAGCAGGGTCCGGGCGAAGTCCTCGCAGTTCGGGCACACGGCGGGATCTCCTTTCTCTGGGCATGGCGGGGTAGGGATCTGGCGCGAAGGCGGTCACGCCGACCGGGGGGATCCGAGAGAGATCAGCCTGTTGCTGAGGAAGCAGCCTTCGCCAGCGATGTGGGAGCGGGGGCGGAGGCGGAGAGGACGGGCCGGAACGAGGCCAGTTCGGGCAGGTCCGGCGTCCGGTCGGCGTGCCGGTTGCAGATGTTCACGGCCTGCCGGAGCGAGGTGTGCGGGGCGCGGATGCGGTGCCAGCCTCCGGAGGAGTCGCCCGAGATGGCGAGCCCGCGCATCTCGGCCGGGATCTGGATGGCGGCGAGGACGGCGTCCGGGGCGATGTCGCCGAAGGCCATGTTGGCGGAGGTCTCGTCGTTGACGCGGTGGGCGGTACGGCCGCTGAGCTGGGCACGGAGCATGGTGATGCCCTTGCCGAGTTCGGAGCCGAAGCGCTGTCCGCAGATTTCGAGGTATATGCCGGCCGCGCGGCCGAGCTGAGCGAGGCGGACCAGTGCGGTGATGATGCGGTCTCGGCGCTTTTCCTCCTCCTTGGTGGTGAACAGGGCGAGTTCGGCGACCTCGTCGATCAGGACCACGACCGGGACCGGGCGCAGGTGATCGGGCAGGTCCCAGATGTCGGCGGCGATCTCCGCATCGGGAACATCGGCGGCGATCCGCTGCTGAGCCCGGATGACCTGATAGATCCCCTCCATCCGGACCACGAGCGCATCGAGTACGTCGGCGGCGGTGTCGGGATCGTCGGCCAGCGCGGAGAACCGGCGGGCCAGCGGGAACAGTTCCACCCCCTGCTTGCAGTCGATGCCGACGAGAGCGACGTCCATCGGGGCGAGTCCGGCCACCAGGTTGCGTTGGTAGACGGACTTGCCGGACTCCGTGGCGCCGAGGGTGAGGGCGTGGGGTATCGCCCGGTAGTCGCGGTAGTGCACCGAGCCGTCCTGCCGCAGGGCGACCGGCACCCGCATCGGCCTGGTGTCCGTCTCGGCCGGCATCTGGACGCGCTTCAGCACGTCGTAGCCGGTCATCCGCACCTCTACGACGCCGGAGCGCAGCTCCCGCGAGGTGACGCCGTACATCGCGAACGAGTGCCGGAGCCGGTCCGAGGCGGCGGCGACGTCGAAGGCGTCCTGCCCAGGGCGGAGTCTGAGCCGCAGGACCAGGCCGGTACGAGTGGGCCGCATCCGCAGGATCCGAGGGGCCCGGAACTCCGGCGTCGGCCGGTTGGTGGCACGGGCGAGAGCGAGTCGCCATCGCGCGGGCGGGACGGTCAACCCGCACGCGTCCATGACCGAGCCGTACCGGACCAGGACCCGCACCACGGCCAGCGTGACCCCGAAGGTCAACCAGTACCAGGCGGGGCGCCGCCACCGCAGGAGACCCACGGCGACGGCGACCAACACCAGAGCGACCGTTAAGGCGGTCATGATCAGGCCGCCTTTGGTCCTGCGACGGCGTCGGCGAGCGAGGTGACCGCGACCGCGCGGAACGCGATGCCGTGCCGCCTCTGGCCGTTGAAGTCGTTCTCCCAGGGCCGGGCCATCAGGCCGGTGAGCGCGACCGGGGTGCCCATGGCCAGCTCGCCGGTGACGCCGGGTTCCGGAACGGTGATGGAGAGGATCTCCACCTCCTCGTTCGCCGCGAACATCACGTCGACCGTCATCAAAGGCGCACCGGTCTCGACGTCCGTGGCAATCTCCCCGGTACGGCGGTCACGCACCTTGGGCTGCGGGGGCTTGGCGACCATCACGACCGCGCCGGAGGTGTCGACGGGGATCTGACGCATAGCGATCACTCCTCTATAGATGATGAACTCCGTCACTCATGTACATGAGTGACATGAAGAAGAGTGCCCCACTCCTGTACATGAGTCAACCCGCCGCGAAGAAGAACTCACGACGGGTTGTGGAGAGTTGAGTGCGCGTCAGTCGACGGCAGGGATCCGGTACTCGAAGACGAATTGGTCAGCGGCCATCAGGGTGTCGCAGACCTCGACCACGATCCCCGCGGTCGTACGCGCCTCACGGATCAGGTGCACCACCGGCGCACCGGGGCTGAGCGCCAGCTCCGAAGCCTCCGCCTTCGAGACCGGCCGCGCCTGCAACGTCTCGACGAACTCCGCGAACTCGTGCCCGTGGTCTTCGAGCCGGGCGTAGATGCCACCACCGCCGGGGTTCTCGGCGAACAGCTCCGGGATCTCCTTCACGACGTCCCAGGGCAGGTACGACGTCGCGGTCTCGACCGGGGTGCCGTTACGGAAGTAGAGACGCCGACGAGCCAGCACCTGCGCACCGACCGGGACCCCCAGCCTCTGGGCGGCATCCTCGGGCGCCTCCATGGGCCCGATATAGAGGACGCTGACCTTGGCCGTCGCACCGGACTGCGCGGACTCCGCGAGGTAGGCCGCCTGCCCACCCTGCCGGAGCGAGCGCCGGAAGCGATCGGAGGAGCGGTGCCGTACCGGAGGCCGGTTCTTCACGATGGAGCCCTTGCCGTGCCGGGTCTCGACCAGCCCACTGGCCCGCACCTCGACCATGGCCTTACGGATCGTCCCGCCGGACACTCCGTAGCGCTCCACCAGCTCGGACTCGCTGGGCACCATGTCGCCAGGCTTGAGAACGCCCGCCCGGATCTGCTGCACGATCTCGTCCGCGATCTGCACATATCGAGGTCCGGTTCCGACCCCTCCAGCCGCAGTTCCCATAGTCCTTCCCTGCCTCCTATGCTCCTCTACATGAGTCAAGCACAGGAAGCGACGCCGTCTCCCCTGCACTCCGTATCCGTGGCCGGAGTGGTGGTGCGCGAGGACGGCCGACTCCTGGCGATTCGCCGAGCCGACAACGGCACCTGGGAACTCCCCGGCGGCATCCTCGAACTCAACGAGACCCCCGAGGCCGGCGTCGCCCGTGAGGTCCTGGAGGAGACAGGCATCCACATCGAGGTGGACGAACTGACCGGCGTCTACAAGAACCTGACCCGCGGCGTCGTCGCCCTGGTCTTCCGCTGCAAGCCTTCCGGCGGCACCGAGCGCACCTCCAGCGAGTCCACTGCCGTCTCCTGGCTCACCCCTCAGGAGGTCAGCGAGCGCATGGCCGAGGTCTTCGCGGTCCGACTCCTGGACGCCCTGGACGGCAACGGCCCCCACGTCCGCAGCCACGACGGCAAGCGCCTCATTCCAGCGGGATAAAACCTTCTCTACTTCATCAAGGCCCGCGCACGGCGCGGGCGCGCGCCGCCTCTGCGGCGCGGCCTGCCTCCTGTCTTCGCCCCGGCTGGCCGCGCCCGGCGGCGCGCTCGGCGGCTGCGGGCATGAAGTGGGAGACACCCTCTGTGGCTGGGGCGGTCGGCTCCACGGCTTTAGGCAGCCACTTTGGGGCGAGCCTCTAAGATCATGGCCCCAACGTCGTGCTTTAACGGGCAGGTCCACAGACTGCCCGACGCGCCGGAAGCTTACGGGGCCATGATCACTCGCCCCAAAGCAGCTACCATCAGGAGGGGCGGAGATGAGCGATCGGGTCACCATTACAGCATTCGGCAAGACGTTCAAGGTGCTCTCGGGTCACGCCGAGGACTTGCGAACCCTTGAGGCCGAGGGCGCCGTGTACCACGAGTTCGCCGACCGTGACAGTGATGGTGAGTTCCTGGGCACGTTCACGCGGTACCGAATCGCTTTTACTCCCGCCGAGATATATGAATACGTCGAAGCCCATGTTGCTCACCAGCAATTCAACGCAGCATACCGGGAGACGCGCGATTTCACAGGGGCGGTTCTAGCCGTACAGGATGAAAAGTATCGGAAGCGTGTCGCCAGTTACGCCCAATACGGCAATGGGAGACTCAAAGACGGGACACCGATTGACAACCGCGGCTGCTTCGCTAGCTTCCTGAGTTCCGAGATGGAGCTGCTGATATGCGGCGCGAGGAGGGATCGCTACGAGGCAGTTCCCACGCTCGGTGGGCAATCAAATCACGAGGAACTGGCGCTTCAGGCCCTGAAGTCGATCCCTGTGACAGCGCGAAAGCTGGCCACCCGGTCTAACTCCCGACCTGCATTCAGCGTTGAAAACGAGTACGACGTTCAAGACATCGCCGAGGCCGCACTTAGCGCCGTATTTCCCTCCGTTTCGCGGGAAGAATGGACACCTAAGAATGCCGGGTCGGCAAAGAGGATAGATCTGATCGTGAAGGATGTCGGCATTGTGATCGAATGCAAATATGTGCGCGATGCCCGACACGCTAAGAGGGTAGCGGACGAACTCCGGGTGGACTTTGAGAGTTATCACGCCCACTCCGAATGTCGACGCCTTTTCGCCTACGTTCATGATCCGGGACGATGCATCCTAGATCCCGAAGAGTTCATGCGCGACCTTAGCGGCCTACGCAAAAAGGGCGACAGCGAATTCACGGTAACCGTGATAGTAGGCTAACTGGCGTCACGGGGCAAAATGGTGTAGCGGACGGGCGTGTAGTTCGAGGGGACTATCCATCAGTCGGCCACACTCCGTGGATCAGGCCTGTTTTGCAGGCGCGAGCATGCCGCGCGCTGATGGACGTCGCAAAGCATCGCATTACATTGGCCGGCTTCTCTGCTTGTCCCATCTTCACCTGCTTGCATGATTTTTGGCCTAATGAGGTGTTTGTGTCACTGATCCCTAACGGCATCCCTGAGTCGCATCGAGCCATCGCACAAGAAGCCGACCGCATTCACGAGAGTGCGTTGTGGAGTGCTCAAGGACAGTTCGAGCAGGCCAAGTTGTGGCGGCTCATCAATCTAACTCTCGGTGTCCCGGCAGCAGCGCTCGCCGCCATCTCTGGCGGAACTGCCCTAGGCGGCGACCTCGGCGTCTGGCCCGGGGTGTTGGCTCTCATCTCGGCCGCGTTCAGCGCCACCCTGACCACCGTGAACGCGTCGCGTCGCATGACACAGGCCCAGGCGTCGGCAAACGCCTACCTTCAGTTGCAGACAGCCGCCCGACAGTTCCTCACGATTGACCTGGCCGACATGAGCCACGAGGACGCGCGAGACACATTGCGCAATCTCACCAATACTCGGGATGAGCTCAACAAGACGTCCGACCCACCGGGCCGCCTGGCCTACAAGAAGTCCAGCAAAAACATAAGCGGCGGGGGCCAGAGCTACACCACGGACGAGGGGGAGTAGGAATGGCGACGACCACAGTGGCCGCGTTCAACGAGTTCGACGCCAAGGTGAAGCCGTCACCTGCCACCTGGACCAAGGTCTACGGCCGCCGAGATGCCGTCGTAAACGTCCTCAAGGCAGCATTTCCTGCCGGGAACGACATCCGCTATCAGTCTCACACGATTATCGGCTCGCTCGGGCGGAACACCGCGCGCAATCCTGTCGATGACATTGATCTCATGGTTCATCTACATGTCGACCAGGAATTGTGGAACCGAAGATACCGGGACAATTCCTCTGAGTTTCTGTATCGGGTGCGGAAGGTTCTTAACGAAAACTCGCCCGTGCGCAAGATTGGCGCTCGCGGCCAGGCCGTGCGGTTCTTCTATGCCGACGGCCTGAGCGTGGACGTGGCACCGGTTGAAAAATACACGAGTGGAAATTACGGCATCCCTGATGGTGCGGGTAATTGGTTGACCACCAATCCCAACAAACACGAGACGTATCTCAACGATCGTAACAACGCTCTGGGCGGTGACCTCAAGAAAATCATTCGGTTCGCCAAGAAGTGGAACGAGGCTCACAGCTCGCGCCTTTCCTCCTTCCACCTTGAGATGCTGGTTGCGCGGACGTACGGAACCCTGGGAAATAACTCAAGGGCAGCGCTTCGATTGTTCTTCGACTACAACCTTCACAATCTCTCCGTGCAAGATCCCGCCGGATTTAGCGGTGACCTTTCCACCTACTTGAACTGGGTCAGCAAGGGCGCCGTGAATGACAGCCTCAAGAGTGCTCGGGACAGAGCAGGCCTGGCATTGGCCGCTGAGAAACGGGGCGACCACCGTGAAGCTATACGTCTTTGGCGGATCATCCTGGGCAATGACTTCCCTACGTACGGGTGACAACCCCCACGGGGTACGCGAGAGGCTGGCAGCGGTCACATCCCACAGCCGACCTCAGCCTTCACACTCGACTATCACGCCACGGGCAGACGTACAGCAGTACCAGCAACTGGTAGCGCTCGGCATCGGCCCCCACAGCTCCCATGGCAGCCTGTGAAACCTCTAACGACCGAACTCTCCAGAGCTGACGGATCAGAAGGTCTCTGACATCTACGGCTGACATCAACGACGCCGGACGGAGGCGCACACCAGCGGCTTCGTCCGGCTGTCGCACCAGTCGACAGCAACGGTCGGCGCGGGCGCGGATCGAACTTGTAAAGCGGTGGTCACGTATCGAGGGCCGGACGGAGTGACGGCAACGAGTGCGGACGAAGCGCATGCGGTGTCAACCGCGTTTGATCCGTCCCCGCACTGCAAGAACTCCCAGCCCCAGCAGGACCGGTTCGGTCAGCCGGCTGAGCATCTCAAGGTAGGTGCCCGACGGCGTGAGGTCCTGACCGCTTGCGCGAAATATCACTGAATTCAGTACTACCTGCAGTGCCTGATCCAACCTTTTTCGCGTGAAGCGATCCCTTCTCGGCAGCGTAAGCGTCGCATCCTGTTTATCAATGGTGAGAGTTACCCGGCCCAGGTTCGGCGGGATATTTCCGGAAGCCACTTGCTTGGGAGTGCTACCAGGAAGACCGATTCCCAGCATCAGCAAAACCGTGATCGACATAAAAAGAAGGAGCCAACCAAACGCTCTAGAAGCTCTCAGGCCATAGCCCGAAAGAAGCCAATAAAGGGAGAGTAGACCACGTTCTCCCAAAGGACTCATACGGTCTTTCCGGCGCATCTCCATCTCGCCGTAGTAAAAATCTGCCGCGCCGGGCTCATCCTTCCCGTCTTCATACCCTTTTCTCAGTTGACGATAGGCGGCTGCCAGACCGCGCGGACCCAGTCCAACACACTCAGATGGCGAGACGGGGGACCACCCGGCTCTAGAATTTGATGGAAAGAAAAAAAGCGCACGCCAATGATGCTCTTCTGCAATAACACGCCGCTTAGTCCACCAGCGTACCGGCACCAAAGTGCGGCCAAAGTGTAGCCCTCTGGGCGTATAAGCAAAATCGCAATGGCCTTCTAGTCGGATCTGATCAAGATGAAATGCTCCCACGAAGAGGCAGCGCGATAGATCCACGTCTGTGAGAACTAGGTGGGCAGCGTCTACGCCCCGAATGGAAGTGACATAAACCGACGGATTAGGATTAGCGGCATCTGTCACTTTCGACTCGTCCAAGGACTGGCCCAGCGGAAGGTCAAAAGGCGCAAGGTGCCCCATTAGAGCCATTGGGTGATCAATCACGGCATCAGACAAGTCAACTTGCGCGTACCTCAATCGCATCGTGACTGTGGAGTTCCAGCGCGTACGTCGGCACCTTAGCTCTTGCGCGCTCATTTCAATGGTGACTGGCACTTCAAAAACGGCATGACTCAAGTCAAACTGACCTGCCACGCTGAGCGGTCCAAGTTGAGGGGCGGCCTGAAAGGTTGCTCTCTCCATCCATACACTGTCAGAAAATACCGCCCCCTGGAAATCTGCGTCAGCCGAGAAATTAACTTCATAGAATTCGCCTTCTCCTGATACTTGAACCTCCTTAAAATCAGCCTCCTCTTTTATCTTTACTGAGCTGAACGCCGCTTGGCGCATAAAATTTGCACCCTCAAAGAGGGCAGCAGACTCAAAGACGGCCATGTCAAACATTCCAGCTTCATTGAATATAGCCGCCCGGAAATCGGCGATCCTCTCGAAGGTTACTCTCATGAAATTAGCTACGCCGTTGAAGGTTGCTCCGGTGAAGTCTGCCATTCCATGGAATGCCGCACCTTGAAGCTGTACCGCCTGGAAGTCGCAGAGAGAAAAGTCCACCCTGCCGAACTCGGGGGTAGTCTGGGGAGCGACACGCAGACGATTAGCCACTTGCTGAAATAGCTCTTCAGTGAACGGGGTCCCTCTAAGGTCGAAGCTCGCCCCAGGGCGGAGACTCTGCAAATAGTCACTGCGGGCCTCATCGCTGGCGTGAGCCAGGCACGAGGATTGATTTTCTAGGAGAATGCCAGGGCAGCCAACCGGGTCTGCTTGGGTTGCTCCTGTGCCACAGTACGGCCAACGCGGTGACCAAGTATCAGACATGACTCAGATCATGATGGATTGATCCGTCGGCTACAGCCGGGTGGCAGACGAGGGCCTGCTCCCAGCGTCATGATCTACCGATGGATGAGTACGCGTGGCCCACGCACTCCGGAGTGCCGGCCGCGGACTTGGTGCGGGAGAGCTGGGAGGCAACCGTCGCCGCTCTGCCCGTCGAGGCCCGGATCACCGGCAAGGTCATCGGGCGCCAGCGCTTCGGGGTCTTCATACGCATTGACGGCGTGCCGAACGCCATAGCGCTGGCGGAGATCACGGCCATGCCACTCGGGATGGACCTCCCAGCCCTCGGGGCCTTCGTCAGCGGGAAGGTCATCTGGCACGCCGCCCACAACCACCAGGTCAAGGTCCGGCTCGATGAGTGGCTGGCAGCCGACGAGTGATCTCCGCTGGGCCATCCCTGGGCCGTCCGAGGCCCTTCAGCGGTGACCGGTGACGACTGCTGACGACAGTCGTAGCGGGCGACAGCCGCAGGTCACCCAATTGGATCTCCGACACTGGTTGAACCATGCCCAGGCCCGGAGAATTGAGCTGACGTGCGCTGATCCGCGCATCGGTGAGTGTCTAACTGCGTGACAACGCCGACGAACAACGGCGGACGAGTGCGGACGTCTGCGGATCATCAGCGCAGGTGGGCGGCAGGACCTCCCACGGCAGCACACCTACCGAAGTTGCTTCGGGACGAAGAGGTCATGGGCGCAAATAGCGCAAGCGATGACGGCCGAGCCTCCTGGTGCAGAACTTGATTGATCCACCTGGGCCTCAGCTACGGGCCCAGGTGGCAGCTCGGGTCTAGCCAGTTGGCGCCTACCTCGCTCAGTACCTCCTTGCGTCCGAGAGGGAAGCCGCAGCGCTCCGAATGTTGTCGGCTGCGTTGTCGAGAGCTGCCGGCAGCTCTGACAGGCGCATCAAGGCCTGAGCTGCGGACGTCAGCAAGCTGACGTTGTCTTGCAGATGCGCGAGGTCGTCACCGGCCTCCATCAGCAAAGGCGCGTTGTCCTGGAGATGCGCCAGGCTTCGGCCGGCCTCGTAAACCATCCAGGCCGTGTCCTCCGAAATGCCAGGCGTACGCCCCTGTGTGCGCTCAAGGTCTGTCTTGAGGACCTTGAGAAGAGACGACAACTCCGGTACCTGTTTCGCGATGGCCCCCAACACCGGAGCGAGACGATCGACGTACTGATCCTGAGCCTCTTGGATCATCTTGACCAACCGGGCCTCAGTCAGCCCGCTCAATCCCGCAAGGGCGTCTTGTCCGTCGGCTTCGCGGACGCGCTTCCACCCTTCAAGGATCTCCACGGTGTACTTCTCGCCGTCCACACCGTCGACGCGCTTGTGGTGCACATTGCACAACAACAGCAGGTTGGCGAAGCTGTTCCTCTCTTCCAGGCTCCACGAAGGGTCGTACCGCTTCCCGCCCGCCTTCAGAGCGCGAATGTGGGCGATGTCCAGGTTCAGGACGGGCTTGCCGTCGATGATGCGCACCGTCGGTGCTCCACAGCGGGGGGCGTAGCAGCCGCCCCTCGCTAGGGTCATGAGAGCGGCGATGGTGGTGTTGTCGTACTTCCTCTGCGTCTCCTCGGCCATGGTGCCCTCCTCTAGTCGACAGGACTACTTGGGACGATAGGGAGGGGTACTGACAACAGGGGTAGATTGACCGGAAGTTGATGGGGCGCTGTGCATTGGCTGCTGGCCGCCACAGTGTTCAGCGATCCGGCCGAGGAGGTCGTGACAGACGCGTGCCAGATCGTACGGGGAACTGCGGGGAGCACCGGGGACCGAACGAACCCGCCAACCGGGCGCCAGCACCCTCCGCTCCAGGTCAGGCCGACCGTGAGCCCTACGCTTCCCAAGCTGAGGGTCCGAGCCCTCGGCGCCGGCCTCCCCGTGCTCAGCCGATGACCAGACCCGTGATGCCGAAGACGAGCGTGAGGACGAAGCAGATCAGGCTTACCGCCGTTGCAAGGCGCGGGACCTCGTACGTGCGACGGAAGTTAGAGATGACGCCGTTGGACCAGAAGGAGCAGATCGCGACGATGACGGCTGGGGCAAAGAGCGGTGTTCCGTGACACACGTATGCGGCACCCACAGCCAACCCAATGAGAATGATCAGCACATTGCCCCCCTGCATCTGCGGTGGTTCCCCCACCCCGCGCGGTGGCCACAGAATAGAGAAGAACCCGGCAGTAGTACCGGCTTCTGGCGGACGTTCGCGAGAACGAGTTCAGCTGGCCGTCTCTGGGCCGTCCGGGGTCGCACAGCGCCAACCAACAACGACAGAAGCCCACGGCATCTGAGCAGTTCAGAGCCGTGGGCTTCCTCAGCCTCGCCGATCGGTGAGGCCCGTGATCAGTAGACCGGCAAACGCCTGGCCCCTTCAGGAGCGGTGAGGATCGCTCGCCGCGAGGAGGTGGCCGCGGCTGACTGCCACCCGGAGTACGTCCCGCAGAGATCCGGTCAGCTTCTCCGTGAGGAAGCGCATCTCCTCAAAGGTGGAGCCTTCGCCGTCAAGGGCCTCCGAGGCCTGGTCCAGCAGTTCCGCCGCCATCCCGAGTTGCACCGCCTCGATGTTGTCCGCCAGGCGGGACATGTGGCCGGCCTCGTCGTCGGTGCTGAGGTAGCAGGGCTTGCCCTCCGGCCCCGACCAGGGGAGGAGCCGCAGTTCGTTCCGTGCCGTCATTCCTGCGTCGTCCTCTCGTCGGTGGGGTGGTGGGTGGTGAAGACGGCGTCGACGCGGTCGCCGGGGAATACCAGGAGCGCGGTCTCGACGACTCGTCCGGCCGTGTCGGCTGCGACGCGCGCGATCGTGAGGACCGCCGCGGCGGGATTGATCCGGAGGATCGTCGCCTCATCCGGTGTCGGGAGCCGGGCGGAGACCGTCTCCCGGACCTCGGCCGGCGGAGGGATCGGCACGGTGAATCCCGCTTCCGCTCGCGCGCCTGGTGATCCGTCGCCGGGCACTGAACGCGGCGCCAGGTCGTGCGGGACGTAGATGCGGGCCAGGCTGTGCGGGGAGTGTCCCTCGTGGCTGAGGCAGAGGTACTCCGTCAGGGGGCTGCCAGTCGGGATGCGCAGCAGGGCTGTCAGTTCCCCGGTCGCGACCGTCGCGGTAGTGCGGACCGTGACGCGTAGATCGGTGCCGGCGGCAGTGCGGGGGTCCAGCGTGCCCCACCCGCCGACGTAGGTGATCTTGCGGTGGGGGCGGCGGACGAAGTTTCCCTTGCCGTGGATCTTCTCGACGAGGCCTTCCCGTTGAAGCACCGCGAGAGCGCTCCGCAGCGTCGCCGTGCTGACCTTGTACTGGCCGGCCAGTTCCGACTCGGATGGGAGGCGTTCGCCGGGCTTGATGCGACCGGTCGTGATCTGGTGTCTGAGGTCGTCGGCGATGCCGTGATGACGAGAGGACATGGAGCCGGTCACCGCCTTCTCGTCATCCGTACGGCGGCGAGGCGGGTCCGTGTGTGGATGGTCAGCAGTTCGCCCGACTCGAAGAGGAGCTGCTTGGCGCCGTGGGGCAGTTGGAAGAGGTTGCTTACGCGGCAGGCCCGGCCGCCGACCTGGATGATGTCGCCGCGCCGGACGGTGGTCGCGGTGACCTCGACGTTGGATGCCAGCGCGCCGCCGGGGAGAGGGGTCTTCACCGCTGCCTCTCCCTGAGGGCGGGCTGGTCGCAGGTCGAGTGGCATGGACAGCCGCACCTCTCGTAGATCAACGGCAGGTCGACGGGTGCCGAGGCCGGGGAGGACTCCGTGCAGACGGAGTGCGTCCCGATCCGGCAGGCGGTCGATCGGTAGGGGGCGGCAGCCGTGGTGTCTGGGGGGAAGGGGTGCTGACTGGAAGGCATCAGTGGGCCCCCGCCAGGGCCGACCAGGCTTCCGCCGGCAGGTGGGAGGCGACGACCACCGCACGCGGACGTACCCGTTGCTCCCACGCCAGCACGTACGGGCGGACGAGCGCGTTCTCCTCACCCTGAAGGAGGCGGCGGTGGTTCGCGGTGTCCGTGGCCCGGCCGAGGACAGCCGTCGAAGCATCCATGGGCGCAGGGCAGGCGGAGATGACCGTCGGCCGCGAGGGCGCTAAGGGGCGGCGGTGCCTGCCCTTGGGGGCGTACCGCGCTCTGGTGAGTGAGACGGCTCGGCGGATACGGTTGAGCACGCTGTTCAGCTCCTATCGCTGATGGCCCGGTCCCCCGACATCGCCCGTCGTGGGGACCGCTTTGCGTACGACCGCCCAAAGGGTGCGGCCGCTCAGACTGGTGGCGACGAGGCCGAACCGATCGGCTTCCGCCACCGCTTCCAGGACCTCCCGCCATAAATCGGCGGAGAGAGAGTCCGGCACCTCCGCCTCGATCGACGCGTACCGGTCGTGCTCCTCCACTCGTGCGGGGAGCCCGACGGCGGACAGCCGGGCAGCGATGGCCGCCGCGCTAACTCCCGAAGCGGGCACAGGGCAGCCTCCGTCAACCGGCGATCACTTTCAGTGAAGCTAGTTAACTAGGTTAGAGCTAGTGGACTAGATTTTCCATATGCCTGAGCAGCCGCCCTACCTCCGCATCGCCGACGAACTCCGGCGGCGGATCGCGGAGCACGTATGGGAGCCCGGAGACCGCCTGCCGTCGCGCGCCCAGATCGGCCAGGAGTGCGGCGTCGGCGAGAACGTCGTCCGCCGGGCTCAGGAGCTGCTGATCTCCCAGGGAGTGCTGGAGGGACGGGCCGGGTCGGGGACGTATGTCGCGGAGCCCCGACAGCGGGTGCGGGTCGTCCGCTCGTCGGCACGGGAGCAGCCCGATGGGTCACCGTTCCGTGCGGACATGAAGGCCGTGGGCAAGCAGGGTGATTGGGAGAGCCGGACCGACGCCAAGGTGCCGGCGCCCGCGGAGATCGCGGCGCGGCTCGGCATCGCCGAGGGCGACCTGTGCGTCAGGACGACGTACGAGTTCCTCGCCGACGGCAGGCCCGTGCAGCTGTCCACGAGCTGGGAGCCGTACGACCTCACCGCCGGCACCCTCGTCGTCCTCCCGGAAGGAGGGCCCCACGCAGGGGCGGGCGTCGTGAACCGCATGGCCGCCATCGGCATCACCGTCAGCCATGCCGTGGAGCAGCCCGAGCCCAGGCAGGCGACCGCCGAGGAGGCTTCGATACTCGGCATCCAGAAGGCCGCGCTCGTCACGCACATCCGGCGGACGTACTACAGCGACCAAGGGCGGCCCGTCGAGACGGCGGACATCGTGGTGCCCGCAGCTCACTGCGAGATCGTCTACGAGATTCCGATCACCCGATAGCCCAGTAGGGATTGCCGTATGGCCGACGCCGACGCTCCCGCCTGTGCCGAGTGCGGTGACATCCGAAGCTGACTCCGCGAGACCGGAGGACGGCGTGCAGCGGCATCCCTGGGCCGACGGACCGGCCGACGACGGCGCCGAGACCCGGTCGCCCGAGTGATCATTCCCGGGCCGTCCCTGGGCCGTCCGAGGTTCCCCGAGGTCACCCAACGGCGACCGACAGCGACAGACGAGCCACCGCCGCCACCCGGCGAAACCCCAGGTCACAGCC
Source organism: Streptomyces durhamensis (assembly GCF_000725475.1). NCBI lineage: Bacteria > Bacillati > Actinomycetota > Actinomycetes > Kitasatosporales > Streptomycetaceae > Streptomyces > Streptomyces durhamensis. Next base: position 383,611 of record NZ_JNXR01000002.1, read on the forward strand.
CCCGAACCAAACGGGTTAACACCCAAGCCTGGCGTTCAGGCAAGATGGGGTGTATCTGCCCACTGCCAGATTTCAAGCTGCCGGACGGTTTCTCTTGGCTGAGTTCATTTACACCATGCGCAAGGCGCGCAAAGCGCACGGCGACAAGGTGATCCTCGACGACGTCACCCTGAGCTTCCTGCCGGGAGCGAAGATCGGTGTCGTCGGCCCGAACGGTGCCGGTAAGTCGACCGTGCTGAAGATCATGGCGGGGCTGGAGCAGCCGTCCAACGGTGACGCCTTCCTGTCGCCGGGCTACAGCGTGGGCATCCTGCTGCAGGAGCCGCCGCTGAACGAGGCGAAGACCGTCCTGGAGAACGTCCAGGAGGGTGTCGCCGAGGTCAAGGGCAAGCTCGACCGGTTCAACGAGATCGCCGAGCTGATGGCGACCGACTACTCCGACGCGCTGCTCGACGAGATGGGCAAGCTGCAGGAGGAGCTGGACCACGCCAACGCCTGGGACCTCGACGCCCAGCTGGAGCAGGCCATGGACGCCCTCGGCTGCCCGCCCGGCGACTGGCCCGTCACCAACCTCTCCGGTGGCGAGAAGCGCCGCGTCGCGCTCTGCAAGCTGCTGCTGGAGGCGCCCGACCTGCTGCTCCTCGACGAGCCCACCAACCACCTCGACGCCGAGTCGGTGAACTGGCTGGAGCAGCACCTGGCCAAGTACGCCGGAACCGTCGTGGCGATCACCCACGACCGGTACTTCCTGGACAACGTGGCCCAGTGGATCCTGGAGCTCGACCGCGGCCGTGCCTACCCGTACGAGGGCAACTACTCCACGTATCTGGAGACCAAGGCGACCCGTCTGAAGGTCGAGGGCCAGAAGGACGCCAAGCGGCAGAAGCGGCTCAAGGAAGAGCTGGAGTGGGTGCGCTCCAACGCCAAGGGGCGCCAGGCCAAGTCCAAGGCCCGTCTCGCCCGCTACGAGGAGATGGCCGCCGAGGCCGACAAGATGCGGAAGCTGGACTTCGAGGAGATCCAGATCCCGCCGGGCCCGCGCCTGGGCAACATCGTCGTCGAGGTCGACAAGCTCAGCAAGGCCTTCGGTGAGAAGATCCTCGTGGACGGCCTCAGCTTCACGCTGCCGCGCAACGGCATCGTGGGCGTCATCGGCCCGAACGGCGCCGGCAAGACCACCCTGTTCAAGATGATCCAGGGCCTGGAGACGCCGGACGCCGGTGACATCAAGGTCGGCGAGACCGTCAAGATCTCCTACGTCGACCAGAGCCGCGAGAACCTCGACCCGAAGAAGACGCTGTGGGAGGTCGTGTCCGACGGGCTCGACTACATCAACGTCGGCCACGTCGAGATGCCGAGCCGGGCGTACGTGTCGGCGTTCGGCTTCAAGGGTCCGGACCAGCAGAAGCCGACCGGCGTCCTGTCCGGCGGTGAGCGCAACCGCCTCAACCTGGCGCTCACCCTCAAGCAGGGCGGCAACCTGCTGCTCCTCGACGAGCCCACCAACGACCTCGACGTCGAGACCCTCTCCAGCCTGGAGAACGCGCTGCTGGACTTCCCCGGCTGCGCCGTCGTCGTCTCCCACGACCGGTGGTTCCTCGACCGCGTCGCCACGCACATCCTCGCCTACGAGGGTGAGTCGAAGTGGTTCTGGTTCGAGGGCAACTTCGAGTCGTACGAGAAGAACAAGGTCGAGCGGCTGGGCCCGGACGCCGCGCGTCCGCACCGCGCCACCTACAAGAAGCTGACCCGGGGCTGATCGGTCTTGCGTCACATCTACCGCTGCCCGTTGCGCTGGTCGGACATGGACGCGTACGGACATGTCAACAACGCGATCTTCCTGCGCTATCTGGAGGAGGCCCGGATCGACTTCCTGTCCCTGCGGGGCAAGGAGTCCAAGCAGGGGTCCGTGGTGGCACGCCACGAGATCGACTACAAGCGGCAGCTCGTCCACCGGCCCACGCCCGTGGACATCGAGCTGTGGGTCACGGAGATCAAGGCCGCGTCCTTCACCGTCACCTACGAGGTGAAGGACGCGGAGGCGGTCTACGTACAGGCCGCCACCGTGGTCGTCCCGTTCGACTTCGAGACGCAGCGGCCGCGCCGGCTCACCGCCCAGGAGCGGGAGTTCCTGCAGAAGTACCGGGACGACGCCGACGAGGAGGCCGTCGCCGCATGACGGTGCTGCACCTGGCCGACGAGACGGAGGCGGCCGACCTCGCCGCCTTCCTCTCCCGGCTGCTCCACTACGACCGTGGAGCCGCGGTGCGCCTGCAGGCGGCCGGCACGGCGCTCGCCGTCTTCGGCCGCCCGCCGTCCTTCGAGGTGCTGGCCGTACGTGCGGTACGGCTGGCCAAGCCGTACGAGAACGGGCTCGACGTCACCCTCGACGTGACCGTCTCCGCGGGTGAGTTCCTGGAGGGCGTGGACGAGCGCGCGGCCACCGCCACCGTGCCCGCCGCGGTCACCGGCCCGCCGTGGGCCGGTGTGCTGCCGCCGCGCGGCGGCTGGCAGGCCGAGCCGGGGCTGCCCGCCCCGGACGCGCTGCGGGCGACGGTCGCCGCGGCGGTCGCCGAGTTCCGGTCCCGTACGCAGGAACTGGCGCCGGACGGGCGTACCCGCGCGGAACTGGACCGGATCGGCCGGGACATCTGGTCCCGGGAGATAGCGGGGACCGGGCTTCCGGTGCGGGCCGTGCACGCGGCCCAGTCCCTGGGCTTCCTGCGGCCGGGCGCCGGTCCGGCCGACACCGGGCTGTTCTCCTCGGGGGCGTGGCTCAGGCTGCGCACCCCCTACGGGTCCGTCGCGGTGCGCCGGGCCGGGCTGGGTCCGCTGGGCGTCACCATCCGCTGAACCCACCCGGTCTCACTCCACCGTCAGTCCGGGGCGTTGATCATCGACGCGGCGGCGTACGTCAGGTAGTTCCACAGCGTCGTCTCGTGCTCCTCGGACAGCCCGAGTTCGTCGACGGCCACCCGCATGTGCCTCAGCCAGGCGTCGTGTGCCGCCCGGTCCACCGTGAACGGGGCGTGCCGCATACGCAGCCGGGGGTGGCCGCGGTTGTCGCTGTAGGTGGTGGGGCCGCCCCAGTACTGCATCAGGAACAGGGTGAGGCGCTCCTCGGCCGGGCCCAGGTCCTCCTCCGGGTACATCGCCCTGAAGCCCGGGTCCTCGGCGACTCCCTCGTAGAAACGGTGGACGAGCCGACGGAAGGTCTCCTCCCCGCCGACCTGCTCGTAGAAGGTCTGCTCCTGTAGCGTGCCGCGCCGAATCTCATTCACCCGTCCATCGTCTCAGACCGGGTGGCCCAGGACTCAAGGCTTAGGACCCCGGGGGACCGACCCGCCCCTACTGTGGACCCATGGGCGCCTACGACACCGAGACCGACCGCCTGGCCGCCGCCGCGCGGGACGCGCTGGTGCGGGAGATCGACGCCGACGGGGCCTTCGCCGGGGACCCGGTGTGGCGGGAGGCGTTCGCGGCGGTGCCCCGGCACCTGTTCGTGCCGTACTACTACGTCGCCGGGCCGCGCGGCTACGAGCGCCGCTGGGGCGAGAGCCCCGACCCCCAGGCCCGTGCGCGCTGGGTCCGCGGCGCCTACGCGGACGCACCGCTGGCCACCCGGCTGCGCGACGGCGAGCTGGTCTCCTCCAGCAGCCAGCCCTCGCTGATGGCGCGGATGCTGGTCGCCCTGGAGGTCGAGGAGGGCGACCGGGTCCTGGAAGTGGGCGCCGGCACCGGCTACAACGCGGCCCTGCTCGCCCACCGGCTCGGCGACGACGACCTCGTCACCACCATCGACCTGGAACCGGAGATCACCGAGGCGGCCCGCCGGCACCTGGCCGCGGCCGGGTTCCGCCCGGCCGTCGTCACCGGCGACGGCGCGCGCGGCGTGCCCGAACGGGCCCCCTACGACCGGATCATCGCCACCTGCGAACTGTCCACGATCCCGCGCGCCTGGCTCGCCCAGTGCCGCCCCGGCGCCCGGATCCTGACCCCGCTGGCCACCGCGCTGCTCGCGCTCACGGTGCGGGACGCGGCACACGCCGAGGGCCGGTTCCTGCCCACCGCCGCCTACTTCGTACCGCTGCGCGGCGCGGGCCGGGCGCAGCCGGAGGGCGTGTCGTTCGCCGGGCTGCCGGACGGGGCCCGCGAGCAGGAGACGTTCCGTTTCCTGCTCGCGCTGACCCGGGGCACCCTCGATCCGCAGGAGGCCTACGCGCTGTGGGAGCGCGAGGGCACGCCGGAGCGCGAGCGGTACGGCGTCACGGTCGGCGGCGAGCACACCTGGGCGTGGCTGGACGAGCCGGCGGGGCCGTACGCCTGGCCCCTGCCCTGACCCCTGCCCTCCTGCTAGCCGCGGCGGATGGTGATCGTCGTCCAGGCGCCCACGTGCACCCGGTCGCCGTCCTGCAGCGGAACCGGCACGAACGGCTGGATCGGTTCCTCGGACATGTTGACCGTGGTGCCGTTGGTCGAGTTCTGGTCGACGACCGCCCAGCTGCCGTCCGGCTGCTGCACCAGCACCGCGTGCTGGTGCGAGACGCCCGGGTCCTCCGGCGGCACCGCCAGGTCGATGTCGGGGGTGTCGCCGGTGGAGTGCCGGCGGCGTCCGATGGTGAGCTGGTTGCCGCTGAGCGTGCGCTGCTGCTCGGGCGAGTACGCGGGCAGGTTCAGCCCCGTGGCCTCGGGGCCCGAGCGGTGCATCATCGCCATGAAGTAGTCGCGGTCCGGGCCGATGGTCGCCGTCCAGGTGGCCCGCTGCGGCGGGAAGCCGGGGCCGCCGGGCGGTGCCTGGGTGGCGCCGGGCTGCGGGTAGCCGTAACCGCCGCCCGGGCCGCCGCCGGGACCCTGCGGCTGCCCCGGTCCGGAGGGGCCGGCCGACGACGGCGGGGAGAGCATCCAGTCGTCCTCGGCGCCGCCGAAGGACGGACCGCCGGCGGGCGGCCGGCCGGTCTCGCCCGGGTATGCGGGGGGTGCGGGCGGACCGGACTGCTGGAACGCCTGCGGGGCACCGCCCGGACCGGCCGGCGGTGGCGGTACCGGACGCGAGGGGTTGCCGCCGAAGCCGGAGGGACCGGGCACGCCGGGGCCGCCCTGGGTGGGCGCGGGCCCGCCGGGGCCGGAGGGCTCACGGCCGAACGGGCCGCCGGGACCGGACGGTTCACGCCCGAAGGGCGGCGGACCGGCGGGCGCGCCGGGGCCCCCGGGGCCCTGGCCCGGAGTGCCGCCGAAGCCGGAAGGGCCGCCGGGGCCGCCGGGGCCCTGGCCCGGAGTGCCGCCGAAGCCGGAAGGGCCGCCGGGGCCGCCGGGACCTTGGCCCGGAGTGCCGCCGAAGCCGGAAGGGCCGCCGGGGCCGCCGGGACCTTGGCCCGGAGCGCCGCCGAAGCCGGAAGGACCGCCCTGGTGCGGCGGGCCGGGCGGGGTCGGCGGGCCCGACGGGCCGCGGTCGCCGCCGAACGGCGTCGGGCCCGACGGCTCGCTGCCGAAGGACGGGATCGGCTCGGCGGGCCGGTTCACCTGCGAGGGCCGCGAGCCCTGGTACTCGTACCCGTCACCGCCGCCGTACGTGGCGCTCGGCGGCTGGAACCGCGGCTGCGCCGGGCGTGGCGGCGCGGCCGGGGTGTACGAGGTGGCCGTGTTGGTCAGGAAGTTCCAGCGGCACTCCTCGCAGAAGGGCGCGCCGCCCTCGCGGGGCGTACGGCACTGCGGGCACAGCTCCGGCTCCGGGGCCGCCGCGGCCGGCGGGCGTGCGCCGGCCGGGCCGCCCTGCGGGGGCGGGAAGCCGTAACCGCCCGCGGGCGGGGGCGGCGGGGGCGGAGGTACGGCACCGGCCATGCGGTGACCGCAGACCTCGCACCAGTCGTCGGAACCCGACTGGTGTCCGTTCGGGCAGGTCGGCATGTCGGCGCTTCCCCTTCTCCGGATCTTCTACTGGGTCACTTCTTTACACGAACAGTCTTTGTGGACCGGGTCTCCAGAGTCATCTCATCCGCCTCCGCGACCTTCGTCTTCAACCGCACAGTACCTGTCGCGGCGTCGACCACGTCCACCACCTTCGCAAGCAGTTTCGCAGTATCGGCGTTCCCAGAGGCGTTGGCGAGCTGAACAGCGCGACCCAGTTTGGCCGTTGCTCCATCGAAATCGCCCGCTTTGCGAAGATCCAGCCCCTGTTGAATCGCTTGTGCCAGTTCGGCCTGCCCCGTGTAGTGGGCGACTTGGGGGTTGATCGAGGTCGAGGCCGTCATGTCGTCGGTCCACACCGCCCGCACCAGGCCCTGCGCGCCGAGGTTCTGCGCCGAACCGTCCGGCTGCGGCACGATCAGAGACACCCGCGCGGCGAGCATCTCCTGGCCGAGGCCGGCCGGCGGGACCTCCACGCACAGGTGGTAGTCGCGGGACTCGTCGCCCCAGGACCCGGTCGGGTAGTCCCCGGCGCGCGGCCCGGCCTCACCGCGGCGCCCGGTCAAGTCCTCGACGGCGGGCGCCACTTGCTTGACGAAGCGGATCTTCGTGCCGACCGGCGTCCACACCCGGAGGGAGACGTCGGCGACCTCCTTGCCCATCGCCGTCTCCATCATCCGCGTGAAGTCGGCGGCGAGCCCGGCCGGATCGGCGACGATGTCGGCCGTGCCGAGCAGTGCCGAGGCGATGCCTGTGACTTCTTTCACTTCCCAGTCGGTGCCCACGCCCCGCGCGTCACAGGTGAACCGTCCGGCACAGGCCTCCAGCGTGGCCCTCAGATCCTGCGGCGACTCGTGTTCGTTGCGGCCGTCGGTGAGCAGGATGCCGTGCCGGATGGAGACGTCCGCCGAGTTCAGCAGCCGGTCCGCCAGGCGCAGCCAGGTCCCGATGGCCGTACCGCCGCCCGCGCTCAGCCGGCGCAGCGCCTGCCTGGCCTGCTCGCGGGTGGTGGCGTCGGCGACCGCGAGCCGCCCGCCGCCCGGATAGACCTCCTTGGCCACATGTGTGCCGTCGATCACCGCGAAGTGCGTGCCGTCGCGCAGGGCGTCGACCGCGGCGGCCGTGGCGTCCCGGGCGCCCCGCATCTTGGTCGGCGGGTAGTCCATGGAACCGGAGCAGTCCACCATGATCGCGACCGCCGCGGACGGGCCGTGGCCCCGCGGGTACACCGGCGCCAGGGGGCTGCCGACGGTGCCGCCGCCGGTCGCCGTCACGGTGACGATGGCGTTGACCTCGCGGCCGCCCTCGGGCAGGTACTCGTTCTGGTAGACGTCCATCGAGAACTGCGGCACATGCGACTTCGCGAAAATGGCCATGCTCGCTCGAATCCCCCTCGGCACACCCCGCTGACGCGAGGCGGTACGTGTGAACGGACCGCTCCCCTGCGGCCCGGTGAGGCTTCCCCGTTCGTACGGTTCGTACGGCCTCAGGCCGATCCTGCCCCCTGGGGCGGCGCCGGGAACGGCACGACGGCCACTGTTACGTTGTCGTGGCCCCCGCCGTCCAGGGCGTGACCGACCAGGACCCGGGCGCCGTGCAGCGGGCGCGTGGCCGCGTCCGGCGGGACGACCTCGCACATCTCCTCGGCCGTCTCGGCGTAGTTCCACAGGCCGTCGGTGCACACCACCACCACGCCGGGCCGGTCGGGCTTGAAGGACGCGGTGTGCGGCTCCAGTTCGTAGGCGTCCGCGCCGAGCCAGCCGGTGATCGCGTGGGCGCGCTCGTCGGCGTACGCCTCGGCCTCGCTCATCAGGCCGGCGGCGACCATCTGCGCGGCCCAGGAGTCGTCCTCGGTCAGCCGGGCCGCGGGCGCGCCGCGGTCGTCCGGCACCCAGTAGACGCGGCTGTCGCCCACCCAGCCGACGACCAGCAGCCCGGCGGCGACCACCGCGCCGACGATCGTGCAGGCCGGGGCGTTCTGGTGCGGGGCGTGCTCGCGGGCCGTGGCGGGCTCCTCGGCGAGCGCGTTGACGGCCTGCGCGGCCGCGACGATCGCCTCGTGCATCGCCGTCTGCGGATGCGTACCGCGCGGCAGGGCGGCCAGCAGCGTGTCACCGGCCGCCTGGGAGGCGGCGCTCGACGCGTCGTCGGGGCGGGTCGCGGAGGACACGCCGTCGCAGACGATCGCGAGGACGGCCGGGGTGCCGTCGGCCAGCGTGGTGTGGCCGACGGTGAACGCGTCCTCGTTGCGGTGGTGGCGCAGGCCCCGGTCACTGACGGCGGCCACCGGACCCGACTCGCGCTCCAGGTGGTCGCGTTCACGGGGCTGGGCGTGCCCGCAGTTCTCGCAGTAGCCGTCGCTGTCCACCCGGCCCGCCCGGCAGGCCACGCACACCTGCGCCGGCTCCTCGGGCGGGGCTGTGGGCCGGGGGTGTTCGGCCACGCGGGGGTCGGGCGCCTGCAGCGGGTACTCCTCGGGCTCCGCGGGCCGGTCGAAGCGCACCCCGGAACCGGCCGGCTGCGGCACACCGGTCTCGTCACCGTGCGCGGCCGCGCCGGTCTCGTCGCCGGGCGCGCCGGGCTCGTGCCCGTGCGGGGCCGCACCGGCGGGCTCGTCCGCGGGCAGCGGCGAGCCGCCGGAGTCGGTGCCGGGCAGGTCGGCCGGCAGGTGCACCGCAGGCGGTGTGCCGGGGCCCTCCGGCTCGGGGGCGGGCCAGTCCACGCCGTCCCCGGGGGAGCCGGGCGCGGAACCGGTCATGGTGAGCGTCGGATGGTCCTGCGGCGGCACGGGTACGACGGAGAGGTCGTACCCGCACGCTCCGCAGAAAAGGTCACCCGACTCCACGGGCTCCGCGCAGCTCGGGCACTTCGACAGTGCGGCCTGCTGGGGCATCTGCGACATCAACTACACCCACGTCCGGGGGCGGTAACGGTTGGCCCGTTCCACCAGTTCGATCCTCTCCTCGCCGCCGGGCGCCAGCCGGGCCAGCATGCGGTAGGCGCGCTCCAGTCCGAAGCGGAGGCCCCGCTCGTCCAGACCGCTGCCCAGCAGCACCCGTCCGCCGGCGGCGGGCTGGGCGCCCTGGCCTCCGGAGAGTATCCAGTCCAGTGCCGAACCGAGCACCTCCACGGCCAACTGCTCGCGCCGCGCCGGGTCCAGACCGTACGCGTCCAGCGCCTCGACCTGCCCGGCGGCGGCCGTCAGGTCGTCCAGAAACGGTACGTCACCGGCGGCCGCGGTGCGTTGTCTGAGCCGTGCCCGGACGGCGGCGACCCGGGCGGCCGTGTAGTGGATGGACGACTCCGGCACCGACTCCAGGGTGCGCACGGCACCGTGCCGGTTCCCGGCCGCGAGCTGCACCCGGGCCAGGCCGAAGGCGGTGCTCACATAGCTGGGATCGGTCGCCCACACCAGGTGGTAGTACTCGGCCGCGTTGTCCAGCTGGCCCAGCACCTCCGCGCACAGGCCGAGCGCCAGCTTGGGCGCGGCCTCCCCGGGGAAGGCGTCGTAGACCGCGTCGAAGGAGAGTGCGGCGCCCTCGAAGTCGCCGGTGACCAGGGCGGCCACGCCCCGGTACCACACCACCCGCCAGTCGTCGGGCCGTTCCTCGTCCAGCTCGGCCAGGCTCGTCAGCGCGGCCTGGTGGTCGCCGCTCTCCAGCCGGGCTCGGATCTGCCGCAGCCGGGTCTCCACGGTCCGGGCGGGCGCCGCGTCCAGGGCGGCGATCAGCTCGGCCGGGGCGGAGGCCAGCAGCCCGGCCAGGAAGCCCGCGTTGGGATCGCCCGCGTCGACCAGCGGGACCGGCAGGGCGAGCGCGGTGGCGGGGCTGTCGACGGGCTTGACGAGGGCGGCCGGCGACGGGGCCGGGGCTGCGGCCGGTGCCGCGGCCGTCCGCTTCCGGCCCCGTGTCTCCCGCGCCCCCAGCAGCGAGACGTCGCCGTCCAGCCGGGGGAACAACTCCCGGTCCACGACCCTCACCTCGGGCCCGAACAGCGTCGACAGGGCGGGCCGCGCCTGCCCGGTCTGCAGGGAGACCACCTCGCGCAGCACGCCGGTCAGCTGCTCGGCCATCTCCTGCGCGGAGGCGAACCGGCGGGCGGGGTCGGGGTCGGTGGCGCGGACGAGGAGCCGGTAGAAGGACTCGTAGCGGCGGAAGACGTCGATGGTGTCCGGGTCGGGCAGGGAGTCCACGTACACGTTCGTGTAGCCCTGGAAGTCGAACGTGAGCACGGCGAGCGTACGGCCCACCGTGTACAGGTCGCTCGCCACCGACGGGCCGGCCTCGGCGACCTCCGGCGCCTGGTAGCCGACCGTGCCGTAGATCGCCGACTCCTCGTCGTCCATGCGGCGCACCGCGCCCATGTCGATCAGCTTGAGCTGGTCCTCGGTCTGGATGGCGTTGTCGACCTTGAAGTCGCAGTACAGCAGGTTGCGGCTGTGCAGATGACCCAGCGCCTCCAGGGCCTCGATGCCGTACGCGCAGGCCTGCTCCACCGGCAGCGGATCGCGGCGGCCGTCGGGCGCGCGGCGGGCGTTGGCGATCTCCTTCAGGGACTTGCCGCCGACGTACTCCATGACGATGTAGCCGTCGAGGGAGCCGGTGCGCTGGTCGAGGTGCTCCACGAAGTTGTAGATCCGCACGATGTTGGCGTGCTCGATCTCCGCGAGGAAGCGCCGCTCGGAGATCGCCGCGGCCATCGCGTCCTGGTCGCCGGTGTCCAGCAGGCCCTTGAGCACCACCCACCGGTCGGAGACGGCCCGGTCCACGGCGAGGTAGATCCAGCCGAGCCCGCCGTGCGCGAGACAGCCGGCGACCTCGTACTGGCCGTGCACCACGTCCCCGGCCTTCAGCTTCGGCACGAAGGAGTAGGGGTGCCCGCACTTGGTGCAGAAACCTTCCGTGCGCCCCGGCCGGTCCCCCCGGGCCCGGCCCACCGGCACCCCGCAGTCGGACCGCGAGCAGAACCGCTTCCGCTCGGGCACCTCCGGGTGGTCGAGCACCATGGCGCGCGGGTCGGGCCGGGGCACCTGCGGCACGTTCACCAGCCCGGCGCCGAGCCGCCCGCGCGTGGAGGTGCCGGCGGAGGAGCCGGAGCTGCGCACCGACACCGAGCGCCCGCTGGACCGGCCCGACAGGGACCGCGAGAGCCGGCCCGACACCGAGCGGCGCGACTTCGACGACTGCGACGACGTACGGGAGCTGCTGCGGGAACTGCCGCTGTCCGCCGCCCCCCTGGTCACGCCGGTCGCCAGTGAGCCGACCATCCCTCCCCCGGAGGGGGGACCCCCGGCCGACACGACCGGGGCGAGACCGCAGGTGTCGCAGTACAGCTCACCGCCGCCGACGTCCTCGTACGACCCCTCGCAGTCCGGCCGCTGACAGTTCTGCCCCGGCTGGCTCATGGCTGGTCCCCCTTCCGGTCCTGCGGCGTTCCCGCGCCGCCGAGCAGCTCGGCCGCCAGCTGCTGGTAGCGCAGCACGGCCTGCTCGGCCACCCGCAGGTCGCAGGGCGCGCTCCACAGCATGCGCCGGGCCGCGTCGTACCGCTCGACCAGGAACGGGTCCTCGGCGAGGCCGTGCCGGGCGACCTTCGCCTTGTACGCGTCCAGCCGGCCGCGCAGCTCGGCGCGCACCGCGAGCGGCGCGGTCACCGCCGTCAACGACTCGCGGGCGCGCAGCAGTTCGTCCTCGGCCTTCTGCTCCAGCGACTCCAGCAGCGGGGACAGCCGGTGCCACTGCGCCTGCCTGCGGTACTCGGCCGCCGTCGCCAGCTGCTCCTGGAGCACGGTCGGCGGGCCGCTGACCACCGGCACCTCGGTCGCCGCGATCTTCGCCAGCACCTCGCCACGCGCCGTGCGGGCCTCGGCCAGGGTGCGGTCGGCGCGCGAGAGCACGTCCCGCAGCCGGATCAGCCGGGCCTCCGCGTCCTGCCGGACCGTCAGCACGGCGTCGATCTCCCGGCGCACGTCCTCCAGGGCGCGCGCCTCACGGTCGTACACCGTGGTGTCCGGACGGCCGCCGCCGGGCGCCGAACTGCCCTCGGCCGGCACCCAGAAGGCCAGCGGGTCCGAGACGACGTCCTCGCGCAGCCTGGTCAGTGTGCGGGTGATGCGCTCCAGGTCGTCACCGGAGGGGTGCTCGCCGGGGCGCACGCCGACGGAGTGCGCGAGCTTCCGGGTGCGCTGGAGTTCCGCGGCGAGTAAATCGATCCGCGCGGGCAGCGCCGACCACACCGCGTCGGCGGCGACGACCAGGTCCAGGCTCGTCGCGTACAGCTCGTTCATCCGGTCCACCAGGCCGGCCAGCGAGAACGACTCACTCAGCGTGCCGCTCCCGGCGACGGTCACCGACTCGCCGCGCAGCAGCCCGGTCAGCTCCACCAGGTCCTCGCGGCTGGCCCAGCGGCGCCGGGTACGGATCTCGCGGGCGGAGCGCACCGTGTCCGCGTAGGCGTCGAAGTACCCCCACAGCAGGGTGATCCGCGCCTCCGTGGCCTGCCAGCGTTCCCGGGTCACGCCGGTCAGTTCGGCGCCTTCGAGGAGTCTGCGGCCCGCGTGGTCCTGCAGCGCCAGCAGCGAGGTCTCGATCGCCTCGTGCTCCTGGCCGAGCCGCGCCAGCGCACGGTCCACCTCGTCCCGGTCCATCACCGGCCCGGCGGGGTCCGTGACGCCCATCGATCACCTCTCGCTGCGCTCAAGTGTTCCGGTCGGATGTGGCTCAACTCGTCCGCAGATACCGCGGCGCGTGCGGTTTGGACGCGGTCGAGTCCTTCCCCAGTGTGGCCGACAGCCACATGTCGTACGACGCCTGCCAGCCGCTGGTGCGGTAGCCCACCAGGACGCGGTTGACCCGGCGTACCAGATCGGAGGCGTCCTGCTTCATCGCCACGCCGTAGTACTCGGTCGTGAACGCCGCGCCCTTCAGCTCGACGGTCGGGTCCTGCGCGGCCTGGCTCGCGGCGAGCGCGCCGTCGGTCACCACCGCGTCCACCTCGCCGAGTTGCAGCCTGACCAGGCAGTCCAGCTGGTTCGGGACGGTGGTGGAGAGGTCGGTGGACGCGGGCAGGGAGCCGGCCTTCTGGTCGGCGTCCAGCTTGGTGTGCGCCGTGGAACCGGCCGCCGTGCAGATCCGCTTGTGGGCCAGGGTGCCGTTGTAGCCCGTGACGGACGACGACTTGGGCGCGAGGACCTGCTGGCCGGTCTTGAAGTAGGGGGCGGAGAACGCCACCTGCTGGAGCCGTTCACAGGTGATCGTCATGGTCCGTACGACCATGTCGACCCGCCCGTCCTGGATCGCGGAGATCCGCTGGCTGGTCGGTATCGCCTTGAACTGCACCGCGTCCGGGTCGCCGAGGATGTCCTGCGCGATCCGGTGCACCAGGTCGATGTCGAAACCCTCCAGCTCCGCGCCCTGGGTGTTCGGGTTGTGGTAGCCCCAGCGGTAGCTGTTCTGGTCGACCCCGACGATCAGCTTGCGCCGGGCGCCCGTACGGGCCTTGATCGCGTCGACGGCCGGCCCGTCGGCGCCGGACGGCGACAGCGTCTGGTCCTGCGCCTCGGAGTCCTTGCAGTTCCCGGCGCGGGCCTGCACCCCGTGGGCGACGGCCTGAGCGGTCCGCCCTGCCGGCCGCGGGGTCTGCTGGATGCGGGGCAGCAGCAGGACGAACGCCAGTGCCAGCGCGCACAGCACCGCCATCGCGCCGACCCCGCCCCAGCCCCGCAGGGAGGACCGTACACGTGCCGCGTACATCGTCATGCCCCCTGTCACCGGTACTCCGAGAGTCTGCGTCCGATGCCGGACACCGCGCCGGCCGCGCCGAGCACCGCGAGCACGGCCGCGCCGACGGGCACCCCCGCCATGGCGTCCCGCCCGTCCCCGGCGGCCCGCTGGAACTCGCCCTGCTCGTGGTCGATCGCCCGGGCGAGATTGCTGTCGACGCTGTCGAAGCACTCACCGGTGGCGCCCTTCGCCCCGATGACCTTGTCCAGTGCCTGCTGGTAGTTGCCGTTCTCGTCCTCGGCGCGGGCCGAGGCGTGGCGCTGTTTCCACACCGCCATGTTCCCCTCGGCCGCCTTCACGGGCGTACGGCCGCCCTGGTCGTCGGCGAGCTTCTGCGCCCGGGTCAGCCCGTCGCCGAGCACGGCCATGTCCTTGTCGAAGTCGTGGTAGTAGGCGTCGTACGTCTTCCCGCCCACCGTGATGGTCTCGGCGCCGCGCGCCACCAGGCTCAGGTTCTCGTTCCCGCGTGCCTTCAGGGAGGCGATCCGGGCGTCGTGCAGCACGGTCAGGGAGCGGACGCCGTGGTCGTAGGAGCCGTTCAGCTCGGAGCGGGCCACCGCGTGCCCGATGACGAGCCACAGCAGGGCGGCGGCGGTGACGGTGCTGGCGGCCACCAGGCCGTGGTTGAGGACGCGGTGGGTGCGCCGGTACGAACGGCGCTGGGCCCAGCCGAGCGCGGCCAGCGCGAGCACGCCGAGCGCGATGGCGATCCACGGATACGGTGTCGCGTCCGCGTAGTCGGCGTCGAGCCGGGCGTTCTCCTTGGTGTAGAGGTCCTCCGCCGCCGGGAGCATCTCCTGCTGCATCTTCTCGTTGGCGTAGCGCAGATAGGCGCCGCCGACCGGATACCCCTGCCGGTTGTACGTCCGGGCGCGCTCGACCAGGCCCTTGTACTCGGGCAGCAGCTTGTTCAGCTTGGCGATCGTCGCCTCGGAGGCCGAGCCCGGCTCGGCGTTGGCGGCGGCGGTCACCAGCCCCGCGGCGGCGGTCCGGATGTCCTTCTCGTACCGGTCCCGGGCGGCGGCCGGCTCCTGGCCACCCGCCAGGAACCCGCTGGACGCGGCCGTGTTGGCGTCCGCCAGCGAACGGTAGATGTCGGCGGCGCCCGAACTGAGCGGCTGGCTGCGGTGCAGCACGTCGTCGGCGGCGGCCGCCCGCTCACTGGCCTGCCAGGCGGTGACCGCGCCGAACGCGACGACCAGCAGCGCCAGGACGGCACCGATGATCCGCAGCCGCCCCGGCTCGGTGGTCGCCGCGGCCCGCAGCCGGTCGGCACCCTCGGCGAAGGCGGTCCGCCGGGCGGCCGGCGCGGGGGAGCCGGGCGGGGCCGGCCGGGGGGCCTGTGCGGGGATGCCGGGGGCGGCGGACGCACCGGGGCCCACCACGGGTGGTGCTGCGCTCTTCGGCGGGTGTGTCACTTGACCTCCCCCATGGTCATCCGTTCGCCGCCAAGTATCACCGCGCGGACCGGCATCCGCACCGGCCTTCACTGGATCTTGATCGGATCGCAGTGTGCCCGACGGCGCGCGGCGTCCGGCGCACCACCCTCTGCACAGGAACACGCCGGTCACGGCGGATCGGTTCCCCGGTCCCGCGGGCGCCCGCCCGACCGGGGAACCGATGCGTCCCGCCGGTCGCTCAGCTGCCGCTGTCGCAGCTGGTGAAGGTGTCGCTGGTCTGCGCGAGGTAGATGCTGGCGCCGCCCTGGCCGTCGGTGCGCAGCGGGACCGTCAGGGTGTCGTCGGCGGTCCAGGCGTAGCCGTTCACGTCGAACGTCCAGGTGCCGGTGACCTGGGTCGCCAGCTCCGACAGGGCGACCCAGCCGTACTGCCGCGGCGGCACGGTGACGGTGAGGCTGTTGCCGAGGTCCTCCACGAGGTTCTGCGAGACACTGCCGGTGATCTGCTGGCTGACCTGGGCGGTGACCGGGGACGCCCCGCCGGCGCCGAGCGAGGCGCCGAAGGTGAAGCCGAGCGTGGAGGTCCAGCCGGTGTGCCTGGCCATGGTGAACGTCCACGGCACCGGTGCCGAGGTGCCGTTGTACCAGACCGGCGAGACGCACTTCTTCGGCAGCGGAGCCGCCGGGGCCTGGGACCGGGTGCGCCAGGAGCAGGTGGAGGTGTCCTTCACACAGCGTGCCGCCGCGTAGTCGACGGCCGCGGCGACGGCGGCGTCCTGGGCGCCGACGGGCAGCCGCCACTGCTGGGCCCGGGTGCCGTTGCAGTCGTAGGTGTCGGTCCACGCGTCGTCGTACCGGGCGTCGTACCAGACGTCCAGGCACTTGCTGTCGCGGGCGCTCCGGATCATGAAGGTGCCGGGGGTGCCGGTGACCGGCTGGAAGAACCAGCGTTCCGTGGTCCGGCCGTCACAGGGCTGCTGTCTGAGCGGCAGGCCGGCGTCCGCGCACTTGCCGGTGGCGTCGTTGACGAGGGTGAAGGAGCCGTCGGTGCCGGTGAGGTTCGCGCTCCAGCCCTGGTGGTGACCGGGGGCGGAGTTGGTGACGAGGAAGACGCCGTCGCCGGTGTTGCCGTTCTGGACGTCGAGGTTGCGGCCGTTGCTCGACGACGTCAGGGTCAGGGCTTTCAGCCCGGACGGGTCGGCGCCCGACCGGGCCGCGGCGCTCGCGGGCCCTGCGGCGAGTCCCACGAGCGCCGCGATCGCGGCCAGGCCGGCTGCTGCTGTACGTCGGAACACAGGCTGTCCTTCCCTTGGCGGTTGGTGCAGACCTGCGTGAAGCTAGCCGTCCCGCTTCGCGGACGGGACGGACTCCGGACGATCTTGTGCGCAAACCCGCTTCTTCCGGTCAGTGGTGCTTTCCGGACAGCTCCCAGTACCCGCGCGCCCGCTCCCGCGCCGTCGCTCCCGCGCCCAGCCGGTCCAGGCCCAGCAGGGCCGCGCCCAGGACCGGGCGCGCCGTCACCACACGGACGTCGGCCTTCGGGGCGCGGGCCGCCAGCACGGCGCGGATGCCGTCGTCGAGCTGGGCGTGCCCGGCCGTCAGGACGCTGCCGCCCAGCAGGACCGGCGTCTGCTCGTCGAGGAGGTCCAGGCGGGTCAGCGCCACCGTGGCCATCACCGCCACCTCCTCCGCGAGCCGGGCGACGATCGCGCGGGCCACCGCGTCGCCCCCGGCGGCCGTCGCGAAGAGCACCGGGGTCAGCTCGTGCCGGCGGTCGTGGTCGACGTGCTCCAGGTGCAGCGCCTCGATCAGCGCGTACATCGTCGGCAGGCCGAAGTGCGCGGGCAGGGTGCGGGCCAGGGCGGTCGGCCCGCCCCTGCCGTCCTCCGCGCGGGCCGCGTGCCACAGGGCCTCCTCGGCCAGACCCCAGCCCCCGCCCCAGTCACCGGAGATACGGCCGATGGCCGGGAAGCGGGCGGTACGGCCGTCAGGGCGCATGCCGACGCAGTTGATGCCCGCCCCGCACACGACGGCCACCCCGCGCGGCTCGGCGACCCCGGCCCGCAGGATCGCGAAGGTGTCGTTGCGCACCTCCACCGACGCCCCCCACCCCCGTTCCTCCAGCGCGGTCGCCAACCGCTCCTCCTCCACCGGCAGATCGGCGTTGGCCAGGCAGGCCGACACCTGCGCCACCGAGGTGACGCCCGCGTCCGCGAAGGCCCGCGCGACCGGCTCGGCCAGCGCGTCCAGCGCCGCCGCCACTCCCACCGAGGGCGGCCGGAAGCCGCCGCCGCGGGCCGTGGCCAGGACCTCCCCGGCGGCGGTGACCACGGCCACGTCGGTCTTGCTGTTGCCCGCGTCCACCGCGAGGACACTGCCGGGCTCGGATGCGGTCAGGCCCACGCCAGGTGCTCCCGGTTGTGTGCGATCAACTGGTCGGTGAGGGTGTCGGCGTACGCGTACTGGCCGATCAGCGGGTGGGCGAGCAGGGCGCGGAAGACGCGGTCGCGTCCGCCGCGCAGCGCCGCCTCCAGGGCCAGCTCCTCGTACGCCGTGACGTTCGCGATCAGACCGGCGAACAGCGGATCCGGCTCGGGTACCGGCAGCGGGGCGGGGCCCTTCGGACCGACCGCCGCCTGCACCTCGATCACCGCGTCGTCGGGCAGGAAGGGCAGCGTGCCCCGGTTGGCCGTGTTCACCACCTGGTACGGGCTGCCACCCCCGCCGAGCAGCGCCGCCGCCAGGTCCACGGCCGCCTCCGAGTAGTAGGCGCCGCCCCGCCTGGCGAGCAGCGCCGGCTTCTCGTCCAGGGCCGGGTCGCCGTACATCCGCAGCAGCTCCCGCTCCATGGCGGCCACTTCGGCGGCGCGCGAGGGCTTGTCGCGCAGTTCCCGTACTACCTCGTCGTGGGCGTAGTAGTAGCGCAGGTAGTAGGAGGGGACCACGCCCAGGCGGTCCAGCAGGGGGCGCGGCAGGCGGAGGTCGTCGGCGATGGCGTCGCCGTGCTCGGCCAGGAGCCCGGGCAGGACGTTCGCACCCTCCGGGCCGCCCAGCCGCACCCCCGTCTCCCAGGTGAGGTGGTTGAGGCCGACGTGGGCGAGGTGCACGTCGGCCGGGGCCACGCCGAGCAGGCCCGCGAACTTCCGCTGGAAGCCGATCGCCACGTTGCACAGGCCGACCGCCCGGTGCCCGGCCTGCAGCAGGGCGCGGGTGACGATCCCGACCGGGTTGGTGAAGTCGATGATCCACGCGCGCGGGTTGGCGCGCCGCACCCGCTCGGCGATGCCGAGGACGACCGGGACCGTGCGCAGCGCCTTGGCCAGCCCGCCCGCGCCGGTGGTCTCCTGGCCGATGCAACCGCACTCCAGCGGCCAGGTCTCGTCCTGCTGCCGGGCCGCCTGCCCGCCGACACGCAGCTGGAGCAGCACGGCGTCGGCGCCGTCGACGCCCGCGTCGAGGTCGGCGGTGGTGACGATCCGGCCGGCGTGGCCCTGCCTGGCGAAGATCCGCCGGGCCAGGCCGCCGACCAGTTCCAGGCGGTCGGCGGCCGGGTCCACCAGGACCAGTTCCTCGACGGGCAGGGTGTCGCTGAGGCGTGCGAAGCCGTCGATGAGTTCGGGGGTGTAGGTCGAGCCTCCGCCGACCACGGTGAGTTTCATGTACGGGTTAACCCTTCACTCCGGTGAGCGTGACGCCTTCGACGAACGCCTTCTGGGCGAAGAAGAACACGAGGATCACGGGGGCCATGACCAGCACGGTCGCGGCCATGGTGAGGTTCCAGTCGGTGTGGTGGGCGCCCTTGAAGGACTCCAGGCCGTAGGACAGGGTCCAGGCGCCGGGGTTCTCGGACGCGTAGATCTGCGGACCGAAGTAGTCGTTCCAGGCGTAGAAGAACTGGAAGAGGGCGACGGCCGCGATGCCCGGGCGGGCCATCGGCAGGACGACCTTCAGCAGGGTTCTGAGGTCGCCGCAGCCGTCGACCCTCGCCGCGTCCAGGTACTCGTTCGGGATCGTCATCAGGAACTGGCGCAGCAGGAAGATGGAGAAGGCGTCGCCGAACGCCATCGGGATCATCAGCGGCCACAGCGTGCCGGACAGGTCCAGCTGCTTCGCCCAGAACAGGTACATCGGGATGACGACCACCTGCGGGGGCAGCATCATCATCGAGATCACCAGCATGAGCGACAGATCGCGGCCCCAAAAGCGGAACTTGGCGAGGGCGTACGCCACGGGGACGGACGACACCACGGTCAGGGCCGTGCCGAGGCCCGCGTAGACCAGGGTGTTCCTCCACCAGGTCAGGAAGCCTGGCGTGTCGAACACCCTCCTGTAGTTGCCCCACTCCCAGGTGTGCGGGACCAGATCCCGGCTGAGCGCCTGGGTGTCGCTCATCAGCGAGGTGAGGAACACGAACACGAAGGGCAGGGTGAAGAACAGCGCGGCGGCGACGCCGAGCGAGTGGAGCGCGATCCACTCCAGCAGGGCCCGGCGCCGGGCCGTGCGCTCGGCGCCGGAGACGAGCGGGGGCGCCGGCTTCACCGGCTGGTCCAGTACCTGGGTCATGGTCAGTCACCTGCCTGGATGAGACCGCCCCGGCGCCGCATCAGCAGTGCGGTGAACGCCGTCGACAGGGCGAAGAGCACCAGGGCCACGACGCACGCGGATCCGTAGTCGAAGCGCTGGAAGCCGAGGTTGTAGACGAGCTGGGGGAGGGTGAGCGTGGACCTGTCGGGGTAGCCGGGCTCGAACTGGGTGCCCGCGCCCTGGATCACGCCCGAGGCGACCTTCCCGGCGATCAGCGGCTGCGTGTAGTACTGCATCGTCTGGATCACGCCGGTGACGACGGCGAACATCACGATCGGGGAGATGTTCGGCAGCGTGACGTACCGGAAGCGCTGCCAGGCCGACGCGCCGTCCAGTTCGGCGGCCTCGTACTGCTCGGCCGGCACGTCCAGCAGCGCGGCCATGAAGATGACCATCAGGTCGCCGATGCCCCACAGCGCCAGCAGCGTCAGGGCCGGCTTGGACCAGGTGGGGTCGTTGAACCAGCCCGGCGCCGGGACGCCGGCCTTCTCCAGGATCGAGTTGACCGGCCCGGTACCGGGGTTGAGCAGGAAGGCGAAGGCCATGGTCGCCGCGACCGGCGGGGCCAGGTACGGCAGGTAGAACAGCGTGCGGAAGAGCCCTGTACCGGTCTTGATCTTCGTGATGAGCAGGCCGACGCCGAGCCCGAAGACCACCCGGAGGGTCACCATCACCAGCACCAGCCACAGCGTGTTGCGCAGGGCGGGCCAGAACAGGGGGTAGTGCTCGAAGACGTACGCCCAGTTCTTCCCGCCGCTCCACGTCGGTGGCCGGAAGCCGTCGTAGTGCATGAAGGAGAAATAGACCGTCGAGATCAGCGGATAGGCGAAGAAGACCGCGAAGCCGATGAGCCACGGCGACATGAAGGCGAGTGTGCGCAGGGCCGAGCGCCGGCGCTTCGACGCGAGCGTGACGGCGCTCATCACCGCGCCTGCGCGATGTCCGTGTCGATCTGGGCGGCCGCCTTCTTCAGGCCGGCCCGCAGATCGGTGACCTTGCCGCTCTCGTAGTCGTAGCCGAGCTGCTGGATCGTCACCAGGTACTGGCCGCCGTTGACGGAGGCGGGGGAGGTGGTGGAGTCGGGGTCGGCGGCGATGTCGAGGAAGGTCTTGAAGCGCGGGTCGTACTTCAGCTTCGGGGACTTCAGCGCGGCCAGGGTGGAGGGCACGTTGTGGATGTCGTTGGCGAATCCGACCACGGCATCGGTGTTCGTGGTGATGTACCTGACGAATTCCCAGGCCGCGTTCTGCTTGTGGCTGTTCGCGGCGATGCCCGCGATGGTGCCGGTGATGTAGCCCTTGCCGTACCGGGCGGCCTGGTCGTCCGGGACGGGCAGCGGGGCCACCCCGATCTCGAACGCGGGCCTGGCCTCTTTCGCCATCCCGAGCCGCCACTCGCCGTCGAGCTGCATGGCGACCTGACCGGTGTGGAAGGGGTGTCTGGGGCCCCACTCGTCGCCGAGCGTGGCCCGGTACCTCTCCAGCCTCCGGAATCCGCCGAGCTCGTCCACGAGCCTCTTCTGCAGCGTGAAGCCCTTTTCGAACGCGGGGTCCGAGGCCACGTCCGACTTGCCGTCCTTGCCGAAGTACGTCGGCGAGAACTGCCCGAAGTAGTGCTCGGTGGTCGATTCCCAGCCGTGGTAGTCCGGCATGAAACCGAGCTGCCGGTAGCCGTCGCCCTGCGGGATCGTCAGCTTCTTCGCGTCCGCCTCGAACTCGGACCAGGTCTTCGGCGGGTTCCTGATACCGGCCTTCGCGAACGCCGTCTTGTTGTAGTAGAGCCCGTACGCGTCCCCGAGCAGCGGTGCCGTGCAGCGGTTTCCGTCGTACTGGGTGTACTCGTTCATCGGCTTCGGGAACGTCGTCCCCGGGTCGATGCCCGACTTCCTGAAGAAGGGGTTGAGGTCGACCAGCGCACCGGAGGAACAGAACTTGCCCACGTTGTTGGTGGTGAAGGAGGAGATCACATCCGGCGCCTTGTCGCCCCCCGACCGCAGCGCCTGGTTGATCTTGTCGTCGGTCATGTTGCCGACGATGTTCACGTGGATGTTGGGGTGGGCCTTCTCGAAGCCGTCGACCAGCGACTTGACCGCCGCGACCTCGTTCGGCGCGCTCCAGGCGTGCCAGAAGTTGATCGTCGTGTCCTTCGAGGCGTCGTCGGTGGCACCCGAGCCCGGCTGCCCGGTGCAGGCGGTGGCGCACAGGGCGAGGGACGCAGTCAGGGCAAAAGCCGCTTTCCGGGCAGCGGAAGGTATGACTTCGGGCATGGCGAGGTCTCCCAGGGGGACAGGATGGGTGAGAGAGGGGCGGGGCGCTCTAGCGCGAGGTGTCGAAGACCTCGTCGCGGGTGGTGACGAGCGCGGACTCCAACGCGCCGCGCAGGACGGGGTGTTCGTGGACGTCGCCGACGAGCAGCCGGGGACGGGCCGCGGCGAGTTCCTCCAGCTCGGCCTGGACGAGGCCACGCAGCACCTCGCCGCCGGCCGTCAGGGCGGCGCCGCTGAGGACGACGAGTTCGGGGTCGAGGACGGAGACGAGCGAGGCGAGACCGGTGGCGAGCCGGGTCGCGTAGGCCTGCAGCAGTTCCCGGTAGGGGCCGCTCGCATGGTCGGCGGCACGGGCGACGAGTTCGGCGGCGACCTCGGTGTGCGGCCCCGACGGCACGTCCTCGATGCCGAGTTCACGGGCCAGCTTCGGTACGGCCTGGGAGCCGGCCAGCTCCTGGTAGCCGCCGCTGTTGGCCTTGGCCACCTGGCGCACCAGGGGTGTGCCGGGCACCGGCAGGAAGCCGACCTCGCCGGCGCCGCCGGTCCAGCCGCGGTGCAGCCGGCCGCCGAGGACCAGGGCGGCCCCGAGGCCCTCCTCGCTCCACAGGAGCACGAAGTCCGCGTGGCCCCGGGCGGCCCCGAGCCGCTGTTCGGCGAGGGCGACGAGGTTGACGTCGTTCTCGTACTCGACCGGCATCGGCAGGGCGGCGGCGAGTTCGTCGAGCAGGGTGGGGGAGTGCCAGCCGGGCAGATGGGAGGCGTAACGCAGCCGCCCGGTGTTCGGATCGAAGGCGCCGGGGGTGCCGATGACCAGCCGGTGCACATCGGACCGGGCCAGCCCGGCGGCCTTCACGGCACCGTCGAGCGCGTCGGTGACCTGCCGGACGACGGGCTGTGCCGGGCGCCGCCCGGGGGTGGGCAGCTCGAACTCGCCCACGGTCCGGCCGGTGATGTCGGCGACGGCGGCGCGGATGCGGTCCGGGGTGACGTCGAGCCCGGCGGCGTACGCGGCGCCCGGATCGACCGCGTACAGCTGGGCGTTGGGGCCCGGCCGGCCCTCGCTGGTGCCGGTCACCCGGACCAGTCCGGCCGCCTCCAGGCGGGCCAGCAACTGCGAGGCGGTGGGCTTGGACAGGCCGGTGAGCTTCCCGATCCGGGTGCGCGAGAGCGGTCCGTGCTCCAGCAGGAGGTCCAGGGCGGCACGGTCGTTCATGGCGCGCAGCACGCGCGGGGTGCCCGGCGTACCGGCGGTTCCTGCCATGGAGATCGACACCTGCCTTTCCAGCCACCCAGCTTTTCAGCGACCCGGGCTCGGCGTCCAGCCTTGATCACCGGCCGCGGGAAGATCACTGTTAGGAAAGTTTCCTATCGCGGTGCGAGGAACGTAAGCCCAGGACGAAGGGGGCGTCAATAGACAGGAGCCCCGAGGCGACGGAGTCGTTATCTCGGGGACGGGAGGGTCCGGGGGCTCAGTTGTCGAGGAAGGGGGTGGTGTCGAGGGTGGGGTACGGCGCGGGGAGACGGAGGGGGTCGCCGAGGGTCACCTTGGTGTCCGTCTTGTAGTAGGCCTCGGTCGGGTCGTCACCGGGGAGGACGGGATCGGTGTAGCAGTGGGCGGTCTTCGTATTTCGGTTGATCAGGACGTAGACGGGGATGTCTACGGCGGCATACGTGGCCAGCTTGGGGCCGGTGTCCACCGCGTGATTGGTCGACGTGACCTCGCCGACCAGAGCGACCATGTCGATCGGGTACCAGCCTTTGTGCACCTTCAGATACGAGCTGTCCAGTTCGGTCGGCTCCCGGTGCAGGACGTAGAGGTCGGGAATCACCAGAGCCATGGTGCTGCCATCCTGGTGGGCGGCCCGGAAGCCCATGCCCATGCCCGCCAGGTCCACTCCGGCCATGTGGAGCTGGACCGTGACCTTGACGGCGCCGTTGCTGTGGTTGTAATCCGGCTGTGGCGGCACGATGACCGTCCCCTCGACGTACTCGGGTCGAATCGGCGCCACCGACGCCTCCTCGATCGCGATCAGCAGATCGATGGGGTCCTGCGTCATCACCGGCTCCGTGAGGGGTTCCGCGCTCATCGCTGGTTCTCCTTGTCGCACTGATGACAGGCTAAGCCCGCACTGGGCGCCCCGGCAGAACGATGGGGCACCCCGTGCGCACCGCGCGCCGGGATGCCCCACCTGTTCACTCGAACGTGTGTGCCGAACCGTTCCGCTACTTCGCCGGGGGCGCCGGCCGCTGGGCGGCGATGGGTGCCGTCGCCGCCGACTGGGCGGAGTCCGCGTTGGCGTACACCGAAGGCGCCGCCACCGAGGCCGTCGGGTCGGGAGCGTCCTCCGCGTCCTCCACGGACGTCGCACCGCCCACGATGCGGATGCTCGCCCGGTCGAACGCCCGCTTGATCCGCCAGCGCAGCTCCCGCTCCACCGTCAGCGCCTTGCCCGGCATCGTCTTCGCCGAGACCCGCACCACCATGGAGTCGATCAGCACGGAGTCCAGGCCGAGCACCTCGACCGGCCCCCACAGCAGCTCGTTCCAGGGCTCTTCCTTGCTCAGGTGCTCGGCGACGTCGTCCAGCGTGGCCTTGACCCGGTCCAGGTCCTCGCTCGCCTTCACCGTCACGTCGACCCCGGCCGTCGCCCAGCCCTGGGAGAGGTTGCCTATCCGCTTGACCTCGCCGTTGCGCACGTACCAGATCTCGCCGGCCGCGCCGCGCAGCTTGGTCACGCGCAGCCCGACCTCGATCACCTCACCGGTGGCCACCCCCGCGTCGACCACGTCACCGACGCCGTACTGGTCCTCCAGGATCATGAACACGCCGGAGAGGAAGTCCGTGACCAGGTTGCGGGCGCCGAAACCGATCGCCACACCGGCCACACCGGCCGACGCCAGCAGCGGCGCCAGGTTGATCCGGAACGTGGACAGCACCATCAGCGCGGCGGTGCCCATGATCAGGAAGCTGGCCACCGAGCGCAGCACCGACCCGATCGCCGCCGACCGCTGCCGCCGCCGCTCGGCGTTGACCAGCAGCCCGCCCAGAGCCGTGCCGTCCACGGCGTCGGCGGTGCGGCCCATCCGGTCTATCAGCTTGGTGATCGCCCGCCGCACCACCGCGCGCAGCGCCACCGCGACGACCACGACGAGCAGTATCTGCAGCCCCATCGCGAGCCAGGTCGACCAGTTCTGTTCGACCCAGCTCGCCGCGTTCGTCGCGCTCTGCTGGGCGTCCTGGAGCGACGGCACGGCAGGCTCCGTCGATCCGGAGGGAGAGGGGGACGGGGTCGGCGACGCACCGGCGGCCAGCAGGACGGCGGGCAAGGACGACACGGCAGGTACCTCCAAGGTGCTGCGCAGGTCCGGCCGGTGGGGGCGGTCAAGGTCTTCAAGGTCACGAAAAGGTCACCGGACGGACAGGACCACCACACTAACGGGGCATTGTGTGTGCCCCACGCGGATCCGCCAAGGAGGGGCACAGGAGAGACGGGGCTCACCCTGGCTTGAACCGGCCATGATCCGGGGGATGAATCGGATGTGGTCGAAAACACTCCCAGCCCGTTACCGGGACATGGTGGCGCTTCCACCAGGCATGAGGGGAGACTGACTGCAGATCGTCCCGGCGCGAGCCACGCGCCGCCGACGCCCAAGGAGGCACCCGTGCCGCATGTCCTGGTCCTCAACGCGTCGTACGAGCCGCTCGGCGTCGTACCGCTCCGCCGCGCGCTCATCCTCGTCCTGGAGAACAAGGCCGTCTCCCTGGAGGAATCCGGCGCCTATATGCACAGCGCGACCGTCACAGTCCCCGCACCCAGCGTGGTCCGGCTCAAGCGTTTCGTCCGGGTTCCCTATCGGGGGCCCGTTCCTCTCACCCGCCGCGCGCTGTTCGCCCGCGACGGGGGCCGGTGCATGTACTGCGGTGGCGTCGCAACCAGCGTCGACCACGTCATCCCGCGCAGTCGCGGGGGCAAGCACGTCTGGGACAACGTGGTGGCCTCCTGCCGCCGCTGCAACCACGTCAAGGCCGACCGCCACCTCGTCGAACTGGGGTGGCGGCTGCGGCACAAGCCGGCCCCGCCGTCCGGGCTCGCCTGGCGGATCATCGGTACCGGGCACAGGGATCCGCGCTGGTTGCCTTACTTGCAGCCGTATGGCGCGGATGACGCCTTGGCCCGGATCGACGGCATCTCTGCCTGACTTTCCGGGCCGTGTTCTTTCGCCTCCCAGGGGGCGCGGTGACAGGGGCCCGGCGGCCGTTCGTGGCCGGTCGCGCCCACGCGGCGGAGCCGCCCGTCGACACGGCCCCGCGCCCCCGCAAGCCGGCCCGCGCCCCGGCGTCTCAGGCGCGAGGCCCCTCAGGGCGGGCGCCCGCCGCCGCGTACAGAGCCGCCCCCAGCGCGAACAAGGTGACCGCCGCCGCCCACGCGCCCCTCTCCGCCCCCGGCTGCATCGGCCACGCCCACACCGTCGCCGCGCGGCCACGGGCGCCGTGGCCGCCCATGTACACGGCCGAGACATAGGCGAAGGCCGGCAGCCAGCTCAGGCGGGCGCCCAGGAGAACGGCGGCCAGGGCCGTGAACCCCGTGCAGCCCAGCGTGTTGCGGATCATGGCGGGCGGTCCGAAGGTCTCGGTGTGGCCGAGGACCGCCAGCGACAGCAGGGCCGCCGCCAGCGCGGTCAGCAGCGCGAGCTGCGCCAGACGCCGCGGCCACCACGGTCGTACGGCCGTACGGTCCAGCTCCGCCGAGGCCGTGTACAGGCTCGTCCCGATCACGGCCGAGGCCAGCAGCGGGGCGAGCGCCACGACGGGCACCCGGCGGTCCGGGTCCAGATAGCTGTCCAGCTGCCCGGCGGACCACACCGCGAACGCCGTGGTCCCGGTGAGCGCGGCCAGGGTGAGCGGCAGGGCCCGGGAGCGGGCGTAGAGGACGAGGCCGTTCACAGCTGCGGCACCCCCCTGACATCGCAGCTGCCCGCCGTCGCGAAGTACGCCGACAGCCATGCCCTGCGCTCCGTGTCGCTCATCGCCGCCAGGTGCGCCCGCGCGGCCACCCTCTTGCGCAGTTCGGCGCGCTGGGCCTTGGAGCCGTGCGCGTCCAGCCCGTCGATGTGGGACTCGTAGGGGAGGGGCGCCAGATAGTGCTCGACCAGCTCGTCCAGCTCCATCACCCGCGGATCCTCGCACTCCGTGTGCCGCCCCAGCGCGGCGGCGGCCTCCCAGGCGAACTGGCGCGGATTCGTCAGCCGCCCCCGTACGAGCGCCCAGCCGACCGGCGTGACGATCGGCAGCTGTGCCTCGTCGGGGTGGAGCCCGCCCTGCCGGTCCGCCCAGCGCACCGGCAGGTTCCGCACCCCCTCCAGCTTGCCGGTGATCCCGGCCACGGCCGCCTTGACCTGCGGCAACAGCTTCGCGTACCGGGTGTTCACACAGACCGCCGGAGTGGTCGAGGTGTCGCAGACCTGGTGCCGGGAGAGCGGATCCGGGCGCACCAGGCCCTCGCCGGTCTGCACCAGCAGCGCACCCGCGGCCACGGCGGCGGCCAGCGGCAGCAGGGCCGCCGTCCGGCGCCGGGCGGCGTACGCCAGCACAGCGGCGAGCGCCACACCACCGGTCCACACGGCCATCGCCACCGGCTGCCACCACACCGGCAGTTCGTCGTCGCCGACAAAGAACACGGGGCTCAGCGGGGAGCCGTGGCCAGAGGAACCGATCGTCGCCGCCCCGAGCCCGGCGTACCCGGCCACGGCCAGCAGCGGCGCCGCCAGCCGCGTCGGCAGGACCCGCCCGGCCACCTGGCCGGCCAGTGCCGCCGAGGCCAGGGCCGCCGCGTCCCCGGGCAGCAGCCCCAGGTGCGGCCGGTCGCCCAGCGCGTACGGCTGCGTCGCGAGCAGCGCGGCGGCCACGGCGACCAGATAGCCGGCCGTCACCCAGGCCGTCAGCGGGAGCGCGGCGGCCAGGAACCGCACCAGCGGCGGCCGGACGACCGTCCCCCACAGCTCCTCGGTACGCCGCCGCCGCTCCCGTCCGCCCTGCCAGCAGCCCGCGGCGGCGCCCAGCGGCAGCATGATCAGCAGGGCGTTGTGCACCTCCGCGGCGGTCGCCCCCCAGTCGCCCTGCCACCGCTTCGCCGTGTAGCCCAGCATCACCCCGAGCGTCACCAGGACCACGGCCCCCGCGAACGGAGCGAAACCCCGCACGGCCTCCGTACGGAGCGGGTGCGGAGCCCCCTTGCGCGCCCCCGGCGCCCTGCGCTGCGCGAGCATCGTCATCGCACGGCCTCCCGCGCGCCGCTGCCCGCCGTGCGGTGAGCCCGCAGTACGGCGGTGTACCCGCGCTCGATCGGATGGTCGCCCGGACCGTCGGACGCCTCGCCGAGCGCCGTGAGCGCCTCCGGCGTGCCCCGGTAGGCGACCCGGCCGCCGTCGAGGAGGGTGACCTCCGTACAGGCGGCGGCCACGTCCTCCACCAGGTGGGTGGAGACCACCACCGTCGCCGAGGTGCCCAGCTCGCGCAGCAGCGCGCGGAACTCCACGCGCTGCTCCGGGTCCAGCCCGGCCGTCGGCTCGTCCAGCAGCAGTACGGCCGGGTCGTTGACGATGGCCTGCGCGATCCCGACGCGGCGGACCATGCCCCCGGAGAGCGTGCGCACCTTCGCGTCGGCGCGGTCCGCGAGGCCCACCCGGGTCACGGCCCGCTCCACGGCGTCCGGCACCCGCTCGGCGGGCACCTCCTTCAGCCAGGCCACGTACGCGACGAACTCCCGCACCGTGAAGCCCGGGTAGTAGCCGAACTCCTGCGGCAGATAGCCGAGCCGGCGCCGCACCTCGGTGCGGCCGCGGTGCTCGGCGGTGTCCTCGCCGAGGATCTCCACCCGGCCGGCGTCCGGCCGGGCGACCGTGGCCAGCACCCGGATGAGCGAGGTCTTCCCGGCCCCGTTCGGGCCGAGCAGCCCGTGCACACCGGTGCCGAGACCGAGGTCGAGGGAGTCGAGGGCAAGCGTCTTGCGGTGCCGGACCCGCAGGCCGGTCACATGTATGGAGTTCAAGGACTCTCCAGGAAGGAGCGGTTCAGGGAGGAGCGGTTCAGGGAGGAGTGGTTCAGGGAGGAGTGGTTCAGCAGGCCGGACGGCATGGCCGGGTCACGGCCGGGGCATGGCGGATCCCGGCCGGTTCGCGGCTGGGCCCGCGGGCGTGGCGCCCGCCGTCACCGGCCGAGCGGGCGGTCGTACACGGGGCGGCGGGCGGCCAGCAGGACGGCGCTCAGCACGGCCGCCGCCGCCCACGCGCTCTGTGCGCCGATGCCGTCGAGGCAGCGGGAGAGCTGCTCGGCCAGCCGGGCGCCGCCCGCGTCGCCGGACGCGCCGGGCACCGGGCCCAGGACGGCCGCCAGCCAGCCGCCCCCGGTCACCAGGGCCGCCGCCCGGCAGCCGATGAAGGAGGCCAGCGCCAGCGAGCCCAGCGACAGCGCCAGCCCGGGCAGCAGCCAGGCCGCGGCGGCGGGCGCGCCCGAGGCGGGCAGCAGCAGACCGGTGAGGGTCAGCAGCGGCACGCTCACCGCGAGGACGGCGACCGTGCGGATGAGCGCGAGCCGCAGTCCGCCGCCCGGGGTGGCCGCCGCGATCTCGTGCAGCGGGTCGGCGTGCGGGCCGTAGGACAGGGCGATCCCGGTCACAGGCACGACCGGCGCGACCGCCAGCAGCAGCGCCCGCGTGCCGGGGAGGCCCGCGCCGTAGGCCAGGGCCAGCGCGCCGGCGGCCACGACGAGCACGGCGGGCAGCCATGCCCCGCGCACGGCGGGCCCGGCCGCCCACAGCAGCCGCGGCAGCCGGGAGCCGTGCGGCCTCGGGGACGAGCGCGCCGGACGCGTTCGCGGCTGCGGGGCGGTGGGCCGTCCCGGTCGCCGCTCGGGTGCGGTCCGCCCCACCGGATGCCGTTTCGGGGCGGGCCGCCGTACCGGGGTCCGCGCGGTCTCCGGGGCCGTGTCCGGGGCCGGGTCCACAACGGTCTCCAGGACCGCCGCCCGGACCTGCGCGAGCACCGTGCCGGCCGTCGTCGCGCCCACCGCGTCCGACACCCGGGACGCGCAGCCCGCGCAGTCCTCCACGTGTTTCTCCAGGGACCACGCGTCCGGCTCCGGCAGCGTGCCCTCGGCATAGCGGGCGGCGAGCTCGCCGGAGACGTGCCAGACGCGCGCGTTGCCGTCTCTCATGCGGTGCCTCCGATCGGGGACGGGTTCAACTGGGCCAGTGCGGCCCGCAGTTCGGCACGGGCGCGCCGGGCGCGGGACTTGACCGTGCCCTCGGGTATGCCGAGCAGCTGGGCCGCCTCACGGGTACTCAGCCCGTCCACCACGGTCGCCCGCAGCACCTCGCGCAGTTCCGGGGAGATCCGGTCCAGGGCGGTGCCGACATCGCCGTACTCCAGTCCGGCCAGCACCCGGTCCTCGGCGGACGGCGCGCCGGCGGGCTCGTGGCGGCCGACCGCCGCCTCCAGGGGCGCCGCCGTCCGCGCGGTCCGCTCCTGCGCCCGCCGGGCGTCGACGAGGCGGCGCGCGGCGATCGTCCACAGCCAGCCGCCCGCCTCCTGCCCGCGGTGCCCGGCCGCCGACCGCCACACCGTGACGAACGTGTCCTGCAACACCTCGCGCACCGTTTCCGGGTCGGCGCACCGGCGCGTCAGCCGCGCGTGCAGCCAGCCCGCGTGCCGGTCGTACAGCGCGGCCATCGCGGCCGCGTCCCCCGCGGCGACGGCCCGCAGCAGCGCCGCGTCCCCGTCGGCGGCGCCGGCTCTCCCGTCGCTCTCCCGCTGGCCCCCCATGGGGCGGAACAGTTTCACACCCTCTCTATCGATCACCGGGCCGGTGCCGGATCACGGACAGGTGCTCGGAACGTCCGCGAGTGCGGACGCCGTCACGGGGTAGGCCTGCCGTAACCCGTTCAAAGCCGCATCATCCGACCCGAGCAACCGACTCACCCGAAGGAGGCCCCCGTGGCCGCACCGGCTCGACTCTCGATCCCGGCCCAGTGGAAACCCGTGGCGGAGCCGTCCGCCACGACCGCCGAAGCACCGCTGTGCGTCTTCAGCGCGGAGAGCGCCTGCGCCCAGACCCCGCTGACCAGCGAACCACCCCTGCCCGACGCCGAGCCCCTGACCAGCGAGCCGCCGCTCGCCGACGCCACCCCGCTGACCAGCGAGTCCGACGCCTTCGGCGCGGGGGTGTAGATGGCCGCGGCGTTGGAGGACCCCGCGGAAGCGGACCTGTCCCGGCTCGCCGAGCTGCACGGGGTCGCCACCTCCTACAGCCCCGCCCCGGGCCGCGACGTCCCGGTCCCCGCCTCCGCCGTGATCGCCGCCCTGGCCGCCCTGGGCGTCGACGCGGCCGGCCCCGGCGCCGTACGCACCGCGCTCGCCGTCCGGGAGCGCGAGCTGAGCGAGCGCCTGCTGCCGCCGACGGTCGTGCACTGGGCCGGCGACCCGCGGGGACCCGCCGCCCTCACCGCGCTGCCGCCCGGCACGCGGCTGCGCGTGCGGACCGAGGAGGGGGAGGAACGGGACGGGACCTGGAACCTCCCGCTCGGCGTGCACCGCCTGACCGCCGCCGCCCCCGACGGCCGCACCGGCCACGCCCGCCTCGTCGTCGCCCCCGACCGGCTGCCCGCCCCGCCCGGCCGCTCCCACGGCCTGCTGGTCCAGCTGTACTCCCTGCTCTCCCGCCGCTCCTGGGGCATGGGCGACCTCGGTGACCTCGCCGAGCTGGCCGGCTGGGCCGGACGCACCGCCGGCGCCGGATTCATCCAGGTCAACCCGCTGCACGCGGCCGTACCCGGCGCCCCCACCGACCCCTCCCCGTACCGCCCGTCCTCCCGCCGCTTCCCCGACCCCGTGCACCTGCGGATCGAGGACGTCCCCGAGTACGCGTACGTCCCGGACCGCGAGCGGCTGAACGGACTGCTGGAGCGGGCCGAGCGGCTGCGCGCCACCGTCCTCGACAAGGGCGCCCTCATCGACCGGGACGCGGTGTGGGAGCTGAAGCGGGAGGCACTGGAACAGGTGCTCGCCGTCCCGCTGGGCCCCGGCCGCCGGGCCGCCTACGACGAGTTCCGCGCCGCCCAGGGCCAGGCCCTCGACGACCACGCCACCTGGTACGCCCTCGCCGAGACCCACGGCTCCGACTGGCACCGCTGGCCCGGCGAACTGCGCGACCCCCGCTCGGCCGACACCGCCCGCGCCCGCGCCGAACTCGCCGGCCGGGTCGAGTTCCACGCCCGCCTCGCCTGGCTCACCGACGGCCAGCTCCGGGCCGCCCAGCGCGCCGCCCGCGAGGCCGGGATGCCGGTAGGGATCGTGCACGACCTCGCCGTCGGCGTGCACCCGGCCGGCGCCGACGCCTGGGCCCAGCAGGACGTGTTCGCCGCCGGTATGTCGGTCGGCGCCCCGCCCGACGCCTTCAACGCCCGCGGCCAGGACTGGGGCCTGCCGCCCTGGCGCCCGGACCGGCTCGCCGCCTGCGGGTACGCGCCGTACCGCGACCTGCTGCGCGCCCTCTTCCGCTACGCCGGCGCCCTGCGCGTCGACCACGTCATGGGCCTGTTCCGGCTGTGGTGGGTCCCGCAGGGCAGCCCGCCCACCGAGGGCACCTACGTCCGCTACGACGCCGACGCCATGCTCGCGATCCTCGCCCTGGAGGCCACCCGTGCCGGGGCCGTCGTCATCGGCGAGGACCTCGGCACCGTCGAGCCGGGCGTGCGCGAGACGCTCGCGCGGCGCGGGGTGCTCGGCACGTCGGTGCTGTGGTTCGAACGCGACTGGGAGGGCGACGGCCGCCCGCTGCCGCCCGACCGCTGGCGCGACGGCTGCCTGGCCACCGCCACCACCCACGACCTGCCGCCGACCGCCGCCCGGCTGACCGCCGACCACGTCGACCTGCGCGACCGCCTGGGCCTGCTCACCCGCCCGGCCACCGAGGAGCGGGCCGAGGCCACCGCCGACGCCGCCGAGTGGCTCGCCCTGCTCGGCAGCCTCGGCCTGCTGGACCTGACGGCCGCCGGACCGCCCGGCACCGACGAGGAGGAGGAGATCCGCGCCGTCCACCGCTTCCTGTTGCGCACCCCGGCCCGGCTGATCGGCGTCTGGCTCCCGGACGGCGTCGGCGACCGGCGCCCGCAGAACCTGCCGGGGACCTGGGACCAGTACCCGAACTGGCGGCTGCCGATCGCGGACCGCCAGGGCCGGCCGGTGCCTCTGGAGGAACTGACGGCCGCGCCCCGGCTGAGGGCGCTGCTCGATGTGTTCACGCAGGCCAGGGAGGGGTGAACCCCCGCTAGTGGACCCCGGGCGCGCGTCCTTCCGGGTGGTTCGCTAACTTGAGATCGTGGACAAGAAGAACGCCCTGCGCGCCGGCGCCCTGGCCGCCGGCACGACGCTGATGATGCTGCTCATGTCGTCCCCCGCGCTCGCGCTGACCCGCGACGACGGCGACGACCCCGGCCATGGTCTGAGCGTCGTCCAGACGCTGGGCCTCTACGTGCTGATCCCGCTGGCGCTGTTCGTGGTGATCGCCGGTCTGGTGATGACGCTGGACAAGTCCAAGATCAGGGTCATCGTCCCGTCGGCGAAGGCCAAGGCGAAGTCCGGGGCCAAGGCCTGACCGGACACCGGTTCTGCCGCCGGGGGCGCCTGTCCTCCCGCTGGTACGCGCGCACGCCGTACCCGGGTGAGACCGGCGCCCCCGGCGTTTTTCCGCCCCGGCGTTCCGGCTCTCCGGCTCAGGGATTCGGCGCGGTCAGGTACCGCTGCACGGTCGGCCCGAGCCACGCCAGCAGCTCCTCGCGGGTCAGCTCCCGCGCCGGCGGCAGCCGCAGCACATAGCGGGTCAGGGCCAGCCCGAGCAACTGGGCGGCACACAGCGCGGCCCGGGCGGGGGCCTGCTCGGGGTCGGGGCACACCTGCCGGGCCACCGGCAGCAGCTGGTCCCGGAAGATGCCCTGCATCCGCTCGGCCCCGGCCTGGTTGGTGGCGCCGACCCGCAGGACGGCCGTGAGCTCCTCGTTCTCCTCCCACAGGCCCAGGAAGTGGGCCACCAGGGCCTGTCCGGCCTCGTCCCGCGGCACGCGCGCCAGGTCGGGCAGCCGCAGGTCCAGCGCGACGGCCGCCGCGAACAGTCCCTCCTTGCTGCCGTAGTAGCGCATCACCATGGAGGGGTCGATGCGCGCGTCCTTGGCGATCGCCCGGATGGTGGCCCGGTCGTAGCCGTCGGCGGCGAACCGCTCGCGGGCGGCGGCGAGGATGGCGCCACGGGTGGCGTCGGAGCGGCGTGCGGGGTTGGTCTTCGTGCCGTCGGTCATGCCAACGAGCGTAGGTCAACAGGCGTAGGCCAACAACCGTTGACTCGGGCGGGTCCACCGCTCTACGCTTGCCAACAAGCGTTGACCAACGCCCGTTGGCCAACAGATGTTGGCGCCCAGGAGGCCACCATGACCGGCACCAAGGGAAACGGCACGCAGCACGTCATCGTCGTCGGCTCCGGCCCCACCGGCCTGCTGCTCGCCGGTGATCTCGCCGCCGCCGGCGTCCCGGTGACCGTCCTCGAAAAGCGCCCCCGGAAGATCAGCAACCTCTCCCGCGCCTTCGTCCTGCACGCCCGCACCCTCGAACAGCTCGACGCGCGTGGTCTCGCCGACGACCTGGAGGCCGTGGGACAGCCGCTGGACCGCCTCCGTCTGTTCGGCCGCCTCACCATCGACCTCGGCGTCCTCCCCTCCCGCTTCCGGCATCTCCTCGTCCTCCCCCAGTACGAGGTCGAGAAGGTCCTGGAGCGGCGCGCGGTCGCGGCGGGTGCCGGCTTCTGGTACGAGACCGAGCTGACCGGGCTCGCCCAGGACGCCGACGGGGTGACCGTCGAGGTGCGCGGTCCGCAGGGGCGTGCGGAGAGCCTGCGTGCGGCGTACGTCGTCGGCGCCGACGGCATGCGCAGCGGCGTACGGGACGCGATCGGGCTGCCGTTCCCGGGCAGGTCGGTGATCCGGTCGGTCGTCCTCGCCGACGTCAGGCTCGCCGAGAAGCCGCCGACCCTGCTCACCGTCAACGCCGTCGGCGACGCCTTCGCCTTCCTCGCGCCGTTCGGCGACGGCTACTACCGGGTGATCGGCTGGCACCGCGGCCGTGACGTCGCAGACGACGCGCCGCTGGACCTGACCGAGGTTCAGGAGATCACCCGCCTCGCCCTCGGCCGGGACTTCGGGATGCACGACGCCCGCTGGATGTCCCGCTTCCACAGCGACGAACGGCAGGCGCCCGCCTACCAGGTCGGGCGGGTGTTCCTGGCCGGCGACGCCGCGCACGTGCACACCCCGGCCGGCGGCCAGGGCATGAACACCGGGCTCCAGGACGCGGCCAACCTGAGCTGGAAGCTGGCGGCCGTCGTCACCGGCCACGCGGACCCCGCGCTGCTCGGCACCTACCAGGCCGAGCGGCACCCGGTGGGCCGGGCGGTGCTGCGCAGCAGCGGCGGGATCGTCCGCCTCGCCATGGCCAAGCGCCCCTGGACCCTCGCGGCCCGCGCCGCGCTCACCGCGTTCCTGAACGCCGTGGGCCCCGCCCGGCGCGCGGTCGCCGCCCGGGTCACCGGCATCGGCTACCGCTACCCCGCGCCCCGGGGCGCCCACCCGATGACCGGTACCCGCGTCCCGGACGTCGCCCTGGCCGGCGGCACTCGCCTGTACGAGGCGCTGCGCGGCGGCCGGTTCGTCCTGATCACACCGGAGCCGTACGAGGTGGGGGCCGGCCGTAGGGACCGGCCGGCCGTGGCGCGCTGGGCGAGCGACCGCCGTACGACCGTGCTGGTCCGCCCCGACGGATACGCGGCCTGGGCCGCCGACTCGGCCACCGCGGCGGACATCGAGGCGGCGCTGGCCGCCCACCCGGGGGCCCGGCGTCCCGCTTCCCCGGCAGGGGACTAGCAGCCGGCTTCCTCGGAGGGGGTCAGTGCCCCGCTTCTCCGGGGGGAGTGTCCCGCTTCTCCGGGGGCCAGCACCCCGCTTTCCCGGAAGGGGGCTGGTACGCCGCCTCCCCGGCAGGGGGGCAGTACCCCCGCTTCCCCGGAAGGGGGCTGGTACGCCGCCTCCCCGGCAGGGGGCCAGTACCCCGCCTCCCCGGAAAGGGGCTAGTGCCCCGCCTCCTCGGTGGCCGACAGCAACTCCCGCAGCAGGCCGGCCAGTTGGCCGGCCTGCTCGCTGTCGAAGGGCGACAGGGCCTCGGCCTGGACCGCGAGGCCCGCGCCGACCGCCCGGTCGATGACGTCCAGCCCCTTCTCGGTCAGGGTCACCTGGAGGGCGCGCCGGTCGTGCGGGTCGGGGGAGCGGCGCAGCAGGCCGGCCTTCTCCAGCTTGTCGAGACGGCCGGTCATGCCGCCGGTGGTGAGCATGAGGGTGGCCGACAGCTGGCGCGGCGAGAGGGTGTACGGCTCGCCCGAGCGGCGCAGGGTCGAGAGCACGTCGAACTCGCCGCGGGAGATGCCGTAGGGGCGGTACGCCTCCTCCATGCGGTCGCCCATGGTGCGCGAGAGGCGGTAGATCCGGCCGAACACCTCCATCGCCCTGGTGTCGAGGTCGGGCCGGACGGCGGCCCACTGGTCGATGATCGCGTCGACGGGATCCCTGCGCTGCTGCGGGCCTTCGTTCATGGGCCGAGTATTCCTCGCTCGATGGTCGCCTGCAAGAAAGTGACTTGCGGAAAAGTAGCTTAGCGCTAAGCTACTTCCGAGCAAGCTACTCAGGAGGGGGCCCAGGATGAAGAGGACGAACAGCAGGAGCCGCGCGGACGACCGTGTCCCGCACGAGTGGGTGCTGCCCGTCACCGCCGCCGTCAACGGCGTCGGCACCGGCATGTACGTCCCGTTCACACTGGTCTTCTTCCACGCCGTGACCGGGCTGTCCTTCACGCTCGTGGGCGCCGTGCTCACCGCCACCGGCCTCGCGGGCATCGCCGCACTGCCGCTCGCCGGGACGGCGGTGGACCGGTACGGCGCCAAGCGCGTGCAGTACGTGCTGAACGGCGTCCGGGTCGCCGGCTTCGCCCTCTACCCCTTGGCCCACTCCCTGGCCGCCTTCGCGGCCGTCGCCCTGGTCACGGCCGCCGCCGACCGGGCCTTCCCCGCCGCGCAGCAGTCCCTGATCGGCGAGGTGGCGCGCGGCACGGGCCGGGACCGGCTGCAGGCGTCGACGCGGGCGCTGCAGAACGCGGGCAACGGCGCGGGAGCGCTGCTGGCCACGCTGGTCATCTCCCTCGCGGGCAGCGCCGGTTACACCTGGGCGGCCTGGGGCAACGCCCTGTCCTTCGCGCTCGCGGCGCTGCTGCTGCGGCCGCTGCGCCCTATGCCGCCGGCGCGTACGGCGGCCGAGGCCCCCGCCCCGCGCCGGGCGGGCGCCGACTACCGGCTCGTCCTCGCCGACCGGCCCTTCCTGGTCGTCACCGGCGCCAACTTCCTCAACGCGCTGAGCTATTCGGCCCTGTCGGTCCTCTTCCCGCTGTACCTGGTGGAGTGGCTGCACGGTCCCGCGGTGCTCACCGGTGCCGCGTTCACCCTCAACACGGTGCTGTGCGCGGTGGCCGGGGTCGGTGTCGGCGCGCGGGTCCGCAGGACCGGCGCCCGGCGTACCCGCGCGGCGGCGCTGGGCGGGGGCCTGTTCGCGGCCGCCTTCGCCGCACAGATCGTGCTCGGCACCGTGCGGCCCGCGTCGGCCACGGTCCTGGGTGGCGCCCTGGTCGCCGTGGTCGTCGTCTACACCGTCGGCGAGCTGATCCACAGCCCCGCCGCCCAGGTGCTCGCGGTCGAGGCGGCGCCCGAGGAGGTGCGCGGCCGGTATCTGGCGGCGTACCAGATGTCCTGGTCGCTGGCGAAGGCGGTGGCGCCCTCCCTGTTCACGGCCCTGCTCGCGGTGGACGGCCGGGCGCCGTGGGCGGTGCTCGTCGTCACCTCGGCGGTGGCAGCCGCGCTGCTGATCCGCACGGAGGACCGCCTGCCGGCGGCGGCGGTACGACCGCTGCCGGCCCCGACGCCCCACCGCGGCGGCACCCCCGCCCCGGCCCCCGTCCCAGCC